>NZ_CP166961.1:1226364-1532955 GCF_041410465.1 Thalassotalea sp. 273M-4
TGGCAATTAAAACCCAACAGCTTATATATTGATAAGGTTCAAGCCGATTTTGACGACATCGCACTTGGTCTGCGTATTCCTTTAACGGCCAAAGAGCTGCAAGAGGTTCGCTTTGAGCTTATGCCATCAACGCAATTATCAACCAAGGTATCGTATAATGGCACGGCTATGGCTCAGGTGGTTTATCATAACCCACTGCCTTATGATGAGGTTATGAGCAATAAAACACCCCAAAATGCCATCCCGTTATTGGATTTATTAAATAGTCAGCCTCGCTTTAATGTGGCGCAAAGTGACAGTCCAAACATAAACCGTAAAGTTACCGAGCGGAGCGTGGAGAGTAAAGAACAAGGCGTTGCTATGGGGCTAGGCAGCGTTGAGCTTGAGGCCGACCAGACTCGAGACACCAGTGTTGCTGAGCAACTGGGTATTTTATCGTTAAAAGATGGTCAGTTTATTGCGCGCAGTACCACCGCGATTCGATTTCGCTTAGACTCTCGTTTAAAACCTAAATTATTTGTCGATGCAAAAGAAGTGTCAGCCGACAGACAAGCCTATAAATCGGCTAATCGTGAGACAGGCAAAACCACCTATAACTATATTGGCGTAGAGGTGGGGGAGCAAGGTGAGCACGAGGTGTTGTTGCAAGGTATTGGCCCTTTTGGCAATGCCCGCTATGAGCAGAAAATTACTGTTACTCGCACCGGTGAGGTGCAAAAACTCAGACTTGTGCAAGCTCAAGGTAATATTGCCGATGGTAAAACGCCGCTAAAAATTCAGCTGGCTTTATTAGATAATCAAGGCAATCATATTCCATCTGAAGTGAAGCTATCGATTGAAAACTCCAGTTTAAAACCTTTTCAAAACGAACATGAGCGTAATAACTTAGAGGCTGATGGTTCCCAACTGACGATGGCACCCGACGGTACGGTTTTATTTAACCCCGTGGCTAAAGCCGGTTTATACAGCGCCGATATTATTTATGACGATGAAGTTGCTGAGCACATTAAGTTTTATGTAAGTCCATATCTAAGAGACTGGATTTTGGTTGGTTTTGCGCAAGGCACCTTAGGTTATAATCATTTATCTGGTCATATGGAATCGTTAACGGCGAATGATTTTGACGATGACTTATACCAAGACGGTGAGATTAAGTTTTATGCAAAAGGGCGAGTCAGTGGTGATTGGTTATTAACCCTTGCTTATGACAGCAGCAAAAAAGTGCAAGAAGAAATTCTTAATCAAACCATCACGCCAGGTGCGTATTATACCTTGTATGGCGATGCTTCGATGCAAAGACACGATGCGGCCAGTCGAGAAAAACTGTATTTGCGTATTGAAAGAGACAAATATTTCGCATTATTTGGTGATTACAGTACGGGTTTAAATCATGGTGAATTGGTCAATTACAGTCGTTCTATGACCGGTTTTAAAAGCGAATATAATGGCGAGTTGTTCAATGTCAATATGTTTGCAGCCAATACCGAACTGGCTTTTGTTCGTGATGACATTCAAGGCCAAGGGATCAGTGGTTTATACTATTTAACCAACCGAGATCTAGTCGCCAATTCTGAAACCATTACCTTGCAGGTTCGCGATCGCTTTAGACCCGAAATTATTGTTGAAGAAACCCAACTTGCACGCTTTATTGACTACAGCATTGACTATGTCGACGGTAGTTTATTCTTTAAACGCCCAATAATGAGTGTTGATAGAAATAATAACCCGCAATACATCGTTGCCGAATATGAAACCAAAGGCGAGTTGGGTAAAAAAGACTTAGTCGCAGGTGGTCGCTTAGGGTTTGTTTTACCAAGCTTTACGGATGCTGAAGACGGTGAAATCGGTATCACGCATATTAGCGAAGGCGATTCTGGTCGAGATGGCACCTTAACCGGTGTTGACATAGAGTATAACTTTACCGAGGACGTTCGTTTAAAAGCTGAAGTTGCCCGCTCTGATACCAATTTTGAAGGTGAAAACAACCAAGGTGATGCCTATGTTGTTGAGTTAAATCATAAAGGTGAAATTATCGATGCGATGGCCTATGTGCGTGAGCAAGAAGGCGGCTTTGGCTTAGGCCAACAAAGTCAAAGCGAAGAGTCTATGCGCAAGGTGGGGACCGATCTTCGCTATCATCTGGGTGATGACTTGGAACTGGATATGACCTTGTACCAGCAAAAAGATTTAACGACCACAAGAAAGCGCGATGTTGCCGAGGCAAAAGTTGACTACAAAAGTGATAGAGATAACTATTTTGTCGGTGTTAGAACGGCTAAAGACAGTGGTGGTGCAGAATCTAAGGTTGATGAAAAGTCAGATCAATTTATTGTTGGTGCTCGTAAACAATTTCTCGATGGTGACTTAACCCTGTCTACCGATTTAGAAAAAACATTAGCAAACGACGATAATCAAGCGTATCCCACTCGTATCTCACTAGGTGCAGACTATGATATTACCTCGAGTATTACGTTTAATGCCGATCAAGAATTTTCTCGCTCAGATGATGGTAATGAGCAAACGACCTTACTGGGCTTAACAGCGAATCCTTGGGAAGGTATGTCGCTGGCGACCAATATGTCACAGGCGTTGACCGAAAATTCAGAGCGCGTGTTAGCCAATTACGGACTATTTCAAAATGTTGAGTTAAATTCAAATTGGCAAATTAGCTTTGGTTTTGACCGCGCAGAGTTACTTAGTGATAGCGATAAAGAAAAGCCTGAAAACGGCACGGATGAGGGTGATTTTAATCAATCTGAAGTCAATAGCGAAGACTTCTCGGCGCTATCAATGGGTGCAAATTATAATACCGAAGCATGGATGTGGGACAGCTTAATTGAATATCGTATGAGTGATAGCGATGATAAGTGGAATGTTATGTCATCGGCTTTGCATGACTTGTCAGATGGTATTGTGGTGGCCGCTAAGCTTGATATAAATAAAACAACATCAAACATTGAGCTTAACAAAACCTTAAAGAGTGGTATCAGCTTTGGTTATGCGTATCGACCTATCACCAGTCGATGGATTGTGCTTAATAAATTAGAGTTTAAATATAATGACGTGATTTCTCAGCTTAACGACAACAAGTCAAGACGTTATATTAATAATACCAACGCCAATTATGTGTTAGATGATGATACCCAGCTGTCTTTACAATACAGTTTTAAATACGTGCTAGAAAGCTTCGAAAGCGGAGATTACAGTGGCTTCACCGATTTAATGGGGGCCGAAGTTCGCCATAATGTGAATGCGTTTTTTGATGTAGGCTTACATGCCAATATTTTAAATTCGAGACAAGCAAATATGTTAAAGCTTAATTACGGCGTGTCGATAGGTTACAGCCCAGAAAAAAATATGTGGTTGAGTTTGGGCTATAACTTTAGTGGCTTTGATGACAAAGATTTCAGTCAAAGTGAATACACCGCTGAAGGGGTGTTTTTGAAATTTAGGATCAAAGCGGATCAAGAGAGCTTTAAATCAATTTTTGAAGAATAAAACCATAAATAAAACCGCTTGATACAATCAAGAAACATAGCGAGTAGATAACTAGGAGGTTATTGATGTACTATGAAAGTTACAATCAGTCATTAATCATTGGCTATAGCCCACATGCTAGCCATTCGAAGATTAATACACATTTAATGGACTATGAAAAAGAAGTGCTGGTTATGCAAGAAAAGTTAGAATTATTTTGGTCAATCTTTGAAGACGATAAAGAATCAGCGGTTGAAATATGTAGTATGTTTTGTAGCTATGTACCTGAACTATTTAATACCATCGATGAAGCGATAAGCCAACAAGATGTGGAAACGGTGAAAAAAACGGTTCACAGCTTAAAAGGTACGCTAGGGTATTTAGGTTTTGAAGCCGAAAATAAGCAAGTCGTAGAGCTAGAAGAGTCTTTAGAAGACTCACCTCTTGTCGATATATTACAGCCTTATCAAGAGCTTAAGTTGCACCTTGAATCAGTTGTGCAAATGTTATCGAATGAAGTTTTAGCCTAATACCAATCCCACTAAGTTTTGCTCACTCAGCAAAATATAAAGGTTTTTTAGGCAAGTTAATGATTGCAGGCAAGGGTTATTTCCTTGTCAAAATCAATACCATTTTTGCCATTAGTTTAGACTACCCGCTGAAACCCAAAAAGGCCCAATAGGGCCTTTTTTAATGCTAAAACTTTTAGAGGATGGTTACTTTAGTGAGCCATTAAAACGGTGCCTGGGTACGAGTCATCATAAGTCTGAGCTAGTACATCTAGGAGGCGCAAATTACTTCATTATCGATAAACTTTTGGCTTTGAAGTTTATACCCTTTAGAGCGAATGGTAATGATAACCTCTTTATTTAAACCCGCATTGACCAGCTTTTTCTTTATTCGCGAAATGCTGATGTCTATCCCTCTTGAAATGCCATCGTAATTAATGCCTTTTAACGACAAATAAATATGATCTCGACTGAGCAGGGCATCTTTATGAATTAATAAGAAATACAGTAATTCAAATTCATGGTTACTAAATTCAATTAATTGGTCATCGTATTTACAGTAGTGATGGCGCTTGTTAAATAAAAATTTACCTAAAACAATCTCACTCGGCTGATTATCTTTGTGGTCTTTCTCAAAGCCTAATAATCGTTCTACTCGTGCGTGAATAACTTCAAAGGGCCGAGTTTTAACAATGAAATCATCGGCGCCTAATTTAATCCCCTTAAGCTCACTTCCGGATGTTTCATCGGCGGTGAGAAAAATAACGGGGCCGTCATAATGGGTTTTTAATTCTTCGCAGACATCAAAACCTGAGACATGTGGTAAACCGATATCCAGTAATACACAGCTTGGTGAATGACGAATAACAAGCCGTTCAACGACGTCGCCCCGAAACGCTTGGTGGACTATATAGCCTTTACTTTCAAATTTCTTTTTTAAGGCTAGAGAGATAATTTTGTTGTCTTCGACAATCAAAATACTTTTTTCAACTTGTTCTTGCATGCTTTCCCTACAATAACGCCTGTGCGTCAGTTGCTTGCTGTAATATCTTATTAGTAGACCATGAGTGACCAGGTTTAAAGCACTGTTGAGACTTGCTCAGCTTTAATGGCTTGTACTAAAGCCTCTGGTTTAAATGGCTTATTTAAAAAATTTGTCATGCCAAGTTCTAGGCATGCTTTTTTTGTTGTTGGTTTAACATCGGCGGTTAAGCCAATGATTTTTATATGTTCCCATTCCTTTTGTAAGCGTATAAGTTTTGTCGCTTCATAGCCGTCCATTTCTGGCATGTGTAAGTCCATAAGAACGACATTATAACTTTTTTTCGATAACATTTGGATAACTTCAAAACCATTTTCGGCAATGTCGACGTTGCCATTTAATTTTTGAATCATCTTTTTCGCCACCAATTGATTTAATTTCACATCTTCCGCCAACAAAATTGACTCATCAGTTAAGTCCAAGTCCAGCCATGAACAGACTTTAGGTGATATGGTATTGTTGTCTTGTGGGGCAAAGTGTTTTATTTGAGCCAACACTTGTGATGGCAGAAGAGGTAATGCCATGCAACTAATATTATTAAATTTTTTATACTTGAGTTGATTGTTTGCTTGGTCAGCGACAAAAATACGATGATAATGTTGGCAAAGGGTGTTGGCCTCGGATGCTGACAGGGCATCAAAATCAGACGCAAGAATGAATAAGTACGAAGGCTGAATGGATTTGCTTTGTTGTGCCAAAAGAGCGCTAACAGTTTCAAATTTACAACCGGCTCGACTTAAAGTGGATGCCATATGATCTAAGGTGTGAGCCGTTGCTTGATTGGAATAGCCATCAAGGCGCCATAAATTAAAGTCAATATTGGCGGGAACGTGCAAGTTTTGGTAAATAAGCTCTTTAGAACATCTTACGGGTAATGACAGTGTACATTGGGTGCCGACATTTTTCTCGCTTTCAATAACAATATCGCCTCCCATATCGCAGGCAAGACGTTTACAAATGGCCAAACCTAAGCCGCTTCCACCGACCTTTTTTGTCGTCGAAGAATCCGCTTGATCAAATGGGTTAAAAATGTATTTTTGCTGCTCCGTTGAAATACCGCAACCACTGTCAATGACGGTAAACATTAAATAGGTTTGCGATTTTATGCTCTGTGCTTCAACCCGGATTTTTATCGAGCCTTGCTCGGTAAACTTAACGGCATTGGTTAAAATATTCAGTAAAATCTGACTTAACCTGTCGCCATCGGTATGAATATATTTCGGTACCGATGGGCTAATGTCACAATACAAATCAAGCTGTTTAACCGACGCTGATACAGAGGTTAAAGAAACAACTTTAGCCAGTATTTTCTCTATTTCAGTATCCTGATATTTGAACGTTAGTTTACCCGCTTCCATTTTTGACCAATCTAAAATGTCGTTGATAACCACCAATAAAGAGTCCGATGCAGTGATCAATTGCTCGACATAGTCTTTCTGGTTGGGATCTAAAGGGGTGGTTTTTAACAGCTCATGTAAACCCATAATCCCATTAAGAGGGGTTCTGATTTCGTGGCTCATATTGGCTAAAAAATCACTTTTGGCGCTGTTCGCAACTTCGGCTTTATCTTTTAACTGTGCCGACTCATCTACCTGCTTGTTTAAATGATTTATGTAATCATCGATACGATAAAACAGCGCTTTAAAGTTATTGGTTAAGCTTTTCATTTCCAAAATAGGGGTCTTAGCCGTGAGTTTATCTATTTGGGCTTTACTTAATTGATGATGAATGTAGGAGGTCACATTGCCATTGAGTTTCACTAAGGGGCGACCTATGAGCATGTAAACCGACAAACTGCCAAGAACCACAAAGCTAAAAACGAGAATATTGAGGATAAACAATATGTCTTCAAAGAGCACTAACAAGCGTTGAGCGGTGTTGTATTCTTCATCAAAGCGATGATTGATGTTTGTCAGAAATCCTTCTACGTAAGCGGTTACTTTTTGTTTTAATTGGTCATGCTGTTGGCTGTAGAGTTGGTTTATGGCATCAGACTTTTCGGTTTGACTGGTATTTGTTGACCCGATCAGGTTGATGGCTGGTTGGGTAAACTGACTCTGGCGATTAAGACTTAACATTGCATGCTGCAACATGACAATCTCATTAAATTTAAGGCTATATATTTGGTTCCAATCTTGCTGTGTTAACTTATGATCTTCTTTGGTAAAGGGCTTTGTCTTAATGAATTGGGTTGCGTTAAATTGCTCCAATTCACTTGCTTCATTGCCGGGTAAAATGGATAAAAGAGTCGATATATCTTGGCGAAACTCAGGGTCGAGGGTGATGGCATAATCTCGGGCTAATCTAGATAACGTATGTGAACTATTCTGAACTTTATCGGCGATTTTTGTAAACTGACTTCGTTTTAAGTGGAGTTCGGCTTTCTCTGTCACTTTTTCATTGTAAATCCAAGTTACCATCGAACTTGCAGCTAACAAACTTAACGTAACCACTAAATATAAGAAAAAATAGCTTTTTAGTTTCATTTTATCACTCAGTTTACATAGATTTTGTCATTATATGGTGTTAACCGATTTTATTGCGGGAAGTTTGTATCCATTTTGTAACCTGGTTAATCGCTGATTTTTAAGTAAATTCATGCATAAAAGGTGTTTTTTTCTACTTTATCAGAGGTTTTGGGTAAAAAATAGCAATCACTTACATAAATAAAGTCGATTTTCGCCCCCTAATGTTGAGCTTTTGTTGTTTACACAGGTTGTTGAAACCAAAACATCGCTTTATATTAGAACGGTTGTTCTCTTTTTTAAACGGATTTAATGGCTTGTGGGAGTTACTAAGATGATCAATGTCTGGCACAAAATAATGACAATATATTGCACTGTTTGTTTGGAAGTCACCGAATGCTAAAAAGTAAAAAGGCCGCTGCGGGCCTAGGATTGGTTCTTGTTGGTTTTATTGTGTTAAATGTAATGGCCATTGTTTATTATGATAATACCAGAAAATCTCTTCAAGACTTCTATCAACAAGGGTACATTATTCATACGACCGCGATGGAAGTTGATGCGGATGCATCCGCAATTAGAGAGCTTTTGCGGGCTCAGGCACAAGTACCGAAGGCGCTAGAGCGTTCAAAACAAAAAATTCATGCCATTGAGTCAAATATCGTTAAAAATCTTGACTTGATGTTTGAGCATTATCAAGGTCCGGCCCAAACGGTTGCTCAGGTTCGTCATGCCTTTTTAACTTGGTATCCGTTATACATTCCTGAAAATATCGCAGGTTCAGATGGAACAAATCAGCTATATCAAAACTGGCAATCACATAGTGAGGTGTTCAAGTCTGTTCGAGCGTTTCAGACTCAGTTACTCAATTTTTCGCTCTCGGCACAAAAGCATTCGAATCAACTGGCGCAGCAAATCGATAAAGGCAACTATATTGTCGCATCATTAGCGATAATGCTGTTTTTAGGCTTATGCTGTGGGATATTTTACCTGTTTTGGCTGATGGACATGTTAAGACGAGCAGAACGAAAATACAGCGATGTCGAGCAATTATTAGATCAAAATGTGATGATTGCCACTTTAGAACCTACAGGCAAAGTGTTACAGGCGAGTCATTCATTATGCCGTTATTTAGGTAAAACAGAAGACGAGGTACTGGGCCAGAATTTAACTTTTTTTGATAACTCAGATGAGTCTGAGGCGCATTACCAAAAGATCACCAATCACACTCAAATGGGGAAGGTATGGGAAGGGCAGTTAAAGCGTAAATCGCCTTTAGGTGAACACCAGTGGTTTTACTCTCGATTGTTGCCTAATTTTAGCGAAGATTATCAAATTAAGCACTATACCAACATCATCGTTGATACCACCAATAATCATATTGCTATGCTAGACCCGTTAACCGGGCTCGGTAACCGTCGTCGTTACGAGCATTCCATAGCCAAAGCATTACTAGATGCTGAAACATTACATAATCACATCACTCTAGCAATCATCGATATTGATTATTTTAAACCTTACAATGACTTTTATGGTCACCCCAGTGGTGATACGGCTTTGGTTCGAGTCGCTAAAATTATCTTTAATGCGGTTAAAGGCACTCGACATCGAGCTTTTCGTATTGGTGGTGAAGAGTTTGCTATTATCATTTACAATAGAGATCAGCTTGAAAGTCTGAAATTTTTGCAATTGCTGCGACAAACGATTCAAGATGCGCAGATACCGCACGAAAGAAGTAAGGTATCAAAATACCTTTCAGTTTCTATTGGAGCCAGTTACCGACCCGCTAGCGATACCAATATTTCTGAAGATGATTTATATCAACTTGCCGACAAAGCCCTCTATAAAGCAAAACAACAACGCAATGCTGTGTACATTTCGACCAATTGATCGTTAGGCGTTATATTTACAGTGTTTAATTAACACACTGTCATCATTTGCTTTTAATGTAATTTGTAAACAGGATTTCTCTAAATGGCTATAAAAACGCCAATTACGGCTATTTTACCTTTTAGATATAGCCAAACCCCAGCTATTTTATTAGTATCGGCGCTCGAAATTATTTTCAGGTGGTAAAATAGCATATACCAAAACTGGGTGCTTCTTTCATCAGCCAAAAATTAAGCAGATACAGTAGGGTTTAAAACAGGAGTCAATTTTGACAGACCAACGTAAAAGCCAGTGGTATGTACTCACGAGTAAGCCTCGAGAAGAGCAACGAGCTTATGATAATTTGCAAAATCAAGGCTACGAGGTGTTTCTTCCTAAAGTCTCTAAAATTAAAAAACGAAATGGCGCAAAAACAGTTGCCTTAGAGCCGTTATTTCCTAATTATTTGTTTATTCGCCTTGATAATCAAATCGATAATTTTAATGCAATTCGTTCCACCCGCGGGGTGGGCAATTTTGTTCGATTTGGAGTGTCCCCTGCGGTTATTGATCCTAGATTAATTGATCAAATTCGCTTAGACACCGATTCTGCAACTCAACCTAAGAGTTTAGAAGAACTCCATGCCTTTAAAAAAGGTGAAAAAGTTGAAATTACCGATGGTCCTTTTAAAGGGTTGGACGCAATATATCAAACAAAGGATGGTCTTGAGCGCAGTATTTTATTGATTAATTTACTCGGGCAGCCAAACGAAGTAGCCATAGATAATCAAATCGTCGAAAAGAAACTTTAACCGCGTTGACTCTTAACCATGGTTGGTATCATCACCGCGCTCATACCAACGAATTTGATTTCTTTATGAAACGGTTTACTTCAGCCCTTATATAAGCGCTTATATGAGGAATTATTGGGTTCTTTCTTCTGCCAACCCTTAAATATGAAGCCTTAAGCCGTTAAAACCAAACACCTTTGCCTATTGCTGTGCCTAAGTGCGCAGTTATCCTGCCAGTTTTAAAACCACGACATGTGTTTTCAGCAGTTCTAACGCTTTTTCAGCCGTATCGCCAATGAACTGTTCGGTTAAACCGCGATGACTGCTTGAGCCTATAACTACGATACTGGCATGAATTTCAGCCGCAATTGATGGCAGCACCAACCCTGGTTGGCCGGCTTTGATATGAATATGGTCCATCGAAATGTTGTATGTTCGACAAAGTTGCTCTAGCTCAGGGGTGAGCTTATTAATGGCATCTAATAGGGTCTGTTTTTTGGATTTAATTCCTAAGTCCTTCATCACCACAGAAAAGGTTGGACTAAAACCGATATGCAGTTGCTTGCCTAAAAGATTGGCTAATTGTTTGGCATGTTCAAGTATTTGTCTATTAAGTTGTTTTTTGTCTTCGTTAGTGGTTTGTAAGTCGATACAAGCCAATACGTTTTGATCTTTTTGCCAGAGCTTTTCACAAACAATAAACAGAGGCGTAGGGCAATCTCTGATTAATCGCCAATCTGTGGGGGTGTTCAGCAATTTTTTTGATTGATGGCCTGTTTTTAAGACAAATATCGGCTGATGTTCTTTGGCGAATTGACAAGCCCATTCTGAAAGGTCATCACGCCAGACTATTTCGTAACTGTGCTCTGGCCCTAAATTTAATTCCTGTTGTTGAGTGCGGGCTTTGTGGTCAAGTTGTTCAACTTTTTGGTGTTTAAATTCTCTACCTTTTAAGCCTAAACCTCGAATATCTTCAAAATAAAAATAGGCAATATGCAGCTTGGCATCAAAAGCGGTGGCCAATTCTAAAGCTTGCTTTAAGGCAACAGTTTGCGTTAGGTCGGCATCGGCTATCACTAAAATTGTGTTCATTCTTGCCCTCGTTTGTGCACACATAATGATGATTAGAATATAATTTAATTATGACGTGTTCAGCCTGACCTGCCATAAAATTTTTCAATAAATGGCCTTGCTATGAATGGCTTAATGTTGGTTTCGTTTTTTTAAATGACTGGGTTCGCTGGTTTTAACCAAACCTTTATTAGCGTTCATTAAAAGAACGGGTAGGATAAGATTCAAAAGGAGCACACTAAAAATGGATATGGCTGTAAAGCTTTTTAGCACCAACCCGATGGCATGTTAATGTACTGCGCTCCCTCGTCCTCTCTTCTTTTTTCTACAGCGTGACGTCCTGTTCACCAAGCATTGTTTCATCCATGAAAGATTAATCCAAACTGACTAACCAAAAGGAAATCCTTTTTGTCCTTGCTTGCCACATTCTTTGCGGTACTGCTTTTGCATCCTTGCTGCCCAACATCCTAAAGGGCCTTCCTTGCAACCCCAGTCCTTGGGGTGTTTTGAAGGCCGAAACCTTCAAAGAGAGTGATTAATCAGTTATGGCATTATGCCGTTACAGTTAAACGTAATTAATCTGTCTGTTATTTTCAGAGACACCTGACCTAAAGAGCAATAAAGACTCTGTTGTAGTGTCACGTCTTGTCAGTCCAAAATCAAGGTTGAATTAAATTTCTTTTAATACCTTTAAAAGTATGTAATTTAACCGATTTTAGCGACTTTTTGACTCTGGGTGTTGTCTGAAACTAATTTTAAATCTAGTCAGGCTTAAATTTTATCGCAAATAATATTACGTCAATCTTTGACCGATAAAATTATAAGTAAATTAATGGCTTTTAGTTAATACCTAATCTATTTTTGTTCGCTTTCTTGAAGCCAATTTGACCATAAAAATTATTTCTTGATTAAATTTGACAAACATTTGATCGTCATTAACTCTTTAAAATTACAAGTCTTTTTTGGCACAGGAGGTGCCTATGTCAAATCTATTTAGAAAGGATGTGTTAGCCGAACAAAAAGTTCGATTACAAGGTGAGGTATCCTTAGCGCAACCAATCTCGTTTACGTTGATAACCCTGGTGTTATTTGCTTTTGTGTTAGTCACTGCCTTGTATTTATGTTTTGCCCAATACACCAATAAAGAGTCTGTTCAGGGGTATTTACAACCTGATCAAGGCGTCAGTGTTATTAGACCAAAACACTCTGGTGTGGTCTCTAAGCTACTGGTGCAAGAGGGACAACTTGTCCAAAATCAACAGGTCATCGCAGAAGTCTCCTTGCTATCAGAATCTGTTGATGGTCTCGATTTAAACCAACAAACTCGGCAAGATCTTAAAAGTGAAGCGAAACGCTTAAATATTGAACTGGTAGAACAACAAGCGCTTTTAGATATTGAACAGCGCAAGCTAAAGATGCAAATAGCAACCGCTAAACGCCAAATAAAGCAATTGTCCCTTGGCCAACAGACTACATTAAAGCGCTTAGAAATCAAAAATAAGCAGTGGAAAAATGCGCATCGATTGATGACAGAAGGCTTCCTTTCAGAACAAAGTACAGATTTGCTTAAAGAGCAACAATTAAGCATTGAGCACCAACTCAATGATATAGCCACCGACACCAGTTATTACATGGAAAAACAGCAACAAGCGATTTTAAACCAAGCTCGGTTGCCGATACAATTTGCTCAAAAACGCGCAGACATTGAATCTAAGCTGACTAAAATCAAGCAACAAATAAAACAAACTCAGCTCAGGCAACGCTACCAAATAAAGGCTACTAGAGCCGGTCGGGTGACTAATTTGCTTGCAAAAGTCGGAGAGACTATTTCGTCACAACATGCCTTTGTGACAATATTGCCTAAAGAAATTACCATGGAAGCCATTTTATATATTCCAACGAGGGCGTTTGGGTTTGTTAAAACAGGGCAAAAAACCCAACTGCGATACCAAGCGTTTCCCTATCAACGATTTGGATTGTATGAAGGGGAAATAACCAATTTGTCCAAAGCCATTCTTCTACCCGCTGATCTAAATCTGCCAATATCATTACAAGAACCTGTCTATAAAGCGGTTGTCAGCTTGAGCTCTCAACACATAAGTGCCTATGGTGCTCAAGTTCCCTTGCAACCGGGGATGTTATTAGAAGCCGATATATTTTTAGAGC
This sequence comes from Thalassotalea sp. 273M-4, assembly GCF_041410465.1. Classification (NCBI taxonomy): domain Bacteria; kingdom Pseudomonadati; phylum Pseudomonadota; class Gammaproteobacteria; order Alteromonadales; family Colwelliaceae; genus Thalassotalea; species Thalassotalea aquiviva. The sequence continues at coordinate 1,239,751 of NZ_CP166961.1, forward strand.
AACGAAATTTATTGCAATGGTTATTTGACCCATTTTACAGTTTGAAGGGGCGTATATAATGGCTAATACCGCTTCGCTTTTACGTTTTAACCAAGGGTATCGTTTACCTGTTATTGTTCAATCAGAGGCCGCTGAATGTGGGTTAGCTGCCATCGCTATGATTGCCAATTTTTATGGCTTTAAGACCGATTTAAATTGGTTGCGACAGCAACATACCATTTCTTTGAAAGGCTCGACATTAACCCAGTTGATGAAAATAGCGGATGAATTGAATTTTAATTCCCGAGCCTTAAAATTAGACATAGAACACTTACCTCAATTGCGTTGTCCCTGTATTTTGCATTGGGACATGAATCATTTTGTGGTGCTTAAAAAAGTGAAAAAAGATTCGGTGATAATCCATGACCCAGCGACGGGGTTAATTACCTTATCATTTGCTGAATTTGCAAAACATTTTACCGGCGTTGCTCTCGAGTTAATCCCAAATAAAAAATTTACCCTAGCAGAGCATAAAACTAAGATACGATTTCGCGATTTTTACAGTCGTATTGAACACTTGTTTCCTATCTTACTAAAACTGTTTCTACTGTCTTTGCTGTTGCAGGTTTTTGCTTTAACGTCGCCTTATTACATGCAATTGGTGGTCGATAAGGTATTGATGAGTCAAGATCAACACTTATTGGTGGTGCTTGCGCTTGGTTTTGGCCTATTGGGGATCATTGACTTGATCACTCGAGCATTACGCTCATTGGTGTTATTGCACTTTAGCCACTCTTTTAATATGCAAATGGGGGCTAATGTCTTTAGGCATTTGATTCACCTGCCTTTGGGCTTTTTTCAAAAGCGTCACATCGGAGACATTGTTTCACGGTTTGGCTCATTAAAATACATCAACGACATGATGACTACCGGGATTATCGAAGCGCTTATCGATGGTCTTATGGCGATTGCCACCTTGGTGATGATTTTTATTTACAGTCCTCAACTGGCGGTCGTCGTCTTGATTGCCGTGTTACTCTATGGCCTTATACGATTACTCAGCTTTCCCGCCTATAAACGCTTAAATGAAGAAGAAATTGTTGCTAAAGCGAAAGAGCAAAGCAATTTTATGGAAACCGTAAGAGGGATGCAAAGCATTAAACTTTTTTCAAAACAAACGCAACGACAGAATCTTTGGCAAAATCAATACAGCGCCCATTTAAATTGCACCATCAAAGTTGGGAAATTTCATATTCAGTTTCGTTGGCTAAACGATCTTATTTTTGCCATTGAAAATGTCGTGGTCATTTACCTGGCAGCGTTAACCGTAATGTCGGGCAGTTTGAGTGTAGGGATGCTGTTTGCCTTTATCAGTTATAAAAAGCACTTTTTAGAGCGCATCATCAGCCTTATTGAGAAAGTGATCGAATTTAAAATGCTTAGCTTACACTTTTCTCGCCTTGCGGATATTGTTTATCACCAAGAAGAGAGTTTATCTGGTCAAGTCAGCCCAAGCAAAAGTGGCCATTCCTTGCTACCCGCAAAGATTCATTCTAAAACACAATGCCCTGTGCATTTTCAGTTAAACAATATGTGTTATCGTTTTTCAGATGAAGAGCCTTGGCTGTTAAATAATGTCAATTTACATATAGAACAAGGCGAAAATGTCGCTATTATTGGCGCTTCTGGTTGTGGCAAGACTACCATGTTAAAGCTTATGTTGGGTTTGTATCGTCCATCTCAAGGCCATGTTCATTATCAACAACAGGATATTAACCAACTGGGATTGGCGAATTATCGCAACCAAATCGCTGCGGTAATGCAAGACGATCAATTGTTAAGTGGTACCATTGCTGAAAATATCAGTTTTTTTAATGAGCAAATTGATACCAATAAGATGATGCAAGTCGCTGCCATTGCCTGCATCCACCAAGACATTATGGCGATGCCAATGAGCTATAATTCACTTATCGGCGATATGGGCAATACCTTGTCCGGTGGCCAGAAGCAGCGGCTGCTTTTGGCAAGAGCGCTATATCAGCAACCTAAAATTTTATTTTTAGATGAAGCAACCAGCCATTTAGATGTCGGCTTAGAAAAGAAAGTGAGCGAGGCCATTAATAAGCTTAATATTTCACGGATTATTATCGCTCATCGAATCGAAACCATCAGGGCCGCTGATAAAGTCTATTTGTTATCAAAAGGTCGGTTGAAACGGATCCCTAGAGAGCATTTTAAACTTGCGCCAGCGCCTGAAAAACCAGTTTGATTTTTACAATAGTCTGATTTTATTGATTTTGGTTTTTATTGATGGCATGTGGTATAAGAGTGTAAAGTGGTAATAATAAAGTTAAAAACTTGATAAATTCGAACAAAAGTGAAATTATCTACAAGTACTTTTGGTCTATGTAGTTATCCATAGACAGAGTGTTTGATGGTGGTTGAAATACATTAAGGAATCAAGTTATGAGTTTTTTGAAGAAATATTTTTTATCGGCAGCGTTAAGCGCTCTTGTTTTAAGTTTGATGGTGAGCCTACCAGCTAAGGCTGAAGTAAATCCATTTGAAGCCCAAAATGTGGTGGCATCTTCCGATTTTGACGGTCATGAAGGCAAATGCGGTGAGGGTAAAGCCAAAGGCAAGTGCGGCGAAGGCAAATGCGGTGAAGGCAAAGCCAAAGGCAAGTGCGGCGAAGGCAAATGCGGTGAAGGTAAAGCCAAAGGCAAGTGCGGCGAAGGCAAATGCGGTGAAGGTAAAGCCAAAGGCAAGTGCGGCGAAGGCAAATGCGGTGAAGGTAAAGCCAAAGGCAAGTGCGGCGAAGGCAAATGTGGTGAAGGTAAAGCCAAAGGCAAGTGCGGCGAAGGCAAATGCGGTGAAGGTAAAGCCAAAGCTAAAGTTAAAGAAAAAGCCAAAGAAGAAGCCAAGTGTGGTGAGCACTAAGCCCTAAACGTGATTATTTTATACTTAAAAGCAGCTTCGGCTGCTTTTTTTATCGAAGCTTCTTTATACCAATCCCATTAAGTTTTTGCACAACACTGAGTGATATCAGAGGTTCATTAACACGTTAAATTTTTTTGCATCGTATTCTATGGTACAAAAATTTAAAACCATTAATAAATATCTGATGCACTGCCATAAAAAAAATACCCAAGGTATGCCACAATTCATCGGGTGATCAAACCGTGATATGTTTTTGCTTGCGCGCACAAATCGTCGTTAACCAGTTCGCCGACTTGCATGCTTAAGTGATTGAACTAAGTTTATTCAAGAAACTCACAATTATTGCACTTGGGTTTACTAAGCTATGTGTTGTTTAAGCATCATCTAAATAGCTAAAAAAATAGCGCGAATAATACACTTGGTTTCTAAACGATTTGGCGTTGATTAACGCCAATTTAAATGCATTAAGGCTTGGATAATGAATGATAATAATTTGCCGGGATATGATATTTATACAAATGAGTGTGACGTCGGGATTCGGCAAGTAAATAAGGTTCGTATTAATGCCAATCCACACTTGAACAAAGAAGTCTGTGCGGACGCTGTGGCCATTGAAGAACCATTACAAATTATTTTACGTTGGTACTCAGAACACGGCGAATTAACCGATAAAGAATTTACTATTACGATGCGAACGCCAGGGCAAGATCGCCAGTTGGCAGTGGGCTTGCTTAATAGTGAAGGAATTATTAATCATTATCAGCAAGTTGAAAATGTCATTCACCCTGAAAGTTCAAATGGCCAAGAACCCAATAAAGTTGAGGTGCAATTAGCGCCCGGTGTGATCCCTGATTGGCAACAATACCAACGCCATCTTACAATGCAATCAAGCTGCGGTATTTGTGGTAAAACGTCTTTGCAATCGTTGGAGTTAAAACAAACGCCATCTTTAGATAAAGAGTCTCACTGGTTAAGCATCGAGACCGTGCTTCGTTTAAGCGCTACCATGCGAGAGCAGCAACGCACTTTTTTGCAAACAGGGGGAGTACACGCGGTTGGTCTTTTTGATCAGTTGGCCACTTTGCACCTTATTCGAGAAGATGTTGGACGTCATAATGCCATGGATAAGCTTATTGGTGCTTTTTTAGGCATGCCTGAGTTGCACCAACTGAGTAAAAAAGTGGTTGTTTTAAGTGGCCGAATAAGCTTTGAATTGGTGCAAAAAGCCTTGATGGCCGGTTTTCCGGTGATAGTTGCAGTCGGTGCACCATCTTCTTTGGCCATCTCGGTGGCACAACGATTTGATATGACATTAATCGGCTTTGTATCCGCAAAAGGGTTTAATGTCTACCATGGCGCTTGGCGATTAAAAAAAGTTAGCTCATGATGCGTATACTGGCGCTGATATCGCGTTAACACCATTAAATTAAGCGTTGCTGGGTATTGCTCAGATGACTTACTCAAATAGCGATTTATGAGTATTTTTAGTCACTTATTGCGCTGGCTCAATGTCAATCTAAACGCGATGTATTCTTTTTTGCATTTCTCTCTAGTCTAATCATACTTAATTAACTAACGGAAAAGCTTAATGATTTATACGATATCGGGATTATGGTTATGCGAGTAAATAGGTGCTTATGGTTTGTTATTTGTTCGTTGGGATTGTCTTTTTTTGCCTTCAGTACCAGCGCCTCCAATATTATAAAAATGGCTACCACCACAAGCACTGAAAATTCCGGTCTTTTAGCCAACATTCTGCCGGTATTTGAGCACCACACAGGTTTTCAAGTACATGTTATTGCCACCGGTTCTGGTAACGCCTTACGCCTTGCTAGAGCAGGGGATGTCGATGTTGTGATGACACATGCACCAGCGGCAGAGGCCAAATTCATCGCACAGGGATATGGTTCAGTTGCCAGAGAATTTATGGCAAATGATTTCGTTATTCTTGGCCCTATTGACGACCCTCTTGATATTGCCGCCAGTGCGGATGCCACCCAAGCCTTTCAAAAAATCGCAAAGCACAATGTTGTTTTTGTTTCTCGCGGGGACGATTCGGGTACCGAACAAAAAGAATTATCTATTTGGCTTAAAAGCGGAGTCGAGAACAATTTTTCAAACTACAAATCGGTTGGCCAAGGAATGGGGAAAACCCTACTTATTGCCGATTCATTGCAAGCCTATACTTTATCTGATCGTGGCACTTTTTTAACCTATCAAGATAAAGTGGATTTAACCATTGCATTTCAAGGCTCAAAAGAGCTGACAAACCCATATCAAATCATTTTATTAAACAAACAAAAGTACCCTGAGCTTAATCATCTGGGTGCCCAAGCACTAAGCGATTGGCTTGTCAGCGAGCAAGGACAACAGTTAATCAATGGTTATCAAGTTCACGGTGAACAACTTTTTAAGGCTAACTACCAACCATGAGTGAAGGCTGGTTTACATTATTTGCCGAAGCGATGACCTTGTTGGTCTCGCTTGACCAAGAGTTATGGTCAATCATCAAGGTATCATTTCAAGTCTCCTTGTTTGCCCTAATGTTAACGATAGTGCCTTGTTTGTTGCTCGGGTTTGTTTTGGCGTTTAGTCAATTTCGTGGTCGTTGGTTACTTACATCGACCATTCAAACGATGCAGTCGGTTCCAACCGTGGTCATAGGTTTATTGGTGTACATATTACTCACACGACAGGGTCCCTTAGGTGATTTGCAATGGTTATTTACCCAAAAAGCTATGGTGCTAGGTCAAATCCTGATTTGTGTTCCCATTCTTATTTCCTTATCGCAAGGGGCTTTTACCCATATTGATAAAAGAGTTTGGGAAACCTCAAGAACCCTTGGGCGCAATGTACTGAGTAGCATATTGTTATGTTGTCGCGAGCTTAAAGTACCATTACTGTTAACGGTGATCACCGCATTTAGCCGCATTATTACTGAGGTAGGTTGCTCGATGATGGTCGGTGGTAATATTCTAAATGCCACTCGCAATATTCCCACCGCGATTGCGTTAGAAACCAGCAAAGGGCAATTTGCGCAGGCGGTCGCGCTTGGCATGGTACTGCTCTTGCTCAGTTTAGTGTTGAATTTGTTGCTTTCTACAATGCGCGGACACGCGCAGGTTAGGAGCTATTAAAATGAATTTTTTCGCTTGGCTTCAAGCTCGTAGACAAAGTCGCGTCAATAAGCGCTTTGCTGAAGCTAATCGCCTAAACACATCTGGTCAAGCACACCTTGAGGGGCAAAATATTGTTGTGCATTTTAATGGTCAGCTATTGTTTAGTATTGAGTCTTTGTGTTTTGCTCAGCAAGATACCATCTTATTGCAAGGCGAAAATGGTGCCGGTAAAACCACCTTAATGAAGCTACTTGCAGGTTTAGCTAAGCCAAGTTTAGGGCAAATAACACCACATGGCTTTCCTTTCGGTGGACGGGCTTTGGTTGCCAAAGCAACCTATTTACATCAAACACCGTATGTCTATTCCGGTACCGTGTTAGACAATTTAAAAATGGCAATGCCATTGCTTAGTCGCTATCAAAGTCGCTATAGCGCAACATTAAAACACATCATTAACATGGCGGGATTAAATCATTTGCTAGACACCCCAGCAACGTATTTATCGGGTGGAGAAAAGCAACGATTAGCGTTAGCCCGAGTGTGTTTAATTCAGCCAAAGTTGCTGTTACTTGATGAGCCTACCGCCAATATGGATAGAGAGTCGATAGCCTTGATGGTGAACATGATCCGCCAATTACAGCAGCAACAAACAGGCTTAATGATCGTTAGTCACCAACATAACGATTTAGCCGCTTTATGCCAACAGCACTGGTTGCTAACCAATAAGCGCTTAACGGTATGTCGCAAACCAGAGGAAGTGAGCAATAACAATTCCCCGAAACCTTATTCGTCTAACTTGGTAGGTAAAATCCATGACTGAACCGTTTATCAATCCCTTACCGATTCCAGTTATTGGCTTTGCTGCCTACAGTGGCAGTGGTAAAACCACGTTATTGTGCCAACTCATTCCTGAGTTACAACGTTGGGGTTTAAACGTTGCGGTCATTAAACACGCCCATCATAACTTTGATATCGATAAGCCTGGAAAAGACAGTTTTTTGCTTCGCCAAGCTGGCGCTCAACAAGTACTGATTGCATCGGCAAAACGTTATGCGCATCTTTACGAATATGCTCAGCAACATTCCCCCCAGTTAGACCAATTATTGTCTCGTATCGATGTCAGCAGCGTCGATATTGTTTTAGTTGAAGGGTTTAAACAGCTAGGTATTGAAAAAATAGAAGTACATCGACAAGAGAACGAGGTGCCCTTATTGTGTGAGCAAGATGACAACGTGATTGCAATAGCGTGTTGTGATAAAACCCCATTGACCCGTAAAATCGTTAGGTTAAACCTTGATGATATTCCAAGCATTTGTCAATTTATTGTTGAGCACACCGGGCTAACGCACAAGGCGCAAAGTCGAGCCTTAAGTTGCTCACCATTACCCGACAATACGTATGATGTAGAACAAGCCATTAGTCATATTATGGCGAATGTAAATAACACGCTTGTTAAAAGGCGCGAAGTAACAGAATACTTGAGGATTGAACAAAGTTTTAATCGAGTGTTGGCCAACGACATTTTTGCCCCCATCGATGTCCCGCAAAACACCAACTCGGCAATGGACGGTTATGCTTTTGCTTATCAATCTTGGCGTTCTCAATTACCGTCAGATGACGTGGAATTTGACTTAATTGCGCAAGTACTAGCCGGTCAACAATACTCAGCAATCGTTGGTAAACATCAAACTGTTAGCATTATGACTGGGGCAAAAATGCCGGCTGGTACGGATACCGTAGTCGCAAAAGAGAGGGCAAAGGTAAAGGGTAGCAAGGTGATTATTTCTGGCGATGTTTGTTGTGGGCAAAATGTCAGACAAGCCGGAGAAGATATTGAGAAAGGGCGTTTATTATTTTCATCCGGTGAGCGCATCACCGCAGCTAAAATGGGCTTGCTTGCATCGATAGGGCAAGCTCAGGTTGATGTCCATCGAGCGCTAAGAGTTGCGATATTTTCAACGGGTGATGAAGTTTGCTTGCCAGATACCCCTTTAGAGGCCGCCTCTATTTATGATGCAAATCGCTACAGTCTAACCGGCTTATTAAAGCAATTACATTGTGAAGTTATCGACTTAGGGATTGTCAAAGACAGTCAACAAAGTCTCATCACGGCACTCACCCAAGCCGATGCCAAAGCCGATATTGTGATCAGCACCGGTGGTGTCTCGGTTGGTGACGCGGATTACATCAAAAGCAGTTTAGAGCAACTTGGCCACATTGAATTTTGGCGGGTTGCCATGCGACCCGGCCGGCCGCTGGCGTTTGGTGTGTTAAAGTCGGCTTTATTTTTTGGTTTGCCAGGTAACCCCGTCGCGGCAATGATATGTTTTATTTTATTTGTGCAACCAGCAATTCGAACGTTAGCAGGGGAGTCTAATTGGCAACAAATGACCTTATGGGCAAGGGCTGGCGAAACATTGCGCAGTCGAAAATCGCGAGATGAATACTTACGCGGATATTATCAAGATGACCAACATGGTCAGTTAGTGGTGCGCAAAACAGGTCCGCAAGGCTCTGGCATCTTATCGTCTATGGTGGCGGCTAATTGTTTAATTCACCTCCCTTACGATCAGCAAGAGGTGCACCAAGGCCAGCTCGTTAAGATAATCCCATTGAATGATTTACTATAATCAACGGACAACTCGCTATAATTAAGTGGGTTAATTGAAATGGTATTAAATGTTCATCGGTATTCTTAGAGTATCGTTACACTTGATTTGAGTGAAAGCATTGCAGTATGTGGATGAGGGCAAAATGGCAGCAACAGAGCAAAAATGGCAACGTAGCGACAACGTATGGCCCCTATATGTCTTAGTCACGCGTTCAACCGCTCGCTTTAATGGTTGGCCGACTGATAACTGGCATATTGACCACTTTATCAGTGCTGATCAGCCACAACCGGTAGGCAGTAAACTGGTGTTTCTTGAACTTTTTCAGGATGAGCGCGCAAGTTATCGCCTTAATTTAGACTTAGATCAGCCAAAACTTTTTATTCTTTGTGATTTATTAGCCGACGATACTTGGCTACCGGCGTCAGTTACCGCTGAACAAAGCCTTGCAACCGCTTGTCTTGAAGCCGACACACCGGTACTGAGTATTGACATGCCAGCAGCAATTGCTTGTTGGATTGAGGCGTTTATTACTCGCCATGGTGAAGTGCCTATTTGCGCGCATCGACGCCGGCATGTGAATCAAAAGAAAGAGCATGCGCGATTTAAACAAGGCAAAGCAAGGAAAGCTAAATTACAGCCTGAGCCTTTTGCAAAAACGGCACCAAAACGAGCAACTTATGGTCAATAAAGCAAGCTTTTTTCGACGTTGGTTACACGCTAAAGCTAACTCTAATCACCCCGTTGTTTCGTCTGAACACGCCAATAGGCATCAGTCTAAGGATGATCTAGCCAGATCTGATGACCCCCCTCGCATTGGCAATGAAATACCTCAAGCAGAACCTTTGGATGAAAAATCAGACCTTGCTGACAGTAACGCCACGAGCAGTCATGTTTCGCCTTCAGCGCATAAGCAAGAGCCACTTCCTAACCCGGATGAAATTGAAAATGGTGGCAGCTTTGCTTGTTTTATGGATCAAGAACTTGATCCTCAGGTGCAGCAAAACGCCTTACAGCATCTTTGGCAACAACCCCAATTTCAACAACTTGATGGCTTAGAGCAATGTGATCAGGACTTTTCTAATCAACCTAAGCTGACGTCCTGTGAAGTTGATAAATTATTTGCGCAAGTTTATCAGTGCTTATTGATGGACGAGCAGCAGGAGCCTGATCCACAACCAACCCCTTCAACGATTCATACGGCTGGCCGGGTTCAGCAGCAATCTTTACAACAGAAGCTCCAACAAAAATTAAAAGCCGAACCTAAACAACAGGATAACGCTTCAACGTTAAGATCAAACGATGTGGATTTAACAGACCAAGTTGCGATCAAAAAAGACCATAGTAATAGTGCCTAGCGCCCCTAAAGTAGGGCTTTAGCCGAGAAAAAGCTAAAGGCTGTAAAAATAGCCCAAAAGTCTATAAGAAGACACTTTCATTATTGCTAACTATACTCAAACGTAAAGTATTGCAAAGGGCTGTGCAACGCCAGTTATATCGGCAACAGTGTGATTTATTTCGGACCACAAGTCGTTTAAACGTTGTTAACCCCCTGTGCACGCACATCGCTTATTAAAAAGGATAGCCAAAGAAAATGAGTTTAGATCACCAACAGCTTAGGCAAGCCTTGTATGATAAGTTTCCAGCTAATACCAACTTATTAGCAGGCCATGTTCGTTACCAAAGTCAGGGCCATGTTTTACTCATAGGCCCCGAAGATTTGTGTCGGCTTGCTTGTCAATTTTTACCCGATCCTTCATCGCTAACAATTTTAGTGAATCAAGCGACAAAAAACGACGACTTACCTCGGTTAGAGCTGGCCATGCAGGTGAGTCAAGGGGTATCGGTTTATTACGATAAACTGGTTAAGGTAAACGGATTTTTAGGCCAATTTAAGGTTGACGTTGAACATCAGGGGCAGAGCGTGTCATTGGCACCGATGGCGGTTGAAAATGCTCATTTTGATATTGTAATGGATTTGGGCCAAATCCCAACGCTAGCACAAGCATTGCCTCCTCCTGGCTACTTTTACTTAGCGGACAGTGAGCAAGACTTACAACAGGTCGCGGCCTCTATTAGCGACTATATTGGCGTTATTGAAAAGCCTCGGTATGTTGAGATTAACCCAGCTTTATGCGCACATTCACGCAATGATTTGCTAGGCTGTAGCCGTTGTTTGGATGTATGTTCCGCCGATGCGATATCGATCAAAAACCTGAAGATAGAGATAAATCAACACGTGTGCCATGGCAGTGGCGAATGCACCAGTATTTGCCCAACAGGGGCAATTGCTTATCAACAGCCTCAGCCGTTATCTATGCTCCAACACGTCAGAGAGATCATTGCCAATTATTACCAACAAGGGAAATCAAAACCAATGGTGGTTTTTTATGATGACAGCGTTAATCTTGCACAAAAGTTATCGACCTTAGCCCAACATGTCCTGCCATTTACCATGGAAGAAATTGGCGCTTTAGCCATTGAACACATGTTGGCCACGCTTGCTTTGGGCGCAGAGCAGGTGGTGGTTATTTGTCATTCTCGAGATAGTGAATCCTTATTGCGCGAAAACGTGGCGTTTGCCAATTCACTGCTTGAGCATCTCGGTTATCAAGCGAGCATCCATATATACGTTGATGACAACGTCTTGTTACACCCTGTTTTAAGGGAAGATTTATTTCCAAATTCACAGTTTACCCATGTTCCCTTAGCATCGTTTGGTGCCTTAAATAAACGCGAATTGTTTTATGCTGCGCTTGACCATCTAAATCAATTTGGCAGCCAGTGTGCTGATGTGATTGCCCTAAATAACGCACCTTATGGCACTATCGAGGTAGATACCTCTGGGTGTACTTTGTGCATGGCGTGTGTTTCAGCTTGCCCAACGGCGGCATTGCAAGCCGAAATGGAGCAGCCAATTTTACGCTTTCATGAACAAGCCTGTGTTCAATGCCATTTATGTGAACAATCATGTCCAGAGAAAGTGATTAACCTTAAAAGTCAAATAAACTTGGCTGCAGATAACCGTAATCGTGCGCAAATTATAAAACAAGAACAACCTTTTCATTGCATTCGTTGCAATGAAGCCTTTGCAACAACGTCTATGGTCGAGCGCATGATGCAAATGTTGTCAACCCACAGTGCATTTGCCGCCAATCCTAAGCGCTTACAAATGTGCGCAGATTGTCGGGTAAAAGATATGGTTGTTGAGGTGATTGATGATCCTAATAAACAGTTGAGATAGGTTATGAATGTAAAGCAACAGACAACATCTAATGAGCCTTACTTTCGTCAAGATGTATATCAGTTATTGGCGGCCCTCTATCAGCAACCGCCAGCGCAAAACTTATTAGAATTTATTCAACAGTTACAGGTTCGATTTGACCATGGGGACAATCAACCGTTACTCAGTGCCTTGGCAGCCCTACAGCAACAAGCTCTCGGTGATAATGTTGAGTTATTAGAACAACAATTTTTTACTTTGTTTATTGGTCTATCTGAGGGCGAGGTCAGTCCTTATGCGAGTTGGTACCTTGATGGTCACTTAATGTCTGATTCATTAGTCAAGCTGCGTGAGCATTTAAGAGTCTTAGCCATTGTTCGAGATAAGCACAATAAAGAGCCTGAAGATCATATTACGGCAATCTTACAAGTGATGGCTATACTTATGGACACAGAGGGCGAAGATCAGCAGCTTGCATTCTTTGAGCAACACTTACAGCCGTGGTACCAAATATTTTGTAAACAGTTAATCAATAATCAAGCCAGTCCATTTTATCAAAAAGTTGGGCAGCTGACTTTCATATTCTTACAGCAAGAGCAAACGCGATTAGCACAGCGACACGTTAAGTTAGAGGCAAGATAGTCGCTTCTTAATGGTAAACAGGCTATCGCTTTGTTTGACTGCTATCACCACTTACTTTTACCTTTGAGGTAAGGGTGTAGGGTGATTTGGAAGGTCATATGAAACAAACCAATTTTCAGCAACGTCGCCATGCACTCAAGTGTATTGGTATTGTCGGTATTTCTGTTCCCTTAGCCAGTAAACTTAGCGATCATTTCGAAGGCGAACCTGTAGCACCTTCAAAGCCACAACCATCAGGCTATCAATTAACAGATCATATCAAACGATACTATCTCTCCTTACGAGATAATTAAGGTGAGGTTAGAGATGAAACTTACTAAAAAAGTCGCAATCGTCGATGCCAATAAGCCCAGCACAGAGAGCGACAGTCAGCTTAATCGGCGCCAGTTTCTAAAAACAGCTGGGTTAACAACGACCGGAGTTGTTGCGACATCGGTGTTAGGTGCCTCGATGATGCGAAAGTCATCAGCCAGTGAATACGTAAACCATGATGTTAAAACGGTTGTTAAACGTACCGTATGTAGCTCTTGTGCGGTGGGGTGTGGTATTTATGCCGAGGTTCAAAACGGGTTGTGGACGGGGCAAGAGCCGGCATTTGATCATCCCATATCTCGTGGCAGTCACTGCGCCAAAGGGGCGGCAGAGAGAGAGCATGGTATCGGCAAACGTCGGGTTAAATACCCACTCAAACTTGCGAATGGCAAGTGGCAGCGGCTCTCATGGCAACAAGCGTTAACTGAGGTCACAGATCAGATGAAAAACATTCGTCAACAGTCTGGACCCGATTCCGTGTACTTTATGGGCAGTGCGAAATTTTCAAATGAAAGTGCCTATATGATGCGTAAGTTTGCCGCCATGTGGGGCACCAATAACGTTGATCACTCTGCTCGAATTTGTCACTCAACCACGGTCGCAGGTGTCGCCAATACTTGGGGATATGGTGCGCAAACGAATACCTTAAATGATTTTCGCAATGCCAAAGCGGTGTTGTTGGTTGGCTCCAATCCTGCCGAAGCGCACCCTATAGCAATGCAACACATACTGCTGGCCAAAGAGCGGGGAGCTAAGATTGTGGTAGCCGATCCCAGATATACCCGCACGGCGGTGCATTCACATTTATATTGTCCCATCCGACCAGGCACCGATATACCATTTATTTATGGTTTACTTTGGCACATATTTGAGCAAGGTTGGGAAGATAAGGCGTTTATTGAACAGCGCGTGTATGCGATGGATGATATCCGGGCAGAAGTGGCAAAATACGATCCAGATACCGTAAGCAACATTACCGATATCCCTAAAGACGTGCTGTTTAAAGCCGCTAAAACCATCGCCGAAAACCGCCCAGGCAGTATCGTTTGGTGTATGGGGGGGACTCAACACCATATTGGGAATTCAAATACCCGCGCATATTGTATCTTGCAGTTAGCCTTAGGCAATGTTGGGGTGAGCGGAAGCGGTGCCAATATATTACGTGGTCATGACAACGTTCAAGGCGCAACGGATTTAGGGGTGCTGTTTGACTCATTGCCAGGTTACTATGGCTTAACGACTGCTGCTTGGCAACATTGGAGTCGGGTTTGGGATCTAGATTATCAATGGGTCAAGGGCAACTTTGATCAGGGTGAATATCTGGGGAGGCAGCCCATGACAAGCCCTGGGATCCCCTGTTCACGTTGGCATGATGGTGTCTTAGAAGAGAAAAAGGACATTGCGCAAGCCGATAAAATTCGTTTGGCGTTTTTCTGGGGCCAGTCGATTAATACCGAGACTCGACAAAATGAGGTACGAGACGCATTAAATAAATTAGAAACGGTCGTTGTTGTTGATCCCTACCCAACGATGGCGGCGGTTTTACATAACCGTACCGACGGCGTTTATATACTGCCAGCTGCAACCTGTTATGAGTCTTATGGTAGCGTGACCAATACCAGTCGTTCTATTCAGTGGCGCCAACAGGTGATTGAACCGTTATTCGAATCCAAACCCGATACCGAAATTATGTATTTATTGTCGCAATATTTGGGATTTTCGAAGGAGTTCACTAAAAATATTGGTAAAACGGATAATGGCTTACTTATAGAGGACATCACCCGAGAATACAATCGGGGGATGTGGACTATCGGCATGTCAGGGCAAAGTCCCGAGCGTTTGCAATATCATACTCTGCATTGGGGCGATTTTAGTTTTGAAGACTTACAGGCTAAATCTGGTGAGGTAAAAGGCGAATATTATGGTTTACCTTGGCCGTGTTGGGGAACACCTGAGCAAAAACACCCTGGCACCGCGATTTTGTATAATACCAATTTACACGTTAAACAAGGTGGCTCAAATTTTAGAGCTCGATTTGGGGTCGAGCACAACGGTGACAATTTGCTCGCAGAAGGCTCGTATTCTTTGGGGTCTGAAATTAAAGGGGGCTACCCAGAATTTAGTGGCGAAATGCTGAAACAACTGGGCTGGTGGGATGATTTAACCACGGATGAAAAAGCACAAGCAGAAGGCCGAAATTGGAAAACCGACTTATCAGGAGGCATCATTCGGGTGGCGCTTGAACACGGCTGCACGCCTTATGGTAATGCTAAGGCGCGTTGTAATGTATGGACTTTTCCAGATCCCATTCCAATTCATCGTGAACCTTTATACGCGCCTCGTCGAGATTTAGTGGCGAAATACCCCACCTATGAAGACATGCGGGTACATCGTTTACCAACCTTATACCGATCGATCCAACAACAAGATTTCACCGATAAATACCCATTGCAATTAAGCTCAGGCCGATTAGTTGAATACGAAGGTGGTGGAGAAGAAACCCGAACCAATATTTGGCTGGCAGAATTACAGCAAGAAATGTTCGCTGAAATTCACCCTGAGGATGCCGCCCAGCGGGGCATAAAAAATTGGGATGATATTTGGCTAGAAGGTGCTGAAGGTGGCAGGATAAAAATTAAAGCGATGGTCACACCGCGTGTTCATAAAGGCCTGGTGTGGATGCCGTTTCATTTTGCTGGGGTAATGAGTGGTGAAAGTTTACTGGATAAATACCCCGAGGGAACGGCACCTTATATTTTGGGGGAGTCGGCAAACACGGCGTTAACTTATGGCTATGACCCCGTCACTCAAATGCAAGAAACCAAGTGTTCTTTGTGCCAAGTAACGAGAGCGTAACGGGTCGCACTTAAGGAGATAACAACGATGGCCAAGATGAAGTTTTTATGCGATACCGAACGTTGTATTGAATGCAATGGTTGTGTCACCGCATGTAAAAATGAAAATGATAGCGCATTAGAGTGGGGGATTCAGCGTCGACGTGTAGTCACTGTTAATGAAGGCGAAATTAATGAAGCATCGATCAGTATTTCTTGTATGCACTGTGATGATGCCCCTTGTATGCAAGTTTGCCCGGCGAAAGTGATTTATAAAACCGAAGACGGTATTGTGTTGCACGACAAAGATGGATGTATCGGCTGTGGGTATTGTTTGTATGCTTGCCCTTATGGCGCTCCGCAATTTCCTCAAAATGGAAATTTTGGTAACCGTGGCAAAATGGACAAATGCACTTTTTGCGCCGGGGGGCCCGAAGAAGATCACAGTCAAGCCGAGCGTGAAAAATATGGCGCTAACCGCATTGCAGAAGGAAAACTACCATTGTGCGCGGAATTTTGTGCAACAAAGTCGCTGTTAGCTGGGGATGCCCAAGTCATTGGCGAAATCTTTGAGCAACGCGTTAATTTTCGTAATGCCAATAAAGCTCAAGACTGATAATTGGAGTTACTATGAAAAAATTTATCCATATTATGAGCACAGTGCTGGTTATTATGATTTTTTATAGTATGTCAAATAACCTCGTTTTCGGCTCTGAAAAAAGCGCAGAAAGTAAAGCGCCAGCTTATCTTCTAGTGTCCTTCGTACAGGCACAAGAAGGAACGCAAGAAGTGCCCTTTAAGGCAAATGCATTCAACCCTATCTCGCCTGAAATACGTGCGGTACTCGAATCTACCGGGGTGACAGATGTCCAAGACTGGCAACATATTGGCAGTTTGGAGCAAGGTTTTACGGTTTCAACAAGTCGTTTTCATTCCCAAACGATTAATCCCTATGATTTAACAATGCTGTCTTGGCGCAGTGATTACTTAGTCCCAGCGATTTTAGTGGCCATTTTTGGCATGATTATCCTTTTTACCTTATTTACCTTAATTAACGGCAGTGCCAAGGTCGAAGGGGGAATGAGTGGCAAAACCATCAAGCGCTGGGCAAGCGTTGATATTTTTATTCATTGGTTATGTGCGATTCCTTGTCTTTTCTTGATCATCTCAGGTGCGACCTTATTAACCGGAAAATACCTAATTGAGCCAAATGTTGGCAGTGCTTGGGCATCCATTATTTATTATGCCAAAGCGTCACACGATATTATGGTCTACCCATTTATACTGGGTTGGTTGCTGATTTGTATTCGGTGGCTAAAAACCAATATTCCTTCTAGAACCGATTTGGAATGGTTTAAAGTCGGTGGCGGTTATTTCAATATTGGTCCATTAAAGCACAAACATCCGGATTCAGGCTTTGTCAATGCTGGCGAGAAAATTTGGTATTGGACTCTTGCCTTTGCTGGCGTAGCCGTGGTCGTTTCTGGTTTCATGTTAATGTTTCCTCAAGCGTTATCGGTTAGCAGAACCGCAAGTTTAATCGCATTATTAGTTCACGCGAGTTCGGCGATATTCATAGCAGCGTTTGCCATTGTGCATATGTTTATGGCGACGATTTTAGCGCCAGGAACGTTATCGGCAATGACCACAGGCTATGTTGATCATAATTGGGCAAAACAGCATCACAATAGGTGGTTTGAAGAAGCCAACCAGATTCAGCAGGCCAAGTGAATATTATTGCATTCGTATTGTTTGTTAACGGTACTTGAATAAGGTAAATAGCTGTGATGGTTTTATTTAACCGGTTAAAAACGGCGATAATTCACTTTACCCTGTAGATTATGTAATCGTATTAATATATATTTTGATTATAAGAAAATAATTATTTATTCCATATGAAGTTACAGCAACTGCGTTACATCGTTGAAGTTTTAAACAATAACCTAAATGTTTCGGCTACCGCTGAGTCATTATTTACCTCACAACCAGGGATCAGTAAGCAAGTGAGAATGCTTGAAGATGAACTTGGTGTGCAGATATTTGGGCGCTCAGGAAAACATCTGACTCATGTAACCCAAGCCGGCGCTGATATTATTCACATTGCGGCAGAAATTCTGTCGAAAGTGGAAGGGATTAAATCGGTTTCCAAGGAATATACTCGCCCAGATGAAGGCAAGTTACGTATCGCGACCACTCATACCCAAGCTCGATATGCATTACCTGAAGTGATTAATGGTTTTGTCAAAAAGTATGACAAAGTTTCTTTGCATATGTATCAAGGTACACCTGCGCAAATCAGTGATGCTGCGGCAAAAGGGGAGGCCGATTTTGCCATTGCGACCGAGTCTTTGCACCTTTATAACGATTTAATAATGTTACCTTGCTATCATTGGAATAGAAGCATCATAGTTAAAAAAGATCACCCCTTAGCCAAAAAGTCCCATATTACCATTGAAGATGTGGCCGCTCATCCTTTAGTGACTTATGTATTTGGTTTTACTGGCCGTTCCGTGTTGGATAAGGCATTTCAGCAGGCCAATCTTGAACCTAAAATTGTGTTTACTGCCACCGATGCTGATGTCATTAAAACGTATGTTCGTATGGGAATTGGTATTGGTGTGATTGCTACTATGGCGGTAGACCCAGTGCAAGATGCCGATTTGGTGGTACTCGATGCAAGTCATTTATTTGAGCAAAGCACCACTAAGATTGGTTTTCGCCGAGGTTCGTTTTTACGCAGTTATATGTTTGATTTTATCGAACGCTTTGCTCCTCACCTTGACAAAAATGTGGTTACACAAGCCATGTTATTAAAAAACAATCAAGAAATAGAAAAGCTTATTGGACACATCAATTTACCGATTAAATAAAAAAGAGCCTTAGCTCTTTTTTATTGTTAACGCTTTTCTTGCAAATGGTATTGCGAACAACACGGTGTTGTTCGCAAGTGATTAACATTCGATGATGTTTACCGCTAAGCCACCGCGCGAGGTTTCTTTATATTTCGTTTTCATATCGTTACCGGTTTCCCACATCGTTTTGATCACTTTGTCTAACGATACTTTTTGAGTGCCGGTGCCACGCATCGCCAGCCTAGATGCATTTATGGCTTTAACAGCTCCCATCGCGTTGCGCTCGATACAAGGTACTTGTACCAAACCACCGACAGGATCGCAGGTTAAGCCTAAGTTATGTTCCATCCCAATTTCGGCCGCATTTTCTACTTGTTTCGGGTTACCACCAAGGATCTCGGTGAGAGCGCCGGCAGCCATGGAGCAGGCGACGCCGACTTCACCTTGACATCCGACTTCGGCGCCAGAAATTGACGCATTGGTTTTGTACAAAATACCAATCGCGGCTGCCGTTAACAGGTATCGAATACATTCTTCATCGGTAACCGGTTTGACAAATTTATCATAGTAACAAAGAACCGCAGGTAAAATGCCAGCCGCACCATTTGTTGGCGCCGTCACAACTTGAGAGCCAGCTGCGTTTTCTTCGTTCACGGCCAAGGCAAATAAGTTGACCCAATCCATTGCTTGTAATGGGTCGGACGATTTTTCAGCATTCAGTAAACGATACAATGAGGGCGCTCGACGTGTCACTTTAAGACCACCGGGTAATATCCCCTCTGTTTTTATACCACGCTCAACACAAGCGTACATTGCTTTCCAAATTTTGATCAGCTCTTTGCGAATAAAGGCTTCATCATTCAGGCATTTCTCGTTGGCCATCATAATCGAGCTGATGCTCAGACCATGCTCTGAGCACAAACTTAGGAGTTCGTCGGCGCTGCTAAAGCGATAGGGGCGATCAATATTAGCGTGTAATGACAAGGCTTTATTTTTTTCTTGTTCAAACTCAGTATCTTCAACAATAAAGCCGCCACCAATTGAATAGTAGGTTTTTTCTAAAATGAGCCCACTCTCTTGATACGCATAAATAGTCATAGCATTGGCATGAGCCGGAAGGGTTTTTCGGCGGTGATACACTATCGCGTCTTTTTTGGGAAACTGGATATATTTTTCATTATTTAAATGAATTTGCTGACTTGCTACCGTGGTGTTTAAAATACTATCAATGTGGTCAACGGCTATCGACTCAGGTGCTTCCCCATGTAATCCTAAGATAACCGCTTTACCTGTACCATGACCAATCCCCGTTTGTCCTAACGAACCAAACAGTTCGACTTTGATGCAGTCAACGTCTTGGAAAAGATTGTTTTGTTTTAATGACTCTATGAAACGGTTCGCCGCTCGCATAGGCCCAACTGTATGGGAACTCGATGGGCCGATCCCAATCGAGAACATATCAAATACACTTATCATAATAAAACCTGAATAAAAGAGTGTTGTTATACACTTCTAAGAAATTATGTTCGGATTCTACATTAAAGGTGAAATTATTCACACTACCAAAATGGCTTTTTTAATCTAATTTGAGGTGAGTCACTAAGTCTTTCATGATAGCCGCTGTGGCCCCCCAAATATTGTAATGTAAATATGGCATAAAATAGACAGTATGGGTATGGCCGTCTCGGTTAATGGGCACATGAAGGTGGTTACGTTCATTTATGAAATGTGAAAAGGGCACTTGAAAGACTTCGGCCACTTCGTTGCTATCAACCTTAAAATCATAATTGCTGGGGATAAAACCTAAAATAGGTGTGATCACATAGCCCGTGAGGGTTTGATACTGTGGTAACTGACCAAAAACATCAACATCACTAGGGCTTAGGCCAATCTCTTCTTGCGCTTCTCTTAAAGCGGTATGTTGCAGATTAAGATCTTCGGGTTCAACTTTTCCGCCAGGAAAACTGATTTGCCCGGGGTGGTGTTTTAAGTGACTTGCACGACGCGTTAAAATAACCTCTAAACCCTTGGTCCCTGCCACTAAAGGAATGAGCACCCCGGCTTCTTTGGCATGGCCAAGGTGTTTAAATGTTGACGGTTGCAATGACAAGTCATGAAAACTAAAACGTTGCATAAACTGCTGTTTATTCATTCTTTGCTACCTAAGTTGACACTCTAAACTCTAGGTTAGACTGACTGTTTTAATATTGGCAATATTTTATTTACTTTATCAAAGGTTTCTTGATATTCACTATCAACTTGCGAATCCGCGACTAAACCACCGCCAGCCCAACAATGGATGCGATCATGTTCACAAATGAGGGTGCGAATCGTAATGCTGGTATCCATCTTACCACACGCCGAAATATATCCAATTGAACCGCAATAAACACTGCGTCGATGGGGTTCAAGCTCTTCAATTATTTCCATGGCTCTAATTTTTGGCGCGCCGGTTATCGAGCCGCCAGGAAAAGCACCCCGCAATAAATCAGTCGCATCGTATGGCTGCGCTAACATTCCTTCCACCGTACTGACTAAATGATGTACAGCAGGGAAACTTTCAATAGCAAATAAAGATGGGACATTTACGGTGCCAGCACGACAGACTTTGGAAATATCATTGCGCAGTAAGTCAACAATCATCAGGTTTTCAGCCCGATCTTTGGGGCTGTTTTGTAGCGCAATCGCATGTTCTTGGTCAAACTTTGGGTTTTCACTTCTTGGTTTTGTGCCTTTAATCGGTTTGGTTTGTACTTTCTGTTGTTTTAACTGCAAGAACCGCTCTGGCGAAAGACTTAAAATACTGCCCTCTTCGATGCGCATAAACGCCGAAAATGGTGCTTTATTGGCTTCTCGTAATGTTAGATAGGCACTATATTCATCACCCTGATAATGGGCGCTAAAACGTTGCGCTAAATTAATTTGGTAACAATCGCCAGACAATAAATACTGTTGCACTTGGGCAAACTTTTCGGCGTATTGGCTTGCGCTCATATTTGCTTGCCAGTCACTGCTTAGGGCAAATGGATTGTTGCTAATTCGCTGTTCAATTAACGCTTGATTGGTTTCTAATTGTTGTTTTATCTGGGCAGTTAAGTGGTCAAGGTTGTTATCATGACTGAATAAGGTATAACTTTTTAGGGTTCGGTCATAGACAATGGCATGGCGATATATCCCAACCGCCATATCAGGTAAGGTGATATCGGCAACACTGGTGGCTGGCAGTCTTTCAAAGTGGCGACCTAAATCGTAACTAAAATAACCAACGGCACCCCCACAAAACGGGATCTCTGGATCTTCTTCAGTTTGTGCAAATTCTTGCTCAAGCAATGCTTTTACCAGAGCTAAAGGATCTTGGGTCGATACTTTTTTAACGCCAGTATCCGGCCAATATACTTGCGTGCTGCTAGCCTGGGTTTTGATGGTAACCGTTGGGTTAAACACCATAATGTCGTAGCGACAATCAACGTGTTCACTTTGGTTAGAATCGAGCCAAAATGCCCAGGTATCATTCGCCCAAATCGAAAATACCTGTTCAGGTAACAGCGACTGACAACAACTTAGAGGCGTTGAGTAATATGGGACTGATTTTGAAGATGTTTGATGCACGTAATCTATTCCGAAACATGTTGATATGACAATTGGCCAAGGTTATGGCAATTCGCTAGTAAATTGGCATTATTGTAACAAATATTTCAAGCCAATCGTCAAAATTGTCAGCCATATAAACGATTGAATGATGATGGAGCAACTTATGTAAGGAAAGTATTAAGAAAACAACGCGGGCGTAATGTTGTTGTTAATAGGGGGCTATTGTATGATACGCATCATCTAGTCTCATATTAATAATACCGAGAGAATCATGACTGTTATCAAACAACAAGACTTTATCGACAGCATTGAAGATGCACTTCAATATATCTCCTTTTACCACCCTCTAGATTTTGTTCAAGCGCTAGAGCAGGCTTACAACAAAGAACAATCGCAAGCCGCTAAAGATGCGATCGCACAAATTCTTATCAATTCGCGAATGTCGGCAGAAGGCCGCCGACCAATTTGTCAAGATACAGGGATAGTCACCTGTTTCGTTAAAATTGGTATGGATGTTCGTTGGGATAAAACAGATTTAACCGTACAACAAATGGTGGATGAAGGTACGCGTCGTGCTTACAACAACCCAGATAACCCATTACGTGCATCGATTGTAGCAGATCCTGCAGGCAAGCGGGTAAACACCAAAGACAATACACCATCTGTTGTGCATATTGACATGGTGCCAGGTTCTCAAGTTGAAATTATGATAGCCGCCAAAGGTGGCGGCAGTGAAAATAAAACCAAAATGGCCATGTTAAACCCAAGTGATTCGATTGCCGATTGGGTGGTTAAAACCTTACCGACCATGGGGGCTGGCTGGTGTCCACCGGGCATGCTGGGCATCGGCATTGGTGGTACCGCCGAAAAAGCTGGTGTGCTCGCGAAAGAAAGTTTAATGGATCCGGTTGATATTCAAGACCTGATAGAACGAGGTCCGCAAAATGCCGAAGAAGAACTGCGCCTTGAAATCTTTGAACGCGTTAATAAGCTTGGCATTGGTGCTCAAGGTCTCGGTGGTTTAACCACTGTGGTGGATGTCAAAATTAATTCGGTGCCAACACACGCGGCCTCTAAGCCGGTTGTTATGATCCCAAATTGCGCCGCTACTCGTCACATTCATTTTCACCTAGATGGTAGTGGACCTGCCCAATTAACCCCACCAAAACTGGAAGATTGGCCACAAGTAACGTGGGAAGTCTCAGAGAATGTTCGCCGGGTGAATGTAAACGAACTTAAAAAAGCCGATATCAGTGATTGGAAGACTGGTGAAACCGTATTGCTTACAGGGAAAATTTTAACCGGTCGCGATGCGGCCCACAAAAAAATTCAACAATTATTGGCATCCGGTGAAGGTTTACCAAAAGGCGTTGACTTTAAAGATAAATTTATTTACTACGTTGGTCCCGTTGATGCGGTACGTGATGAAGTTGTTGGACCAGCAGGACCGACAACCGCAACGCGAATGGATAAATTTACCGAAATGATGCTGGCCGAAACAGGCTTACTAGGCACCATAGGTAAAGCCGAACGTGGCCCTGCGACCATTGAAAGCATTAAACAACATAAATCCGTGTACTTAATGGCTGTTGGTGGCGCTGCTTATTTAGTCTCTAAAGCAATTAAACATGCACGTGTGGTGGCGTTTGAAGAGCTTGGAATGGAAGCTATTTATGAGTTCGATGTGGTTGATATGCCTGTCACAGTCGCGGTAGACAGCTCAGGTGAGTCTGCTCACGTCACTGGACCTGCTATTTGGAAAGCTAAAATAGAAGAACTGGATTCCGCCCTAAAGGCCTGATAAATTATATTAAATTTATAATAACAAACGCCCGTCAGGGCGTTTGTTATTATTAAGGCGGTTTTGAACAGCTTTATGTTTAGCGCCTGTTAAGCAACCGAAAAAATACAGTATGTAATCTATTTATCGGCACAACATTTTGAATATTCATATAATGAGAAGACTATGAAAAGGACATTATTTTCCATCGCAGCCGCGCTTACTTTGCCAATGACAACGTCGGTCAGTGCTGAGGTATTAACCGTTGATAAACTCAACAGTTTAAATCAACTGCACGATGTGGTGGTATCACCCGATGCGACCCAGTTTGTTTATGGTCTTAAAAAAGGCCAAGAACAAGGCACTAATCACCTATACTTGCAACAGCTCGACTCTGCAAAAGTTAAGCAGTTAACCAACCATCAGCACAGTGAACGTTCTGTTCAATGGGCAAACGATGGCAAAGGTTTATTCTTTTTGTCAAATCGCAGCGGCTCAAGCCAATTATGGTTTATTAGCACCGAAGGTGGTGAAGCAAAGCAACTGACTAACTTTGCGTTAGATATTTTGCAGTATAAATTATCGGCCAATCAACGCAAAGTCGCCTTATCTTTTAATGTGTATCCTGGTTGTAAAGATTTTGCCTGTACAGAACAAGCAATGGCAGATAAAAAAGCGCAAAAGCATAATACGCGCGCATACGATCAACTGATGGTTCGCCATTGGGATGCCTGGGAAGATGAGTTTTATAACCACTTATTTATTGCAACGCTAAACGATAAAGAGCAAACCGTTGAAGCCATTGATCTCATGAGCGACTGGCACAGCGATATTTCTGGAATGCATGAGGTGTCGTTTCACCCAGAGGGCAATGCTTTAGCCTTTACCGCCAAGGCACCGGGTAAAGATCACGCTTGGCAAACCAACTGGGATGTGTTTGAAGTTGATTTAAAAAACAATAAAATCAGCAACTTAACCGAAGACAACAAAGCTTGGGATGCGATGCCCGTTTATTCTTCGGATGGTCGTTACTTAGCTTATAAAGCGATGAAAACGCCTGTCTACGAGTCGGATAAATTTAATTTAATGCTAAAAGACTTACGTACCGGTGAAGTGCGTGATATTGCCCCTCTTTGGGATCGATCAATTGCCAGTTTTCAATTTGATACAGATAATCGAAGTGTTATTGCGGTGGCTCAAGATGTGGGCCAAAAAAGCATCTTTAAAATTGATCTACAGTTTGGTGATGTAAGCACTATTTACAGCCAAGGTTATGCCGGCTCTGTTAATGTTACTGCCAATGACGTCATCTTTACCCGCCATAATTTAGGCTCACCCAGTGATGTTTATGCTATTGGCAAAGGCGGGTATGGCTTTCGTCAGTTAACCCAAGTTAATAAAGAAAAAATGGCGGCAGTTAAATTAGGCGAATACCAACAATTTAATTTTAAAGGCTGGAATAACGAAACCGTACATGGCTATTGGGTAAAACCTGCTAACTATAAATACGGCGAAAAATATCCGATTGCATTTTTAGTCCATGGTGGGCCACAAGGTAGCTTTGGTAACATGTTCCATTACCGCTGGAATGCGCAACTATGGGCTGCCCAAGGCTATGGTGTGGTCATGGTCGACTTTCACGGTTCAACCGGCTACGGTCAATCTTTTACCGACTCAATTAGTAATGATTGGGGTGGTAAACCACTAGAAGATTTACAAAAAGGTATCGACTTTATTGTTCAAGACCAGCCTTGGTTAGATCGTAATAATGCCTGTGCTCTGGGCGCTTCTTACGGTGGTTACATGATGAACTGGATCATGGGTAACTGGAGTGATGGTTTTAACTGTATTGTGAATCACGCTGGCTTGTTTGATATGAAAAGCTTTTATAACGTAACCGAGGAATTATGGTTCCCTGAGCACGACTTTGGTGGTCCTTACTGGGAAAACAAAGAAGCCTACGATACGTTTGACCCTTCACGCTTTGTCGATAACTGGAAAATGCCCATGCTTGTGATCCAAGGTGAGCTTGATTATCGGGTGCCGTATGGCCAAAGTTTGGCCGCATTTACCACCTTGCAGCGCAAAGGTATCGAGTCGCGCTTAGTGATGTTTCCAGATGAAGATCACCACATTCGCAAACCTGATAATTTAAAAGAGTGGTATCGTGAAGTGTTTACTTGGATGGAAAAATACACCAATAAGTAATCACCTATGATTTTATTAAGGCCAGATAACCTTGTGTTTTCTGGCCTTTTTTATTGGCATCAGAGTAAATAATTGGTATAACTGTAATTATATCCAGTAATGCAAGTGCAACCCTATGGAAATTATTGATTTAAACCTATCATCACTTATCACTTTAAGCTTATCGAGCATTGTTTGTGTGCTCTTAATCCTCGTATGTTGGCAGCAAAAGCGGCTAAAATATAAACTTGAACAACAAAGCCAATCGGCCGTAGTAGTGCAAGAACGGTTGCAACAATTTCAACAATATTTGCAGCAAAATGGCCACAATCAACAACAACAATCGGCAGATTTTCTCCAGACCTTAGGGCAAAACCAGCTCCAGTTACAAGAACAGTTAAATCGTCATCGTGAGCAATTTAATCATAATCAGCTTCGAGCCATTGATCAGTTAGTGCATCACTTAAACCAAGCGACAAAAATCAGTCGTGAAGAACTTGCTCAGTCCCTCAAGGCAAATGCCGAATTACTGGCAAAACAAATGTCTGAGCTATCAGAAAACACCGACAAAAGATTGCAATCGATATCCATGCAGGTCGAAAAACGTTTAGCCGAAGGCTTTGATAAAACCACGAAAACGTTTAATGATATTGTCCAACGTTTAGCCTTGATTGACGATGCACAAAAGAAAATTACCGAACTATCGACCAATGTTGTGAGCTTACAAGAAGTCCTGGCCGATAAACGTTCTCGCGGTGCCTTTGGCGAAGTTCAGTTGAACGGGCTGATCCGAAATGTGCTCCCTGAAAAGCACTTTTCTATTCAGCATACCTTGTCTAATGGTAAGGTCGCTGACTGTGTATTATTTTTACCGGAACCAACGGGCAACGTGGTCATTGATTCTAAATTTCCATTAGAGAGCTATCGTACCATGACCCAAGTTGAGTTGTCTGAGCATGATAGAAAGCAAGCTCAAAGGCAGTTTAAAGCCGACATTAAAAAGCACATTAACGATATCTCAACCAAGTATTTAATTGAAAAGGAAACGTCTGATGGCGCCGTCATGTTTATTCCAGCAGAAGCTATTTTTGCTGAAATTCATGCCCATTATCCTGATCTAGTCGAATACGCTTATAAAATGCGAGTATGGTTGTCATCGCCCACTACCTTAATGGCCATACTAACAACCGCTCGCTCGGTACTCAAAGATGAAGCTACAAGGCAACAAGTTCATGTTATACAGGAGCATTTATCGCATTTAGGAGCTGACTTTAGTCGCTTTAAAACTCGCTTTAATAACCTTGCTAAGCACATAGACCAAGCGGCAACAGATGTTAAACAAATTCATACATCGGCGGATAAAATCAGCAGCCGATTTGAAAAAATAGAAAAAGTGGAATTGAACATGGAAGAGGTCGCTGAATTAATGAAATAGCGCGCATCAGGCAGAATAAAAAAACCGGGATCTAAGATCCCGGTTTTCATCACAGCGGTTATCTTAAAGCGCCAGTAAAACGCTGATAAACACTATGGTTAGCAAAATGGGACAGACAAAACGTAAGTAGTTTGCCCAAAGTTTTAATAGCGGTTTTTGTGCTAATAAGGCTTGGTCGGCTAATTGGTTGCCACGTTTCCAAATCCAGCCAACCACAATAAAGTAAAACAATCCCATAATAGGTAGCTGGAAGCTATTAACCCAAGTGATCACCGCGCCAAATAATAATTCAAAGTTAAACACCAGGGTCATACATGCCAGTAAGACTATGATTGAAACAATGGTGGTGGCCTTACTTCGGCTGTAACCTTTGTCTTCGACAAGATAAGCAACAGGTACCTCAGTTGATGAAATCGTTGAGGTTAAAGCGGCCATCGACATCAAGGCAAAAAACATTAAGGAAACATACACCCCAATATTTCCCATCGAATCAAATAGGGTTGGTAAAATTGAGAAAATAAGCTGAGGTCCACCAACGAGTTGGCCATCAACGAAGACTTGTTGCCCTAAATGTTGAGCAACAAATAAGGTTGGAATAATTAATAAACCGGCCAGAAATGCAATTAAGGTATCCAGTGCCGTGATAGATAAGACCAACTTGCCCATATCGGCATTTTTTTGCATGTAAGACCCATAGACCATCATTCCACCCACACCAATTGAAAGCGAGAAAAACGCTTGTCCCATCGCTGAAATAATCAACATTGGATCTTTTAGTTGACTAAAGTTCGGCGTTAAATACATGGCCAAACCGTCACTTGCACCAGGTTGCTGCAAAATATAAACGATTAAAATAATTAATAAAATAAACAAAATAGGCATAAGTCGGCTGGACCAACGCTCAATACCCGCATGCACGCCTTTATTAATGATCAAGGCACTTAAAATAATAAAAATTGGGGTAAAGATAATATTACGGGTGTCACTCGATTGCCCCAACCAGTTACCTGCTTGTTCAAAGCCCAGTAAATACATCACCGGCGATAAAGCATGCGAAAGCATCCAACCTGCGACAATGGAATAAAAGCTAAGCATTAACACGGCGCCAAGTAAACCAAACAAGCCTGCGTATCGGCCCAGTTTAGGAGACACATTGCTACACGCTTGAGAAAGTGCGGCGACTGGGTTTTTCTGCGCTTGATTACCAATATACATTTCGGCATAAAGGGCCGGCAATGCTAATAGCGCGGTGACAATTAGGTAGACGAAAACAAAGGCACCGCCACCATTGTTGGCTGCCTGAGTAGGAAATCCCCAAATGTTACCTAAACCTATGGCGGCACCAGCGGCGGCAAGAACAAAACCTAATCGGGAGTGGAAAGAATCTCTGCTTGTGGACATATAATTACTGCATATGGATAAAACGAAAAAGTTAAGCCTTGAATCTTACCTAGTTACAATTTCTTTTGCCAAGATAAATTCAATATTTTGGTGAATTTGTTACGAATTAGTCGGTTTACTGGTATCAATGGCTTGGAATGATTAAGATAAGCAAAAGTTTTTTATTTCAAGAGCCGTTTATGTTGCAGTATCAAATTATTCCCGTGACGCCATTTCAACAAAATGCCACTTTGGTGTGGTGCGACCAAACCATGCAAGGAGCCATTATCGACCCAGGAGGTGATGTTGAAAAGCTGTTAGCTGCGACACAGCAACATGGCGTGACGTTAACCAAAATTTTACTTACCCATGCGCATTTAGATCACGCCGGTGGTAGCGCCGAACTTGCCGAAACGTTGAATATTCCCATAGAAGGTCCGCATAAAGATGATCAATTCTGGATTGATATGTTCCCACAACAAATCCAGATGTTTGGATTTGCGCCCTGCAAAACATTTACCACCAGTCGCTGGCTTGAGCACGGTGATACCGTTGACGTTGGTAATGAACAATTTGAAGTGTTATTTTGCCCAGGACATACCCCAGGACATGTCGTGTTTTTTCACCGCGAAAGTAAAATAGCCCAAGTAGGTGATGTGCTATTTCGAGGTTCAATAGGGCGTACAGATTTCCCTAAAGGTAATCAAATCACGTTAATCAAATCGATTAAGAATAATTTGTGGCCCTTAGGTGATGAGGTTAAGTTTATTCCGGGGCATGGCCCAATGGGAACTTTTGGTGAAGAGCGAAAGACTAACCCGTACGTACGTGACTAAACGGTAACTCTTGCGTTTTAAGTTATTCGATTAACCTCGTACGTGCTGACGTATTACGAGGTTAAATCAACGCCATTTTTTTGCGCATATAGGCAATCTGCTGAGCCAGAGGAAGCTGTTTTGGGCACATATCTTCACAGCCCAGAAAACTCATACAACCAAAGACCCCCTCATCGTTGGCCAATAACTGGTAATAGTCTGCTTCTTCCCGTTCATCTCTTGGGTCAATGTAAAATCGAGCCAATTGATTAATCCCCACGGCGCCAATAAAATCCGCATGCATTTGGGCACTGCCGCAAGCGGCAATGCAGCAACCGCACTCGATACAACGCTCGAGCTCGTAGATCGTACTGGCAGTGTGTTGAGACATTTTTGTTTCAAGTTGGTTAAGCGCGTCGTTGTGATGCTCTGTTTTATGGATCCAGCTTTCAATTCGCTCGGCCATTTGCGCCATCCACGTTCCGGTATCAACGCTTAAATCGGCAATCAATTTGAAACCCGCAAGTGGGGCTAAATGAATGAGATCGGGCAGATCTTTGGTCAGGGTTCGACAGGCTAACATGGGCTTACCATTGACCAACATCGCACAACTGCCACAGATGCCAGCCCGACAGACAAAGTCAAAACAGAGACTGGGATCGAGAGTGTCTCGAATTTCATTTAATGCCATAAATAAAGTCATAGTGTCAGAGTCAACTAAGGTATAATCTTGATACCTAGGCGCACTGTTGCGATCATTTGGGTTGAACCTAAATACGCGAAAACATAAGCTTCTTTGTGGTTGTATCGCAATAACTTGTTCGCCGTGCTGGTCTGCAATTTTTGACTTTAACGCGGTTGAATTGTTGTCGCGGTTGCATGGCTGTTGGGGCATTATGAATTTCCTTTTGTGTCGTGCAATCTGGCATTCTTAGCCTGCAAATAGTCAGGAAGCATGTGTCTATAGGGCATCAGTTGTTGCTGCACTGCGTATCGATCGCCTCCTTGTTTTTGTACCGTGTGTTTTATTTCGTCAACTTGTTGTTGTCGTAAAGTGGTATTAGGGTGTTCAACTCGCTCTTTGCTACCATAACCACGCCAGTTTGGCGGCAGTTCCATGCTCATTATATCTAGCTTCTCATAGCGTAACATTAATGACTGCTGTTCTGGTGACCATAAGTATAGGGTTCGAGATAACCAATCTTTGTCGTTTCTTAACGGGAAGTCTTTACGAAAGTGAGCGCCTCGACTTTCTTCTCGATTAAGCGCACCTTGGGCAGTGCAAAGGGCAAGCTTGAGCATTTTTTCTACCCGATATGCGGCACACAGTTCTGGATTTGGACCTGCACTTGGAACATGCACGCGAATATTGTCACACCTTGAGAGTAAGCCTTGCAGTTGCTTAATGGCCTCTTTGAGACTGTCTTTTTCTCGAAATATAGCCACGTTTTTTGACATAATAGCCTGCATTTCTTGGCGAATTTTTATTGGATTTTCGCTTGTGAACGCACCGGTTTCTGCCTCTTGCGCAATAAACCGAGCCAACCGTTGTTGTTGTTGCTTATATTGATGTTCTATTACCGTTGTACAGATCTCAATGTCACCAAGAGGCGATTGCACAAAATCAGCGATAAAATCACCGACAATCATTCCCGCTACCACCGTTTCTGCCACTGAATTGCCCCCAAGGCGGTTAAATCCATGCAAATCCCAACAAGCGGCTTCACCGCAGGCAAACAAACCGCTAAGTTCAGGCGATTGACCGGTATAGTCTGTTCTGATCCCACCCATCGAATAATGTTGGGCTGGGCGTACTGGAATCAGCTCATTAACGGGATCAATACCAAGGAAATATTGACAGATTTCTTTAACTTCACGCAGATGGGTTTCAATGTGCTTTTTGCCAAGCAAACGAATATCAAGCCATAAATGTTCGCCAAATCGAGATTGAACGCCTTTGCCTTTTGCAATATGCACTTCCATCCACCGAGATACCACATCGCGCGAGGCTAACTCTTTTTTCTCCGGCTCATAATCGCTCATAAAACGGTGCAAGTCTTTATCCAGTAACAGACCACCATCGCCACGACAGCCCTCCGTTACCAAAATACCCGCAGGAAATATCGCGGTGGGATGAAATTGCACCGCCTCCATATTGGCTAATTGTGCGACCCCTGTTTCTAAGGCGATAGCCGCACCAATCCCCTCATTGATGATGGCGTTTGTTGTGTTTTGATAAATTCGACCAAAACCTCCGGTCGCTATGCACGTTGCCTTTGCAACATACGCCATCAGTTCCCCTGTTTTTAAATCTCTAACGATTGCACCCAAACAGCGTTTATTATGATGAATAAGCGAAATGGCTTCCATGCGTTGGTGCACGGTAATTTTTTCAGCTAAAGCTTGATTGCTCATACAATAAAGCATGGAGTGTCCGGTTCCATCTGACACATACGAGGTGCGCCATTTTTGCGTACCGCCAAAATTTCGCGCAGTAATCAAGCCAGCACTTTGTTGACTTTCGTCTATGGTAACTTCCTTACCGTCAATTACTGCTTTATTCGGGCCGGCTTCAACTCGATTCCAAGGTACTCCCCACAAAGCCAACTCCCGCACAGCTTTGGGGGCGGTATTGACAAACATCCGGGCAACCTTTTGATCTGCGCCCCAATCACTGCCCCTTATGGTGTCGAAAAAGTGGATATCTTCATTATCGCCTGTGCCTTTAACGCAATTACCGATACTGGCCTGCATACCACCTTGGGCTGCTGCAGAATGAGAACGTTTAGGTGGCACTAATGATAATACGATAACATCATGACCTCGGCGTTTGATCCCAATGGCGGTGCGAAGTCCGGCTAAACCGCCACCAATGACTAAAGCGTCGGTGTAAATCGTTTTCATCTTATGAACCTCACTGTTGACGCTCGCTAAACACACTGCTTGGAACATAACGCTCGCCGACTTTATCGGCATGTTCATAGCCTATTTTCATGTAAGCAAGCAAAGTGATAACCCCAAGAGTGATAAAAAAGGTGGTTAACAACCATTTGATTTTTTGCCATCGTCGTCGGTTTTGTTTTGGCTTTTTATCGATAAACCACCCCCACTTAATGGCCAACCGATAAATGCCAATACCGGCATGTAATTCAACACTCAACAATAACAGCAAATAAAGTGGCCACATCTTATGGCTCCAAACCCTATCTGACGATGCATAAGGGCCAATATCGGCAGGATGCAACATCAATTGATAAAGATGAATACCGACCAAAAACAATAAGATAAAACCCGTCACCAATTGGACTCCCCAGAGCCAAGTGTCGCCATGATTAAGTCGTTTCATATGACTCACAATGGCATGGTATTGACGGTAGTTGGCTGGAAATTTTTTCAGTGCGATTGCCGCATGGATCAGCACCAATAAGAAGATAACAAAAGCGGTGAGAGAGACAATAATGGGATAAGATTGCGCAAAAAACATTTCGCCTTCAAAGAACTTGGTTACCCAATACATCGCATCTTTGGATATTAAGATGCTTGAGACGAAGAACATATGAAGCCAGAGAAAGATAACCAGACAAAATCCGCTTATGCCCTGAATAACATCAAGGCTGGCAGTAACACGGCTTAATTTGGGGGTCATTGTCTTTTCCCTTCTATTCCGCAAAAAACACAGTCAGGTAAACACCAATGCTTACTTTTACCTATGTAAGCTAACTGTAACAGCCTTGTTAATTAAATTGTTTGATACAGATCAGGAAAATAAATATTACGGTTGTACTTTTATCTTAGGTAGCTTACACGCAAATACTATTTAACATGTTATTTTTAGAGGCAGTTATCTTTAGAGCCAGTTATCTTTAGAGCCAGCCGCTTTAACTAAAGAGCTGTGCAGGGGCAGGGGGAATGTTAAGCGGGGGACATTTAACGCGTCGTCAAGGTAATTTTTTGCTCCCTAGATGGTGCCCCCTGGGTGTTTGCTTTATTTTTTGACTTTAACGCGGTTGTTGTTATCTCGGCTTTGTCTGATCAGCTCATCACTGGCGTTAATGTGCGATGTTTTAGCCATTCTATCGTACAACACCACGTTTACCGTTGCCGCCAAATTTAAACAGCCTATGGTTGGAATATAAATGACGTCGTCGGCTTGGTCGATAACCGACTGACTGATGGTGCCGTCCTCGGGGCCAAAAACATAAAACGCATGTTCTGGATGTTGGTACTCAGGTAACGGCGTTGCACCTTCAACCAAATCGACACAAACGATTTTGCAGCCCTTGGGAACATGGCCGAGCAAATCATCGGTTTTTAATAAGGGGATCTTTGCGCTGACGTTTTTGGTGTCGGTTTGAAACTTAACAGCATGGGCATACCTTTGCCCAGTATAAAACACCGATGACACCAAAAAGCAACCACTGGCACGCATGATGGAACCGACATTGGTCGGGCTTTTGGGGTTGGTTAAACCAATATAAACCTGTTGCTGCATATAAACCTTCTAAAAACAACGTACATTATACGATAGGACGAAAGCGATATATTACAACAGATGGCAGTGCGAGCCCAAAACTTAATGCCAGTAAAATAAACACCATGGTAACGCCATTTTCAAAAAGATTGGCCATTAAGACTTCGGTATAGCCAACTTGCTGCATTGATAACAAACTTATCATTGCTTTAAAGGCATAAGTGCCAGGGATCATTGGAATAACCGAAGCAACCGTAAATACTGGTCTTGGGACTAAGTATTTACGCGACCAATAAACGCCAATGACCCCAACCAACGCGGCGGCAAAAAAGCTCGACCAGACAATGGAACCGTCAAAGTACATTAATAAAGTCCGAAAACTGTGACCAATAGCACCGCCAGCAGCACACAAAAACAATAATCGAGCAGGTACATTAAATACCAGGGCAAAGCCAATGGCCGCAATGGCCGAAAAAAAAGCATCATCTAATAACAAAAGCAATAAGCTCATATTAGTTCCATCCTGCTGTGCCGGTTAAAAATAACGCCATCGCAATGCCTGTGGCAACGGCAAAGCTCAATAAAGTCGCCATAAACCATCTGGCGATTCCAATACTTATATAGCCTTTTAAAAAGTCAGATACCGCATTAATAAGCGGAAAACCAGGGACGAGCAATAATACGGAAGCCGCCATCACCAGTTCCGGTTGATTACCGATATTGTATTGAACGGCTTGACTGGCAACGAGCGTTGCAACAAAGGCGGTTAAGCAAAATATAAGTAATAAGGAATGATGACGTCGAGCCATTTCTTGTCGAAATACCATGGCCGTACACGACGCTAATAAAGTCATCATAAAAACTTGCCAGTCACCACCTAAAAGGTGACTAAAACTGGCGCATGCCAAACCAACCATAACCACAAGTAACCAGCGGTTGTATTTTTGCGGGGTAATGGCTTCTAGGAGTTCATTGACTTGCTGATAGGTTAGCTGTTGCTGTTCAGCTTTTAAGGTTAAGCGTTGAATTTCACAAACGACATGCATATTAATCCCACGATCATAGACTCTGCGGGTCGTGGTTTTACAGCGTCCATGGTACAAAGAGGTGATGATCACAGCATTATCGGTTAATGCCATTTCAACACTGTCTAAGCCAAGCGCCAGTCCCATTCTGCTGGTGGTTTGCTCTACTAACTTGCTTTCAGCATGATGTTGCATCAACCGCATGGCTAATTTTACCAGCAGGCGTAAAATATCGGTTTGCTGGCGTTTACTAAGCTCTGGCTTTGTTTGCTGGGTTGGCGAAGAGAGGGGGTCATTTACCAAGTTGTTCATTCGTTTCTCTTTTTCAATGCATTTTTCTAAGGTATCGATGACAAGTTTATTGACCACATGTAAAACACTGTCGGTCGATGCTCAATTATGATTTTACCCTGATTTGTAATGCATTTGTTGACTTAGCACAATGAAGGCACGTGCTTTGAATTAAGCAAAAAATTAAAGCAAGCGTTCGATTAAATAGCGCAATCTACGCAGCCTTAAAAGACAAAATGCCGGCAAAATACCGGCATTATTTTATCTTACTGGCTTAGGTTAAAAACCACATTGTCGCCCTTGGTTTTGCTTTTCAAGCCAATCTTGCAATGGCTTGAAGTAATTAAGGATGGCCGAGGCGTCCATTTGTTCAGAACCCGTTAATACTTTGTGCGCTTGTTGCCAAGGTTGACTAGAACCCATTTCAAGCACTTGATTTAATTTCGCGCCAGCTTCTTTGTTGTTGTAAATCGAACAACGATGAATCGGGCCGTCATTATTGGCTATTTCACAAAGAGCTTGATGAAACTCAAATTGTAAAATGTGAGCAAGGAAGTATCTTGAATAAGGTACATTGCCAGGAACATGGTATTTTGCCCCCGGATCAAAATCATCTTCAGCACGCGCAATAGGTGCTCTTACACCTTGGTATTTTTCACGTAATTCCCACCAAGCTTTGTTGTAGTTTTCTGGCGTGACTTCACCTGAAAACACTTTCCAGCGCCATTGGTCGACCATTAAACCAAAAGGAATAAAGGCAATTTTTTCCAGCGCCATTTTCATCAATAAACCAATGTCTTTTGATTGATCTGGTACCTCATCAATTAACCCAATTTGTTTTAAATAGTCGGGTGTTACCGATAATGCAATGGTGTCACCAATGGCTTCGTGGAAACCATCATTGGCACTGTTTTGAAAGTAAACTGGTTGATCTTTATAAGCTCTTTGATAGAAGTTATGTCCCAGTTCATGGTGAATAACGGAAAACTCTTCGCCCGTTTTTTGGATGCACATTTTGATCCGAATATCGTCTTTGGCATCAATATTCCACGCAGAAGCATGACAAACCACGTCGCGATCAGCAGGTTTTGTGAACAATGAACGCTGGTAAAAGGTCTCCGGTAAAGGTGCAAAACCAAGCGAGGTAAAGAATTTTTCAGCCCCTTTTACCATATCGATTTCGCTGTACTGATGTTTGGCTAACTGTTCAGTCACATCAAAACCTGGGTCACTGTTTTGAGGCCCTACGAGATCGTAAATGTTGCCCCAGCTTTGGGCCCACATATTACCGAGTAAATGAGCCGGGATTGGTTGATCTTGCGGAACGTTATCTTCACCATAATGTTCACCTAGCTCGGCTCTAACATGACAATGTAATGCATCATATAAAGGTTTTACTTGCCCCCAAAGTCGGTCTAATTCTTGACCAAATTCATCAGCAGGCATGTCGTAGTTGGAACGCCACATAGCACCTAAATCAGGGTAACCAAGGCCTTGTGCGCCTTCATTGGCCAACTCTACTTCGCGCACATATAAAGGTTTCATCGGTGGGCTGACTTGACGCCACCCTTGCCACACATCAAGCAACTGATCGTAATCGCGAGATGTAGACATAATTGCAGACATGTCAACTAAACTCAGTTCTTGTCCACTGGCATTGGTGTAAGTGCCTTTGCCATACATCCCGCCTAAATCCGATGAAATTTTGGCCAGCTCAGCACTTTTTTCGCTGTCTTGTGGAGCTGGTAGTACTAGGGCTTGCTTTAATATATTTAATTTTCGTCGTTGTTCAGCGCTTACCTCAACGTGATCAAATTTCGCTGCTTCTAAGGCAAAGCGAACACCCGCTTCAGAATACTTCTGGGCTGCAGCTGCAGATAATGCGGCGGTATCTTCGGTAATAAAATTTTGATAAATCCATTCAATACGAGAGCTCTCATTGGTGAGACGCGCAAGCTCTTTTCCAGTGTCTTTTAGGAAGGTTTCAGCGTCGACAGCGGTCAGTGTTTTGCGCACACTGGTGTCTTCTTTATTGCTGAGTGTTGTTGGCGCCTCTTGTTGGCATCCGCTTAAAAACATACTGGTGGCAACCACCACGGCGGTTAATTTAAATGGTATTTTCATAAATATTATCTTTTGTTTTTAGGACTTAGTGGATGAGTATATTCGAATTTTTCATCGAGAACAAAAGCAAACCCATAGACGTTTTATGATGAGGTATTTAAAAGCTGTTAATAAATAGGCAAACGACGAGCAATTTGCCCTTTGATTCTTGACAGTTGAGCGTACACCTGTCATTTTAAACGCATGTTTGATTTTTACATTGTTTTATATTTACTTGCCTTATGGACACCAAATCGAAAATTTTAAATGCGGCTGAATCTTTGTTTGCCGAGAAAGGCTTTACCGGTACCTCTTTGCGTGAAATCACCTCTATAGCAGAAGTCAATTTAGCGGCAGTTAATTACCACTTCGGTTCGAAAAAAGAGCTTATCAAAGCACTGATGAAACGCTATCTCGACCAATTTTCACCGTTACTTGAAACCTCTTTAACCAAGGTTATCGAACAAGATAAACAACCTACCTTAGAGCAAGTTTTTACCGCTTTTGTCGACCCTTTATTGGAGTTAAACCAATTTAGAGAAAATGGTACCGCTAATTTTTTAAAGTTACTGGGCCGAAGTTATACCGACAGTCAGGGCTTTTTGCGATGGTTTATCACCAGTAATTATCCGTCCATTCTTGATAATTTTACGCTTGCCGTACACAAGGCGTACCCCGAGTTAACCAGTGAAGAAATGTTTTGGCGTTTACACTTTACCTTAAGTACAGCGGTGTTCACCATGTCATCTTCTCAAGCATTAATTGATATAGCTAAAA
The DNA here is from genome assembly GCF_041410465.1 of Thalassotalea sp. 273M-4. Taxonomy (NCBI): domain Bacteria; kingdom Pseudomonadati; phylum Pseudomonadota; class Gammaproteobacteria; order Alteromonadales; family Colwelliaceae; genus Thalassotalea; species Thalassotalea aquiviva. Next base: position 1,278,116 of record NZ_CP166961.1, read on the forward strand.
ATGACTTTAATACCGACACCGACGTTGCTGGGGTGATTTATCGCATTATACCTTATGTTGCCTATGGCGTTGGTGCCCCCATTACAGCTGCGAAATAACACCAATCGAATAAGCACAGGTCATGGACGGGAGCGGGGTGGCAATGCAAATCAATAAATATTTACTGTTAATATCCACCCCTATCTTGGCCATCGCCATCGCTGTTTTAATGCTGAGCATGGGGGTCGCTAAACCGATTGCTATTACCGCGGCGATTGCACTGCTTTGTGTTATTTTTTGGGTCAGTGAACCGATTCCGATCCCAGCAACATCTTTACTTCCTTTCGTACTGTTTCCTCTGTTTGGGATCACCGATCATAAAATCATCGCGTCGGCATTTGGCTCACATGTGATCTTATTATTGATGGGCGCTTTTATGTTATCAAAAGCGCTCGAAAAAAGTGGAGTACACGAGCGCTTTGCGGTGTATATGGTGAACCTGATTGGGGTGTCAAGCCCAACTCGTTTGGTGCTAGGGTTTATGCTGGCGGCCAGTTTGCTGAGTATGTGGATTTCAAATACTGCGACCGTACTTATTATGTTACCAATGGCTTTGGCCATTTTAGCGCATGTGAATAATCAAAGACTAAAAGTCGCGTTAATTTTGGGGGTAGCCTATGCCGCCAGTTTAGGTGGGGTAGGGACCTTAATAGGTACACCTCCTAATGTGATCTTTGTCGGCATATACGAGCAATTTACCAATAGCGAGTTTGGCTTTTTAAATTGGATGAAAGTGGGCGTGCCAGTCGTTCTTATTTCAATTCCTATAATGGCCATTTGGTTAACCCGCAATATTTCATTTAATGACAAAATTATTATGCCAAAACTCGGTTCATGGCGAACCGAAGAAATAAGAACGGTCTGGGTGTTTGCGGCGACGACGTTAGCATGGATCACTCGAAATGAACCGTTTGGTGGTTGGAGTGATTGGTTTCAGATCCCTAACGCAGGCGATAGCACGGTGGCTTTGTTTGCCGTTGTGTTAATGTTTGCGATCCCCAATGGTAAAAACTCTCGATTGTTAGACTGGCAAACGGCTAAAACCATTCCTTGGGATATGTTGATTTTATTTGCCGGTGGAATAGCCCTAGCAAAAGGATTTGTCGCCTCTGGTTTAAGCGAACTTATTGGCCAGTGGTTAGTGAGCTTTGCCCAATATCCTCTTGTTATTATGTTGTTGTTACTGTGCCTTGGAGTAACGTATTTAACCGAAATGACCAGTAATACGGCTACCGCGACCTTATTAATGCCTATTCTGGCAAGTGCCGCCATATCCTTAAATATCGACCCAGCCTTATTAATGATCCCTGCGGCAATGTGCGCAAGCTGTGCGTTTATGTTGCCGGTCGCGACAGCACCTAATGCGATAGCTTATGGCACAGGAGAGGTTTCGATTAAAGAAATGGTGACCGAAGGGGCCATATTGAGTCTGATGATATCGGTCATCATTGCTTTGGTGTGTTATTGGGTTTTAGGGTAAAAAAAATGGCAACTCAAATTGCCATTTTTATACCGTTTGTTGTCTAAAGGCGCAGATTAAACCGACCAAGCTTTGGCTTTTTGGGCTAATAACACCAAATATATCGCAACCAAAATGACCAAAGTCGGCATGACTGCACCACTTAGGCCAAACAATTGCCATGAGTTTGCCAGCGCATAAGCATGAAACATTTGCACCAACACACACCCTAAAGACAACTGCAATAAAACGCTGGCAATGGGCTTTCTCATGGTTAATAACAAAGCCCCTAAGGTACCTGAAAATACCGCACCAGCAAACGCAATTTTAGCCCACAGGGGCATCTGTAGGTAAAATTGGCGTTCGGCTTCTTGCAGTCCTGTTATTGCATCTTGATTGATTAAAGGCCCAGTTAAAAAAGCCATTACACCAAGTAAGTTCCATACAATGGCCAAGATGGTAACAACATAAAACCATTTTGGTGGTGATAGTTTTGCTTGCATCTTACCTTCTTATTTGGGTTATCGATTGTTAATTAAATACACTATACGAGAGCTGAAGAATATTGCAAATAACAAGGTATAAACCGCAAAGGTAACGATTAACCATTGTGGCATCGAGTAACCCAAAAAGGACCAAGATATTTCACCACAATCGCCGGTTGCTTCAAAAAAGGCGGGTAGCCATTCATGTAATGGCAACCAAGATGGAAAGTTTGGTACTAAATCACAGGTATAAAATAAAGAGTTGGCATTGCTTTGCATGTCGACATGCTCTCGAGCCAATAATAAACCGCTAATGGCACTGTATCCCCATAAGCCAAAGGCAATAAAGCGCAGCACCGCAGACTTATTTCCTAATGCGCCAACAACCCCTGCACCGAGCAAACCGAGCACGGCTACGCGCTGATAAATACACATAATACAAGGCTCGAGCTCAAGCACATATTGAAAGAATAAGGCGCAAAGCTCCAAGCCGATGGCAGAGCCCGCTAATAGCCACCAAGAAGTGGGTGACAAGACAAATTGGTTTAAACGAGAAAGCATAATATATCCCTTAATAACTTCGATAACAAAACCATATCAAAAAAGCGCCTAAAAGGCGCTTTTTTTTGAACTTAATGACCGGAAGCCGGCGCCATAGCTTCAGCCCCGCTATGATGATGAATTAATTGTAAATCATATAGGACTTGAGTCTGTTCGACTAGGAAACCAGTTGAGATACAAATTAAGCCAACAATGGTTAACACTATGGTGTAAGGAATTGCCATGTACACCATACGACCGTACGACAGTCTGATCAGCGGTGCTAATGCAGACGTTAATAAGAATAAAAATGCCGCCTGACCATTTGGTGTCGCAACCGATGGCAAGTTTGTTCCTGTATTGATCGCAACCGCCAACATATCAAATTGATCACGAGTGATTTGCCCTGCAAGTAAGGCTTTCTTCACTTCGGTAATATATACGGTGCCAACGAAAACATTGTCACTGACCATAGACAAAAAGCCGTTTGCTAAATAAAACATGACTAACTGCATGTCACCTTCAAAGGTGAGTACCCAGTTAATTACAGGAGTAAACAACTGCTGATCGATGATAACGGCAACAACGGCAAAGAAGACCGCAAGTAGCGCGGTAAAAGGCAATGCTTCTTCAAAAGCATGACCGATTTGATGTTCTTCGGTAATGCCGGTAAATGAGGTGGCTAAGATAATGATGGTTAAACCAATTAAACCAACTTCGGCCAAATGTAATGCTAAACCAACAATTAACCAAATCGCAATAAAACCTTGAGCCACCAATTTCATATTGTCTGCGCGGGTACGGTTACGAGTTTCTTCCAGATCGAATTCGACTAAAATATTTCGCACGGTCTCTGGTAGTTCTGCCCCGTAACTAAATAAGCTAAACTTTTCGACCAGATAACAAGTAACTAAACCTGCGAATAATACCGGGATAGTAATAGGCGACATTCGAATTGCAAATTCTATAAATTCCCAGTTCGCTTGCTCGGCAATGATTAAGTTTTGTGGTTCACCCACTTTGGTCATTACCCCACCTAGGGCGGTACCAACACCGGCGTGCATTAGCAAGTTACGCAGGTATGCGCGAAATCCGTCTAGATCTTCACGAGAATATTCGTTAATTTCACCATCTTGAGTATGGTCATGGCTGGCGTTAAATTGTTTGCCAGAAGATACTTTGTGATAAACCGAGTAGAAACCAACAGCGACACTGATGATCACGGCTATAACGGTTAATGCATCTAAGAAAGCGGATAAAAACGCACTGACAAAACAGAATAACAATGACACCGTTATTTTTGAGCGCACCGAGGTGATGATTTTGGTGAACAAAAACAACAATAAGTTTTTCATAAAGTAAATACCAGCGACCATAAAGATCAATAGTAAGATCACTTGTATGTTGACCGATATTTCGTGGAAAACTTGGTCTGGCGAGGTCATGCCAATAGCCACCGCTTCAAGTGCTAACAAGCCTCCGGGTTGCAATGGGTAACATTTTAGTGCCATCGCCAGAGTAAAAATAAATTGGATAACCAAAGCCCATCCTGCGGCATAAGGGGATATAGAGAAAATGACGGGATTAATCAGCAAAAAGCTGATAATGGTTAATTTGTACCAGTGTGGTGCTAAACCTAAAAAGTTCTTAAATAACGCTTGAGAATACGACTGTTGCATACAACGACCTTACGATAATATAACTATCTTGTGGATTGCTTGAATTTGGGTCTCATCTTATTCTAGTTAAATCTTTTGGTAAATAACTTATCGGCGCTAAATTTGATCTAGTTTAATTGTTTCGCATTGAGTTATTTTCTTGATAGACTCTGGTACAATCAGTTTAATTTACACTAATTTCAAATTATCGTAGGCCAATAGTGCCATGAATGGAAATAACATGATCATAAAAGCTCAAAGTCCTGCAGGATTTGCAGAACGCTATATAGTAGAGTCGATTTGGAATGGCGGATTCCCTCCAGGCTCTATTTTGCCGGCAGAAAGAGAGTTGTCAGAGCTTATTGGCGTAACTCGTACAACCTTAAGAGAAGTTTTACAGCGCTTGGCCCGTGATGGGTGGTTGACAATTCAACATGGTAAACCGACTAAAATTAATAACTTTTGGGAAACCTGCGGGTTAAACATATTAAGTACCTTGGTTGAATTAGACCAAGAGGGGATCCCCGACTTAGTTGAAAATTTACTGTCTGCTCGCACCAACATCAGTGCTATCTATATTCGTAGTGCGATCAAATATAACCCAGAAAAAGTTATCGAGTTGTTGCAACAGCGCATTGAACAAGCGGAGAACGATGACGATACCTTTGCCGAAAATGATTATCAATTACATCATGATTTGGCGTTAGCATCGAACAACCCTATTTATGTTATGGTGTTAAATGGGTTTAAAAATCTGTATTCACGATTAGGTGGTATTTATTTTTCTGATACCGAAGCTCGTCAACATACTATTGATTTTTATCGCATTTTAATCGAATTTGCGCAAAAAGGGCAATTTGATGAGTCAGTGCATGGGGTGCGTAGGTTCGGCCTAGAGACCGCGAGTTTCTGGGCTAAGTACAAAGAAGACATCTTAAAAGAACTCGCGCTTTAATTATTTCTTTAAATTTTCCTTTAAACCGTCATAAAGTCCGAGTAAAATACTCGGACTTTATTTGATCTGATTCAAATGTTCTGAGCGTTTAATATCTTTTTTTATGCTAAATCTCAGCTCATTACTACAATCAGCAGAGACTCACTTCAATTCATTGCCCGTGTGTTAGGCAAATGAGGAATATATGGATACTATTGATAAAATTAAACAACAAATCAGTGAAAACCCAATCCTATTGTTTATGAAAGGATCGCCAAAGCTACCGAGCTGTGGTTTTTCTTCGCAAGCATCTCAAGCATTAATGGCATGTGGTGAAAAGTTTGCTTACGTAGATATTTTGCAAAACCCAGACATTCGCGCTGAGTTACCAAAATATGCTAACTGGCCAACATTTCCCCAACTTTGGGTTGAAGGTGAGCTGATTGGTGGTTGTGATATTATCATTGAGATGTATCAACAAGGCGAATTACAGTCGCTAATCAAAGACACTGCTGAAAAGTTTAGTAACGCAGAATAATTACATTGAATTAAGACTTAGCATGTGATCATGCTTGGTTTATTTTTACTTACACAAGTTAACAAATAATAATGGGAGAAAACCATGAGTGTATTAGTAGGTCGTCCAGCACCAGACTTCACCGCCGCAGCTGTATTAGGTAGTGGCGAAATTGTTGATAGCTTTAACTTAAAAGAAGCTATTAAAGGTAAAAAAGCGGTTATTTTCTTCTACCCGTTAGACTTTACTTTCGTATGTCCTTCAGAGTTGATCGCTTTTGATCACCGTATGGACGAGTTCACTAGCCGTGGCGTTGAAGTAATTGGTGTATCAATCGACTCACAATTTAGCCACAACGCATGGCGTAACACCCCAGTAAACGAAGGTGGTATTGGTCCAGTTAAATACACTTTGGTTGCTGATGTTAAGCACGAAATCTGTCAAGCATACGATGTTGAGCACCCAGAAGCTGGTGTTGCGTTTCGTGGTTCATTCTTAATTGATGAAGAAGGCAACGTGCGTCATCAAGTTGTCAACGACTTACCACTAGGTCGTAACGTAGACGAAATGTTACGTATGGTTGATGCACTACAATTCCACCAAGAGCACGGCGAAGTATGTCCAGCTGGTTGGAACAAAGGCGACAAGGGTATGGCAGCGTCTCCAGAAGGCGTAGCATCTTACCTTAGCGACAACGCTGACAAATTATAATCGTTTAATATGCCGTCATAGTTTAGATTGACGGTTCTTAATTAAAATCCAAGAGCCTATGCTCTTGGATTTTTTATTCCTGACATCGTAACTCTTCTTAACTTAGCCTTTCGTTGAAAACTCACCGTTTGTTTGTATGTTTGTTCGTGCAATGGGGATTTACAGGTGTCAAATTCAACACTTAATAAGATAATAGAAAACAATGAAGATTGTGTTTTATCTATTTGAAATTGTTAGGTATTTTCTTTTGAATAAATAGCAATACATAATACATATGAATATTTCTTTTTTAATTAGACTTGTATTAATTACAAGCCTTCTTACAGGGGTTACTGCTTGTGGTGGCGGTTCTGTAAGTTCACCAGCGCCGGACGTTAACAATGGCAATATTAGTGATGATTCAGTCGGTGACAATTCCGCTGATGGAAGCAGTGATGATTCAGTCGGTGATAATTCCACTGATGGAAGCAGTGATGATTCAGTCGGTGATAATTCCGCTAATGGAAGCAGTGATGAATCAGTTGGTGATAATTCAGAGGACAACAATGGTGATGCCTCAAATGACGTTGCAGAAAGGGTAGATCTTGAAATTGGAATCAATTATTCGCATGATATAAAATTCGATTTCCCCGTTTTTGTACAAACAAGCCAGATAGATGCTGATGAAAACTTACATGTTATTTTTGTTGTAGATAAAAATGGCAATATAAACCACAATCCAGCAGGCTTAGAATTGCGGTATGCCGTTTTTAGTCCATTGGGAGGGTTAGAATCTGAAATATTGTTAAAATCAGTTGACACTCAAAAATTATATCAAGATTCTGAATTCTCAGTATATGGGATGGTGATTGATAAAGATGCAAATATGCATCTGGTCTATTCGTTTGATACCAACGATATTTTTAGTGATTATGATAATTCGATTGGTTATATATCAGTGAAACATAATCAAGTAAAAGATACATCAGTAAGCCCATTATTCAGCCCGAACATGCCAATATATGATTGTACAAAGCCTTGTCTAGAAGTTACTTATGCGCATTATAGCCACACTAGCATGTTCCCTCAAATAGCCATTGTCGATAATGAAGTGAATATTTTTTGGGGGTTGACCCGTAAGATATCTTACTTCTCAGATGAAACTGCACATTTAGACATGTTTGATGATATTTACCGTGCAAAATTAACAGGGGAATCTTGGAATATCGATTTGTTTAGTTCGATACTCTTTGTTGATGGTAGCACTTGGCCAATTTCTTACCCTCAACAGCGTCATGAATCCCTTTATACCGTTATTTTACCCAAGATAATGGAAAGTAATACAACGTATACCTTACCTTATATTCTATTAAATGAGACATCTAGATATGATGATGGTAAATTTGGTAGCCATTATGGAATGTCACACATAGACTTTAACATTGTTGCTTCGAGTGTTGAACATAATCAAGTCTTTGCATCAGAAGATATTCATTTTGCCAATTTAGGTGCGGGACCTTACTTAACCGGCCTAAGCTCTTCAATGGTCGATGAGAAAAGCTTAAATATTTGGACTTTTTTTATCGACGATAATGAAGATGATAATCAAGTTGATATTTACTTAGCAGATGCTTCGAACATTCGAATATTCAATATTTCAGAGCCCAATATGCCTAATTATCATACGGGTATCGCGCTAGTAGATGAGTTATCACCAAATAACGCAGTGTGGTTTACGCCTGGAATAGAGGCATATTACAGGGTCGAAAATAATAGCCCATCTTATGCGTTAATAGATCTTAAAGAAAATACCGTTGGCCAGCTTCAAGCTATTGACTCTGTTAAAGGTTTTATGGGAACAAATGACCTTAACTATGGTGTAGGAGAAGAAGAGCATGTAAATCAGGCTCATTTTAGGAATTCAATTGTTAGCTTTGTAACAACTAACTATTTTGAACAAAATTATCTGACAGCTAACTTTATTGCTGTTGACACCGTAAAGTATGGTGGTGATGGAATACCTGATAGTGACAATGATGGCGTTTACGATGACCAGGATGCTTTTCCTTTCGATGCAACTGAATCTAAAGACAGTGATGGAGATGGCTATGGTGATAACTCAGATGTATTTCCTTTTGATTCAAATGAATCAATAGATAGTGATAACGATGGTGTCGGTGATAATTCTGATGTATTTCCGCTAGATCCTAATGAATCATTAGACAGTGACAATGATGGCGTCGGTGATAACTTTGATGTATTTCCTTTTGACTCAAGTGAATCATTAGACAGTGATAATGATGGTGTCGGTGATAATTCTGACGCCTTTCCCTTAGACCCATCTGAAACACAAGATAGTGATTTAGATGGGACAGGTGACAAAGCTGATGTATTTCCTCTAGATCCTACTGAGTCATTAGATAGCGATAACGATGGTATTGGTGATAACCTTGATAATTGCAAAATGCTACCTAATCCAAGCCAAGAAGACTTTGATTCTGATAATATAGGAGACGTATGTGACGAAGATAAAGACAATGATGGTATTTTAAATAAAGATGAAATAACTTTTAAGAGCATAACCCAAACGCATAATGGCCAATATATTAAAAACTGGCAAGAAACGTATAATGTTGATGGTTTCATACTTAGCACAAACGCTAACGGGAAGGTTATTAATTACACTTATGATGACCACAACAACATGCTCAGCGAAGTAAATATTACATCCGGTGTGAGCTTTTATTGGCAATATAATGGAGCTAATAAAGTTGTTCACTATGAAGTCTTTCAAGACGGGATTAAAAAGCGCGAAATAATCTCTACATACGATGAACAAGATCGACTTATTCTTGAAAGAATTAATTTTAGCTCTGGTCATACTTCATACATAGTATACGAATGGGGTCTTAACCCATTAACTTCAAGAATGAACTACCAAAAAACAACCTATAAGGGTGACCAATATCCTTACGGAGACTATAGAATACGAGAAGATTACACCTTAAATGATGATGGGCAGGTGTTAGAACTAAAAAGCTATGACTTTAAATATGGTTTTGATTGGCATGAGAAATATCAATACGACGAGTTTGGTAATAAAACTTATATTTATCGAGCAGATCCGAGCGGCTCTTCGGTTTTTTATTCGAACTTAACTTATACCTACGATGATAAAGGCAATAAAACATCACAAAGTATTTCGGATAATAGAGGAAAAACAACTTCAACGGAGTACACTTACTACGACAATAGTGTATTAAGGCAAAGTGTAAAAACTAATAATCAAAGTACGACAACGAATGTTGAAAAATTCAATGAAAAAGGCGACCTGATAAGGTCTGAGATTTTTGAAAACTTTGTTCTTAAATCTTGGGGAGAACTCAACATAATTTACTCTGAATCAGGTAATTAATCATAAGTAAAAATGAATGTGACTTTACAATAACCTCAAAATTACCCTTATGAGAATATATACTAAAATAGGTATTTATCGTATAGGGCTGATTAGAAGCAAAAAGGAGCCGATTGGCTCCTTTTTATTGTCCTTAGTCCGTAGTAACGATACTAAAATTTATCCAAAGATAACACTGAACCCATGAGCAAACAGGTTTTGCTCTTTGTGAGTGCAACAACGAAGTGGAATTGGTATCAATTAGCTTTGGGGCTCACTTTCATCATTTAGTGCCAATGCATCATCGTCGATTAAAGGCCAACCACCAAGTTGCTGCCATTTGTTGACAATATAACAAAATAGTTCAGCGGTTTTTTCTGTATCGTAGACAGCCGAATGTGCTTCTTTGTTGTTAAAGTCTATTTGTGCACTGGCACAGGCTTTGGCTAAGACGGTTTGCCCAAGCGCTAGGCCCGATAAAGTGGCGGTATCAAAACTCACAAATGGATGGAAAGGGCTGCGCTTAATGTTGCATCGTTCGGTTGCCGCATTTAAAAAGCCTAAATCAAAAGCGGCATTATGAGCGACCATCACCGCACGTTGACAATCAAAGCTTTTCATCGCTTTTCGGACGGTTTTAAATATCGATTTTAATGCTAGCTCTTCACTAACGGCTCCTCGCAGGGGGTTAGTTGGGTCAATACCTGTAAACTCTAGCGCTGCGGGTTCAAGGTTTGCTCCTTCAAATGGCTCTACATTAAAGCATATGGTTTCTTTGATCGATAATAAGCCGGTGATCTCATCCATATGTAAGATACTGGCGGCAATTTCAAGGAGGGCATCGGTTTGGGCATTGAACCCTGCGGTTTCAACGTCGATGACAACAGGGAAGTACCCTCGAAATCGAGAAGATAATAAAGACTTTTTGGCTTCGCTCATGGCTAATCGTTTGTTTATTGGAATGAATAAATTATCTCAGAAATCAGGCGAAGGTGCATTAATTAACTGGTCTCTTTTGTTATTGCTAGGTAAACTTGAGTGTCAAAAAGTAAATTTTTAGCATATAACGCACACTGCGCTTATTCGCGCTAATCGCACCACAGTGCTATGCATCTTATGCTTCTTCGCCCCATAAAATAATGAAAGGGGCATTGGTTATTTTGGATATCTTTTATTAGGAACATTATGAAAAAAATATACCTCCTACTTCTGACATTGTGCTCACTGCTCAATGTTCAGGCTTTCGCTAAGGTTAATGATGACCTGACCTATGCAAACTATGATGAAGTTAAAGTTTCTCATGTCTACCTAGACTTAACCGTCGACTTTGACAACAAGTCATTAACAGGCTTTGCTGATTTACAATTGAACTGGTTAAACGATACTAGCAAAGAGATTCACCTAGATACACGTGATTTAAATATCGACAAAGTGATGGTGAAAACGAGCGACAGTGATTGGCAAAAAGTGTCTTTCACTCTGGGTAAACGTGATGATGTTTTAGGTTCTAAGTTAACCATTAAACCGTCTTTTCAAGCCGACTTGGTACGTGTGTATTACGCCTCAACCGAAGTCGCTTCTGGTTTACAATGGTTAAGTAAAGAACAGACTGCCGGTAAAAAGTACCCATTTATGTTCTCTCAAAATCAGGCCATTCATGCCCGCAGTTGGATCCCAATTCAAGATACCCCTGCTGTTCGTTTAACCTATAGCGCCCGCATACAAACAGATAAAGCCTTGTTGGCGGTGATGAGCGCCAATAATGAACCTAATACCGAACGTGACGGCGATTACTTCTTTAATATGCCGCAAGCTATTCCACCGTATTTGATTGCTATTGGGGTTGGTGATCTACAGTTTAAAGCGATGAGCGCACAGACGGGGATCTATGCTGAGTCTTACATTTTAGAGGCGGCGGCTGCCGAATTTAATGATACTCAAGCGATGATCACGGCATCTGAGAGCTTGTATGGCGATTATCGTTGGGGTCGTTATGATTTATTAATGTTGCCACCAAGTTTTCCTTTTGGGGGAATGGAAAACCCTCGTTTATCTTTTATTACCCCAACCGTCGTTGCGGGTGATAAAAGCTTAGTAAACCTTATTGCACACGAGTTAGCGCACTCTTGGTCGGGTAATTTGGTTACCAATGAAAGCTGGCGCGATTTATGGCTTAACGAAGGCTTCACTTCCTACGTAGAAAATCGCATTATGGAAGAAGTATTTGGTGTTGAACGTGCGATAATGGAGCAAACCTTAGGTGTTGCAGACCTTAAAGCTGAGTTAAAAGAGTTACCGGCAAATGATTCAATATTATATTTAGACCTTCAAGGCCGTGATCCAGATGCCGCCTTTAGTGGTGTTCCCTATGTAAAAGGCCAACTATTTTTAATGTTCTTAGAACAGCGTTTTGGCCGTGAGCGATTCGACCCATTTGTTCTGGCTTACTTTAATCATTTTAGTTTTCAAAGTATTGGTACTGAAGATTTTCTTGCTTACTTAAACAAGCATTTAATCAACAAATACCCAGGTATTGTAAGTCAAGAAGAAGTCAATGAGTGGGTGTTTGGTGAAGGCTTACCAGCCAATTCACCTGAGCCAAAGTCCGATGCATTTAACCTTGTTGCTAAGCAATCAGCAAAATGGCAAAACAGTGACATTAGCGTGGCAGAGCTTGCAACCGATAATTGGACGGTACATGAATGGTTAAGTTTCATTAACCAATTGCCAAGAAACTTGCCATTAAACAAAATGCAAGACTTAGATAGCCGATTCAACTTAACCAACAGCACCAACGCAGAAATTGCGCACGCTTGGTATGTATTGGCTCTGCACAATGGTTACCAACAAATTATGCCGGCACTTAACGATTATCTGATTGAAATCGGGCGTCGTAAATTGATTGTGCCATTGTATAAACAATTGGCTAAAACCGCAGAAGGTAAAGCATGGGCGCAGGCCGTCTACAACAAAGCAAGACCAGGTTATCACCCACTTGCGCAAGGTACCGTGGATGCCATTTTAAACTAGGGGAGTGTACCCCTATGACTAAGGGCTTACTCGTAAGCTTTAATGACTAAGAACTTTGTGGACCTTAGTGGTTCAAGACGAAAAACTGAGAGATGATATCTCTCAGTTTTTTTATCTCTGGCGGTTAAGGTAAGACATCGCAGACATCGCAGACATCGTTGAGGTGCAATTTTTATCCCGACCGTCACCAGTAAGAAGCATTGCAGCGACGTTGGTTTTATTTACTCTGCAATTTAGCGTAACGGTCATACATGACTAAACTGCCTGCAACTGACACATTTAATGAAAATTCACCGGGTAATTTAATTAAGTCATGGCACTCATCGACGATTTTTTTAGGTAAACCACTTCGTTCATTGCCCAGTAGATAAACCGCTCGATCAACATGTTGGTATTGGCAAATATCAATGGCTCTATCATCTAATTCGACCCCAATTAACTTAGTTGAGTAGGGCAAATGCGCTTTAAAATCAGCAAAGCTATGATAATGATATAATGGGATTTTTGACCAAGCCGAGGTGACATCCGTACCGGTTTGGCGATATTTTTTATCAATGGTAAAGATGAAACTAGCGCCCATAATATAGGCCGAGCGCCATAAAGTACCGATATTTACTGCATCGACGTTGTTTAAAATACCAATGCCGAAAAAGCCATTATCTTTTTCTATTTTCTTAATTCGAGCCATAAAACAATTATCGTTAGCAACAGAGTAAGATTCATTTTACTCTAAGCCCGTGTTTTTGATAAGACGTTATGACGATTAAGCCAAGTAAAGAGGTAAGCCACTCATTTGGAGACGATTAATAAGTGGCTTTTTTAAGGAGGATTATTTTAAATAAGCGTAGCTAAACTTTACAAACACACTTTTCTCGTTTTGCTTAATGGTGTCATACTCGTTTTCACCATAGCCTTGTGAATTAAAGCCAAGATAAAATACCGTCTGCGGATTAAATTTATAACCATAGAGTAATTGAACACTTAAATCTTTGTTGTTTTGAGTGATCTCTGCTGGCGCATAAAATGGGTAATTGTTTACGTTTCGTGAGGTATTATTAAAAATAGAGGTAAACCTTAACATACTCTGAACATCAAACTGATATGTTGCTCTAAAGTCTGTTAGGCGAGCATTGTAAAGGTAGTCGCCATCAATATCTAACTGATTAAAAGTATGTTTTAATTTAATTTCTAAATGCTTCGAAGCATTCCAGACAACTTCATTGGTAATGTTCGGGCCTTTGCCTGCTCGATCCGCGGTGTAATCTATTTTATCGCCATAGCTTACAAAGTTACCAAATCGTAAACCAGAAATGGGTGTTATGACCATATTAAAACGCATCACATTTTGTTCAAATAAGCTGGTATTATGATCAATGGCAACCGTGCTTTTATCATAACGGGCACCCACTGTTTCACGATTGGTGTAAACTAATTCAAACCATGAATCGTACTGGCCGTGCATGGATAATTTAAAATCCCACTCTTTTTCAATTAATTCGCCATTGTCATTATGGGTAATGTCCCAATCTGAATAGAGCTTAATTTCGGTCCACCACTGATCTTCTTCGCCATACCAACGACGATCAGCACCAACTAACCAGCGCTCAAAGTCTACTCGAGAAATAAAACCTAAGTCGGCGCGAAAACCGGCGTTTTGTTTTTGAAAGTTGGCATGATATTGCCATTTTTCATCCCGATGGCGATAACTGACCTTACTCGCAATACCACTAAAGGCGCCATCTTTTTGGCTACGCAGCACTTGTTCGTTTTTAACGCACGACTCTAAATCACATTCGGTGACAGCGTTTTGGGCGCAGTCTGTGCTGTCTTCACTGTCACAGAACTGAGCATAAAAATCATCAGGATATTCCGTTGCTGAATATACATGTTGAAACTTAACCGTGTCTTCGTCGCTTAACTTAACCACCCCATCAAAGCCCTGAACGGCGTTGTAGTAATCTTTTGCAACACGTGCGGTATTAATCAAGCCTAGGGTAATATCCTGATTAATATTATATTGGTATCGTAAAGCAAGGTTGGTGGATTTTTCTTCTATGGTCGCAACAGAAGAGTTACGGTTGCCAGGGATGAGAATATTGGTATTGTCATCGTCGGCAACCAAAATACCAATAGAGTGGTCATTGATCCGACTGGTTAATTTCGCGCCGTAATTCGGGGCATTGATATTTCTCGTGTGGACAAGGTTGTAATTAGAATCAAAGTAGTCGGCGTTATCCAAGAAAAATGGTCGTTTTTCTTGATTAAATAAAGCGAAAGTGGTGTTGATACTTAATTGTGCTTGGTCCGATTCTACGGTTGAAAAATCGGGATTAAGGGTACCATTAAATAGCACATCAGGGGTGATCCCCCAACGTAAATCGAGACTCGGGTTGGCTTTGTTTTGTTGTTGCCAAGAATCGTCGCCTTTACTTTCATGCATCGTTGTCACTAAAGCCGGAGTAACAATAAGGTTGTTACCTTGCTTGGCTTTGGCAAATCCTTTCATTGGTTGCAGTTGACAAATTTCGCAATGATTATTTCGGTCGATGTAAATATTGGACAATCTTAGCGGTACGTCACGAGGATAAAATCTAACTAACTCAATTCCCCATTCTTGCTCAGGTAAGCCTTCGGTAAAGTTTAACATTCTAAGTGGTAAGGCCATTTCAACCACGTAGCCTTGTTCGGTTATTTGCCCTTTGCTTTGCCAAATACCATTCCATGAATCGCTTTCATGTTTGGTGATTTCATTTTCAATGCCATCAATTTGAACCCCTAAAGGATTAACAAAAAATCGGTATGCGGTTCGTTGGGTATTAAAGCTGTCAATTTTGATGCCGACGAGATCATCGTGCCATGATTTATCACGATCACGATAAAATGCTCGAATAGACTCAGGGTTTGGATCTTCAGCGATAAAAGCAATATAAAACGTTTCGCCGTCTTCCATTAACCAGGCTTCGGTATGAACAGGGCTGGGAATATTGTCATAAGGACGACTGATATTATTAATCAAAACCCGTTTCGCTTGTTGCCATTGCGGTTCATCTAAAGTTGCATCTACGGTTATTGGCCCCTCTACTTTAGGGATGGCAGATGTGGTTTCATTGTTAGTCGTTGAACCAGCATGAACTTTTAGGCTAAGAGAAAATATTGAAATTAAGAAGAAATAGATGATTATTCGGTTCATACCGACTCCAAATGTAGATAAAAAAATAGAGTTACAAACGGTTACAAAATGGGGAGCGATAGTCGCAAATGTGGCCGTTGATTTCAATGCGGATTTCAAGAAAATGAGACAGATAGAGGGAATTAGCCGATAAGAACACACGACTTAATAAATACTATTGAGTCGTGGTCACTATTCAATTAAGGATGGTATTTATGGCAACAGAGGGTTGCCTAGAGGGACGTTAATCTCGTTGTTGTTCAATGAATACACCAACTTCTCGTTTCGGGCTTTGCTCAGAAACGATGACTCTAATACGATGTTCGCTGTTGTCAAAGTATAACTCTAAGCGACCGTAGCGCATTTGTTGATCTATGGGGGAGCCATATTGCGTGGCATAAAATTGCTCAATTTCTGTAAAACTTAAATCGGTAAAAAAGTTCACCATGGCCGGATAACCGTCGGTAAAGCTGGAAAAAACACGGGCGTTTTCAATAACGGGGATGTTAATTTTTTCACTGTGTGCTTGCTCGTTAGCAAACAGTTGATTTGACGTTGTAATCGTGAAAGCCAACAGCCCCAACAAGGTTAATTTTTTCATGCCCTTATGTCCTTTTTGATTTTTTATTTCCTATTCAGAAAAGGTAAAAAATAGAGCCTTTACCTAGGCTTAATGTAATCTTGGCGTAGAGTTTCGTCAAGCGAAGATGGCAAAAAGCTGAATTTTTTAAAATTTCTTTTTAGCGATACAGGATTTTAGTAAACTCTCTGCAATTTGATATTTAAGGGAAAGAATTTTGAAACATTGCGCTATTTTATCGATGGACTGTCTTGATGACTTTGAAGTCTATGACCATTTACTCGATCAACCGATGCTGGCGCACGGTTGGCAAACCCACTTAGTTTCTTGGCGTGATCGCAGTATTCATTGGGATGACTTTGATGTTGTTCTAATTCGAACACCTTGGGATTATCAAGACGATGCTGAGGCATTTTTAGCGGTGTTAGAGAACATCGAAGCGTCTTCGGCAAAACTGTACAACAGCCTCGAAATGGTTAAGTGGAATATTAATAAAAAGTATCTGCAAGAACTTGAGCAAAAGGGCGTTTGTATTGTTCCAACCCTATGGTTTGAAGCCTATAGTGAACAAGATATTGAATCTTGGTTTGACCATTTCAACACAGATCAAATCGTTATTAAGCCATGTGTTAGTGCCAATGCAGATAATACCTATTGGTTGACCCGAGCTAATGTTAACCAACACCTTGACGCCATTAAAGCGGTGTTCGCTAGCCGAGATTTTATGGTTCAACCTTTTATGCAAAACATTTTAGAGGAAGGGGAATATTCTTGTTTTTACTTTAATGGTCAATACAGTCACAGTATTTTAAAAACACCAAAAGAAAATGACTTTAGAGTGCAAGAAGAGCATGGTGGCAAGTTAACCACAGTCGAACCTGAATTAAAGCTTAAACAAGCAGCCGAGCATGCGCTACAGCAACTTTTTGAAATGCCAATGTACGTTAGAGTCGACTATGTGCGTATGGGTGATGAATTTGCGATGATGGAGGCCGAGCTTATTGAGCCCTCATTATATTTTAATATGGATGAAAGTTCGGCGCTTAAGTTTACTCAAGCTTTTGTTGCCAAAATGGGCGAATCCTAAATAATGAAAAGGCTTGTGTATGCAAGCCTTGTTTTGAACATATATCGAGGTTTAGCCAATTAGCGGGCTTATTGGTAATCGTTTTTAAAGCGGTCAACCCAAATTGCTGTCGCACCACAAATAGCCACGGGCATTAAGATTAAATTAAGTAACGGGATCATTGAAAAAAACGTCACCATGATACCAAAGCTTAAACAGACTCCTTTGTTACTGCGCAGTTTGGCGCGCATTTCATCAAAACTGACTTTATGATTATCAAAACTGAAATCACAATATTGAATTGCCATCATCCAAGCAACAAATATAAACCAAATAACCTGACCAATGACTGGAAGTAAAAATAAAATCAATAAAAAGCCAAGCGCCCGAGGGATGTAATAAATAAGTTTGCGCCATTCGCGTTTTAAGGTTCTTGGCACATCTTTAACAGCATCGAACAATCCGCCAGTGGAAAGCGGTTGATTAGATAAATGTAGCTCAATTTTTTCGGCCAATAAACCATTAAATGGTGCCGCTATCCAGTTCGCTAAGGTTGCAAATAAAAAAGAAAAGCACACAATCGCGGTGAGATAGAGTAATGGTTTAACAACATAGACTAACCAACTTAAAACCTCTGGTAAATAAGCACTAATTTGTTGAGTTAGATCGGCAATAATAAAACTTAACTGATAAAACGCAAAGCCGAAAAGTACCATATTAACCAGCAGTGGCACAAACACGAAACGGCGGATCCCTGGTGTCCTAATTAAACTAAAGCCCTGAAAAAAATAGCTAAATCCGCTGCGGTTAACTTTCGGTTGAACGCTTGTTGTCATTTACCTGTCCATAAGTGTGATATATGTGTTTGAGTATACTGAGTTTGCAAAATGAAATGAACCATATAATTGTTACAAACCTTGAACAAGTTTGTTATGGTAATGAATCGAGCAAGCATCGTTGATTGGCTTTGGTTATTTGCCCACTTTATTGATTGCAATTGCAAGCGTATTTGCCGATCATAGTCATTCACAACACCTAGCCTTGACCATAACACATATAGAGAATAATTCTGTTAGAACAGAGAATGATACAACTCAATGCGCTTAAAACAAATTAAACTTGCCGGTTTTAAATCCTTTGTCGACTTAACCAATGTTCCGTTTCCTGACGATATGACGGCCATCGTCGGCCCAAACGGTTGTGGTAAATCCAACATCATTGACGCAGTGCGCTGGGTGTTAGGTGAGTCTTCAGCGAAAAACTTGCGTGGTGATAACATGACCGACGTCATTTTTAATGGTGCCACCAGTCGCAAACCGGTAGGGCAAGCAAGTGTTGAGCTTATCTTTGATAACAGTGAAAACCGTCTGCAAGGTTCGATGGCCGATCGCAACGAAATTTCGATTCGTCGGGTGGTAAATCGAGACGCTAAAAACACCTATTTTTTAAATGGTAGTAAGTGCCGTCGTAAAGATATTACCGACATTTTTTTAGGTACCGGGTTAGGTCCGCGCAGTTATGCGATCATTGAACAAGGGATGATTTCAAAGTTAATTGAATCAAAACCACAAGAATTAAGGGTGTTTATTGAAGAAGCTGCGGGGATCTCAAAATACAAAGAAAGGCGCAGAGAAACCGAAAACCGGATTAAACATACCCGCGAAAACCTGCTGCGTTTGGCCGACATTCGCCAAGAGCTCAGTATTCAGTTGGAAAAGCTACACGGTCAGTCACTAGCGGCTAATCGCTTTAAAACCTTAAAAGCGCAAGAGCGAGCGTTAAAGGCCGAGCTAGTAGCGATTAAGTGGCAACAACTTGAACAAAAGCGACAAAGTATTCACCACAAAGAACAAACAATCAGCCTTAAACTGGAACAACTAAACACCGAGTTAACCCACGTTGAGCTGGCTATGGCTAAAGGCCAAAGTGAACAAGATCAGCAAAACCGTGAGCTTAATGAGCTTAATCAGCGCAAGTTATCTTTGCATACCGATATAAGTCGATTAGAGCAAAAAATAAAGCATGCAAAGCAGCAACGAACGGCGTTAGCACAAGAAGGCCAAAAATTAGGCATGGAAATTCAAACTTTAGAGCAACACCTAAAGCGAGAAGAGCAGCGCAAACGCCAATGCGAACAAGACGTACTTGCCATTGAGCCGAACATTGCCTCGCTGCAAAAGCAAAAACAGCAAGCACAGCTCCAACTGCAACAACAAGAGCAACTAAACGCACAATATCAGCACAGCTGGCAACAGTTATCAGAACAAAAAAACCAAGGTATTAACGCGCTTAACATCAATGAATCACAACAAAAATCCATTCTTGCTAGCATTGAGCAAATAGAACAAAGGGTGATGCGCTTACATGAACAGCAACAAAATAGCGCTCTTGAAAAAACTCAGACCGACATCGCAGAACTTGAACAACACATAACCTGCGAACAACAAACCCTTGCGACGTTAGAGCAAGAGCATACGCGCTTATGCAAGGTATCTGAGCAAAGTAAACAGTCTGTCCTAATGGCTGAAGAAAAACTTAAGCAAGACAATGAGCGGCGTTTAAATCTTGATGCCAGGTTGAGTGCACTGCAAGCAACGATGCACGAAGCCGAAAATTGGCAAGAACGACAACAAGCGTTTTTGGCTCGACATCAGATTGAAACCGAAAAAGACCTATTGAGCCGTTTGCAAGTTCAAACCGGTTGGGAAGATGCGGTGGAGCAAGTTTTAGCTCATTGGCTTTATGCCAATGTGGTAACGTCTTGGCCTGCCCAGTTTGAACCTAACAAAGGCTTACTGTTGAAAAGTAGCTCTTTGAGTCCCAAAGAGGGCTCTTTAGCTCAAAAGGTGTGTAATGCGGGTCCACTGACGGTGTTTTTAAACCAAGTTTTGCTTGCCGATAATCCAGAACAAGCGCAGAGTAAAAGCTTGTCAATTAAACCACATCAATCGGTTATTTGCCCCGAAGGGGACTGGTATGGACAGCATTGGTATCAAAAAGGTGGTCAGTTAGCGCAATCTGGATTAATCAAGCGCCAACAGCAAATTAACCAACTAGAACAAGATATTACAGCCGTACAAGCGCAGCTTAAAGTAAGTTTGAAAGAACAACAAACAGCTCAAAGTGATTTCGAGCAGGAACAAAAAAAGCGACAAGATTGCGAACAAAATATTGTTTCAGCTCAGCAAAGTGTGAGTGCATTAACCCAACAACATACGTTGTTGATGCAGCAGTTGGCATTTAAACAAAGCCAGCAACTTGAATGGCAACAAGAGCTTGAACGTCAACAAGACGCGCTGAAACGTAATCAGCATCAGTTAGAAAAATATAAAACACAACATCAAGATTTAGTCGCGAAAAAACAACACAGCGAAGCCCAATTATATGCCCTTGAAACACAAAAACAGGTCGATGATGGTGCATTAAAAAGGCAACAACAACAGTATCAAGTTTTAACTGAACAGTACCATCAATTACAATTGGAGCTGGCGAGCGCACAATCGGCCTTGTCTTCGTTACAAACCTCACTGGTGCGTGAGAAAGAACAACTCAGAAAGTGGCATGACGAACAAGAAACCCTGATCTTTGCACAACAAGACGTTGAGTTGCCGTTACTTGAAGACGAAGACAGCTTACAAACCTTGCTCCTTCAAAGTGAAGAGCTTGAGGCTAAGTTGCTATCGTACCAGGGTTCTATCGCCGAAAACTTTGATGTGGTGCAGCAAAGCACGCAAAAAATGCAATCTTTGAGCCAGCAAATTTCAGCGCATAAAGATCAGTTATCGGCTTTGGCCATTGAAGCCGAAAGTTACAGTGTGCGCGCAAAGACCGCATTAGAGCAGTTGGGTGAAATGAACGAACAAATCTCTGAGGTATTAACCCGATTGCCAGACAACGCTAAAGAGGCGCAATGGCAAATTAAATTGGCTCGAGTAGCAAAAGATATTTCAGCTCTTGGCGCGATTAACTTGGCAGCGATTGATGAATATGACGTTCAAAAACAACGTCAAGAATATTTAGAACAGCAAAATGGCGATTTAGAATCGGCATTAACGACGTTAGAAAGTGCGATCAGTAAAATCGACAGTGAAAGTAGACAAAAGTTTAAGCAAACATATGATCAAGTCAATGCCGATTTAAAAACCCTTTTTCCTAAGGTCTTTGGAGGCGGCAGCGCCTATCTCGAACTTACCGAAAATGATATGCTCGAAGCAGGCGTGACCATCATGGCCAGACCACCTGGCAAAAAAAATAGTACAATTCATTTACTTTCTGGTGGAGAAAAAGCGCTAACCGCATTATCATTGGTATTTGCGATCTTTCGACTAAATCCGGCGCCATTTTGTATGCTTGACGAAGTGGATGCGCCGCTAGATGACGCCAATGTTGGTCGATTCTGTAATCTTGTAAAAGAAATGTCGCAAACAGTACAATTTATCTATATAAGCCATAATAAAATTGCGATGGAAATGGCTTCTCATCTCACAGGTGTTACCATGTTCGAACCCGGAGTATCGCGCATGGTTGCTGTTGATATTGATGAAGCTATTGCCATGGCCGAAGCATCGTAAAACAGGTCGTATAATGGAAGTAAATTTTAGACTCATTCTAATTATCATCAGTGTTATTGCTATTTTAGCTATTTACTTAAATGGTCGTTATAAAATACGCAAAGGATTAAAAAATCCATATAAATTAAAAAGTAGGGCAATGGAAACCGCAACGAGTGACCTGCAAAATGAGGTGCGAACGTATGATAATGACGGTTTTGATCAAGATGGAATTGGCCGAATCACTCCCATTGTATCTGACCTAGATGAACCCTTAACACCACCACAAGACCTACCTCAGCCTCCGCTGATGGCTGAATCGGATGATGTTGGCGACAGTCCATCTCTTGCTGACATTGAAAATTTTGATAAAAATTTCACCCCAGTAGAAGAAGAGTTCAACTTTGGTGAGCCGAGCATTGTTGCGCCAGAGCCCAAAGTACAACCTGTGACCAACCCTGAAACAATCAGCAAACCTTTGTCTAACAACACGGGTGAAACCGCACCAGCTGAAGTAACAACCAAGGTCGACAAACCAAGTCAAGCAAAAACTAAGGCAGAATTAAAGCGCGATCAGCTAGAAATTGATTTTAACAACAAAGATAAAGTAGATGTGCCAGAACAAGAAGTACTGGCGTTATCGGTTGTGGTGAATGAGGGAATGATCAGCGGCGCGACATTATTACCGACTCTGCTGACTTTGGGGATGAAATATGGCGAAATGGAAATTTTCCATCGTCACCTAGATAACGCTGGTAATGGCGATATTACTTTCAGTTTGGCCAATATGGTTAACCCAGGTACCTTTGACTTAGATAATATGGAAAATTTTACCACCCAAGGTGTGACCTTATTTATGACCTTGCCAAACGCTGGCGAACCAGTCCAAGTATTTAAATACATGCTCTCGGCTGCTAAACAAATCGCCAAAGAAGTAAATGGTCAAGTATTAGACGGTAAACGCAGCGTCATGACAGCACAAACAGAACAACATTATTTGAGTCAAATTCGAGAGTTTGACCGTAAGTGCCGATTAGCGGGTGTATAACGCACAATAAAGCCTCACTCGAATGAGGCTTTGCCTTTTTAATGTTAATGACTTGCGCCTTCCTTATTCGCTCATTAACAACTCGATAAAAACACAAATTATATAATTGAGGCACCAGCGCGTGCCGTTCGTTTGCCTCATTAAGGATAACCCAGATGTTAGCAGTCAATTTCACTAACGACCAATTAGCGGTGCTTAACCAACTTGATGATACGTTAAATCCCGAAGAACTCGTGCACCTTTTCAGTTTATCAGAGCTCAATACCGAACAGCTTGTGCAAGTGCTAACAGCCGCAAACGCGCTTTATCGTTCGGGTCTTCCGGTGATCACAGACCAACAATACGACTTATATATCTCGATGCTTAAAGACGCCAACCATTTGCATCCCTTTTTACATCAAGTTGAACCTGAAGTATTGGCCGAAGCAAAAACCGTTGAGTTACCACAGCGAATGCTATCGACCGAGAAAGCGTACTCACTTGATGACATTAAAAAATGGTTTAAGCGTATTTTAAAAGCGGCAAATGAAATTAACGTGCCAGAGCGCGATATTCAAATTCGGGTCACCCCGAAACTTGATGGTTATGCAGCCTATGATGATGGTACAACCTTATATACACGAGGTGATGGCTATCGCGGACAAGACATCACCCGGGCGTTTGAACGAGGTTTAAAAGTGGCTCAAAACGGTCCAAGAGGCCTAGGCCCAGGTGAGATCGTGATTAAAAAAAGTTATTTTGATGCGGTATTAAGCGATCATTTTGAAAATTCTCGCAATATTCAAGCAGCGATTATTGCCGAAAAGAAAGTGGATGAGAATGTTCAAAAGGCCATAGACGATGGCGCGTGTGTGTTTTATCCGTTTGCGTTAATTGAGCATAAAACCGCGCATTTTGATGACATCATTAATCATTTTGACGCCATCGTTGAGCATATGTGGAACGTTGTTGACTTTGATATTGACGGGGTGATTCTTGAAACAACCCATGAAGAAATCAAACAACATATGGGGGCTACACGTAAGAACCATAGATGGCAAATCGCTTTTAAAGTAAACGAAGATGCAGCCGAAGTGGAGGTGATTAATATCATTCCACAAACGTCGCGAACCGGGCGCATTTCACCGGTTGCCGAACTGGTACCAACCAAACTCAGTGGCGCGACCATTAGCCGAGTCACCGTTCATCATTACAATATGGTTAAAAGCAAAAAAATTGGCCCAGGGGCTGTTGTTCAACTCGTTAGAAGTGGTTTGGTTATTCCAAAAATTGAAAAAGTAATCAAACAGGCTGAGCCGCAATTACCTGAGCAGTGCCCTAGCTGTCATTCGAGTTTGCTTTGGGAGTCCGATCATTTAATTTGTCCTAATAAAAGTGATTGTCCGGCTCAAACAGAAAACACCCTGATCCATTTTTTTAAAACTTTAGGCAACAATGACGGCTTTGGCCCAAAAGTTGTTGAGCGCTTAACTCAATACGGGGTCAAGCATATTCATGATATATACGCTTTAAAAGTAAGCCATTTTAGCAGTTATGGTTTTGGTGATAAAACCGCGCAAAATTTGTTTGATCAACTCAAGGCAAGCCGTGAAATTGAAATTGAAGATTGGCGTTTTTTATCGGCTTTTGGGGTCAGTCGCCTCGGTGGCGGGAACTGTGAAAAGTTGCTTCAACATCATACCTTGACTCAGTTATTTGACTTATCAGCCCAAGAGATGATCAAAATAGATGGCTTTGCTCAATTAAGCGCAGAAGCTATTGTGGCTGGTCTTGCCAACATTAAAGAAGAATTTTTTAAAGTATATGAACTCGGTTTTAATTTATCGCAAACCCCTAAACAGGCTGATAATAACAATGTGTCATCGCCCATTACTGGCGCCGTCGTCGTTTTTACTGGCGCCATGCAGCAAGGTTCGCGCACTGATATGGAAAAACACGCCAAATCATTAGGGGCGAAAGTGGCTAAATCGGTAACGGGTAAAACGACTTACTTAGTGACCGGAGAAAAGGTTGGTGAGACCAAGATTAAGGCGGCCCAAGATAAGGGGGTTGAGGTTTTAACCGAGCAAGAGTACCTTGATTTGATTCGTTAGTTACGTGCATAAGCGCGTAGCGAAAGGTATCTGAAAAGCCACTTAAACACTGTTTAAGTGGCTTTTTTGTCTCAAGGCCCAATCCGTTTATTTGAATGCGTCTATTTGTGTATTTTCACAGACAATTATCGCATCATTAAGCTGTAAATTATTGGCTACGTTTATCATTGCCATAGCAACATCTTGACTGTTTGTTGGGGCAAATTTTTTAAATCTACCAATGCATAACCAACGAAAGACGGGGGCAAGTCGTTGTGCCAGTCGCTCTAATAATCGAAATTCATCACGTTGACCAAGCAATAAACTCGGTTTCATAATGATCAATCGCTCAAAGCCCATTTGTTTTAACGTATTCTCTAATTTGCCTTTGGTGGCGCTGTAGTAATTGAATGACGTTTCTGTTACACCCGCAGCGCTGACGATGGCAAATTGTTTTACTTTTGCCTGCAGGGCTAAAGTTGCGATATCGACGATTAATTGATAATCCACGGCATAGAACTTCGCTTTGGTTTTCGCTTTTTTTAACGTTGTGCCGATACAACAAAACACATCATCGACGTGAAAGTATTTGACCAAGTTTGGCAACGCACAAAAATCGACAACGTGTTGGCTAAGTTTGGGGTGGGTTAGCGACAATTTCTGACGAACTAAAACAATAACCTTAGCGTAATTGCTGTTATTGAGCAGGCCATGAAGACAATGTTGACCGGTTAAACCGCTGGCACCTAGCAATAATGCAGATTTCATTGTAGTGATACTCTTATCCTAATTTATATGCTTTTAGGGTATAAAAATTGATATTTAAATATCATTTAATTACATAATAACAGATACAAATCTAGCATAAAAAAAGCTTGTATTTACAATTGAATTTACATCCCAAAAAAAAATCAAATTTTTAAAAAAAAGGCTTGCATTAATTTTTCACAATAAAAATAAGGCTTATAAAAAGTTATCCACTGTTTTTGTGCAAAACTTTTCTTTTCCTTGAAGTTTTTATGTAACAAAAGGGTAAATAAACGATTTTATTAGATGTATTAAAGTGTGATAGCGCTATAGACCTTGTTATAGCTAAGGTTTATCGTTATTAACAGAGTTATCCACAAGGGTTTTTTGTTCTTACCTACCATTGTCAAGAGCTGAATAACTTTTTTAGCGAAACAAATTTATCCTGCGTTTATGGCTCATTAGAGATGAATTTTTTTTAATGATTTGATAGTGATTAAATCTTAGTGCATTAAAATATGGCCAGGCAGGAAAGATAAAGATTGCTTAAAACATAAGCACAGTAAGGGCTTCGGCGATGTCTTAACTTACTTTGTGAATAGGTTGTTATCGGTACATTTGGTTTAAAAAAGGATGAATATTTTATCATTCATCTTTAAATTTTGGTGCGATTTAGAGTAAGGAAATACTTACTTTTACAGTCAACTTTTTGGCTCATAAGAGTTAGGTTGTGATCGGATTGTAAATACAGGGTTAACTTATCAACAACGGTATTTTTGTCGATTTAGCCCTCATCTTTAGATAAATATTCGTTAAAAAGTCAAATCAATTTAAATGAATAATTTTCAACTATAGGTACCAACTTAAACCACACAAATGGGCTTAAAGAGGGTAGGCTAAATAGAGATTTGCCTGCTCTTGATCAATGGAAAAACGAAATTGCTTTAAAAAGTTCATCCCTAGTAGGCCATCAGCATGGGTAAAACCTGGTAAGTCCAAAACTACGATTTCAAAATTGTTCACTGTAAACTGATCAATAGCAAATTTGTCAACCATAATGGTATAACCTTGTTGCACACCACCTGCAGTGTTTAAACGAATGTCGCGTCCTATTTGATAGTCAATAAGCCCTGATATGCGGTTAAAAAATTGGCTTGATATTACGGTTAATGAGGCGCCCGTATCAATTAATAAGGAAGCATCAACTTGGTTATTAATGAACGATGACACTAAAAAGTGTTCATTAATTTGTGCTAGTTGAATACTTTGGCCTTTTATTTCTTGTTGTTGCAGCAAAAGTACTAAATGATCGATTTCTGACTGAAATTGTGACTCGTATTGAATCAAATCTAAATAGGCCCAAGCATCGTCAAATTTATCGGTATGGATAGAGGCTAATATCAGGGCGAGGGTATAGGGTACAAAATCGCTTTGTGCAACGAGTGCTTGGCTAAAGGTATGCAGTTCTAACCACAGTTTTTTGCTTTTTAGTTCGTTAATTTCGGATAAAGCCAATTCTTGTTGTTGCTTAAACCAAATCGTTTCTTTTGTCGTGTCTAGGGTGTTATCGATCAGTCTTTGGTAGGCATCATACGCATCCAGCACCTGTTTATTGGCGAGCAACCACTTTATTCTCAACAAAGCCCATTGTTCATTAAATGGATATTGTCTGGTCATTAATTCAATCGGAGTATTGGCCAGGGCTAATTGATTGGTGTTAATCCATTGACTGACCAATTCTATCCACCTAAAAGACAAGGTATTACTTAAGCTTTTATCATCGGCTTGTAATTGATCGAAAAGATCGATGGCGTTATGAAACTCATGAGCATGAAAAAATTCGATGGCTAGGTTAAATTGTTCTTGTTCAAAGGCGCCTGAAGTTTCAACATTTTGGGGTAAGTGTGGTGGCAGTACAGATAACGGATCTTCTTTTGACTGAGCAGAACCCCCTTCGTTTTTAATGCTTTGCCCGGGGTTGGTGTGAGTTGCTTGTGCCTCTAATGTGTGCTTTTTTGGCCCAAACAAGGACGGCTTATTAACGACTGCGTAGCTCGAGTCTGTCGTAAGTGCACGATATAAATAGACATTGGCCGACATAGATACCAATAGAGCGATAACCAAAATACGAGTGAAGAACTTATTCAAGGTTGCCTAACCTATTACTAATGAATACAAAGACTGTTTTTTATGTTTAACGATTTTACCTAATCGCTTATTGCCTTTAGGCACTCAAGTGAGTGTATTACGTATTATAGGTTACTGTATAGGGAAAAGGTTTTGCTGTTAAGTGAAATAAACTTATCTTTATTGCTTCATTTACCTTAGCAGGTATTATATTTAATAGATGTAATGACCTAATTTTCGTACATAAAAGACTCGGTTAAAGCGCTGACGTCTTTTATTTGTTTTAAATTGACCAGTTGATATCGAGTTAAGCTTATGAATAACGTTTTTAAAACCCTAACCTGTATGTTTTTATTAGCGGGTCTTACCGCATGCGGTACATCACCCACCGGCCGTAGCCAATTGTTATATCACTCAGACAGTGACCTTAATAAAATGGGCGCCCAATCTTTTGATCAAATGAAACAACAAGTCAGTATTTCTAGTGACAAAAAGGTGAATGAATTTGTTCAATGTGTGGCCAATTATATTACCCCTAATGTCAGCTCAGATGTGCATAGTGGCGATTGGGAAGTTGTGGTGTTTGACTCTGCACAGGTCAATGCCTTTGCTTTACCTGGGGGTAAAATTGGGGTTTACACTGGCATCTTACAAGTGACCGAGAATGCCGACCAATTGGCTGCCATTGTTGGCCACGAAGTCGCCCATGTGATTGCACGCCATTCGAATGAACGCTTGTCGTCTAACACCTTATCACAAGGTGTATTAATGGTGGCAGGCACGGCGATGGCGGTCTCAGATATCGATAAAGATGGTTTATTACTTGCGGGATTAGGGTTAGGTATTCAATATGGCATTTTGATGCCTTATGGACGCACCCATGAAACCGAAGCGGATATTATTGGCCAAGAACTGATGGCTGAGTCGGGTTTTGACCCGAAAGAAAGCGTCAAGCTATGGCAAAATATGGCTAAACAAAGCAATGGCGCCCCACCTGAGTTTTTATCTACCCACCCATCTAACCAAACTCGGATAAAGAACCTAACCAATAACTTAAAAAAAACGGAGCCCTTATATCGCCAAGTAGCGAAGAAAGCTCAGTGCGTTAAACCGGTTATCCCAGAGCCAAAACCGGCGAGCCAACCAAAAGGTTAGTTGATGATTTTAGACCAGATCATGTTGCGATGCTCTGGTCTGTTTGCCGCCATATTCCCGATTTTGCCTGATTTTGCCTAAGTAACAAGGTAAATGCCGTTTTAGCTGAAATTGTCTTATCATCGGTACCGCCTTTTTTAACCAGCATGCCCAGCATTTCGCTCAAATCTGCCACCAACTTATCCGGATTTACTCTAGATTGGCCACCGCTATTTATGCTATCCTTGCCGCCGAATTTATCTTAATAAGAAATGACTATGACTGATTTTACAAGTATTGAACAACGTGTAAGTTATGGTGTAGGTCGCCAATTAGGTGATCAACTTCGTAACAATCCTTTTAAAGAATTTGATGTAACGGCTGTACAAGCTGGTTTAGCCGACGCACTTGCTGGCGTTGCGAGCCAAGTAAGTCAAGAAGACCTACAAGAAGCTTTCACCGTGGTATCGCAAAAATTGCAAGAGCAAGAAGCGGCATTAGCGAAAGAAGCAGCGTCTGCAGGTGAAGCCTACTTAGCTGAAAACGCCAAGCGTGATGAAGTGACTGTAACGGAATCTGGCTTGCAATATGAAGTATTGGTTGAAGGCGATGGTGAAAAACCAACGACTGAAAGCACTATCCGTGCTCACTACTACGGTACTTTCACTGACGGTAAAGTGTTTGACTCATCATACGACCGTGGCCAACCTGCTGAATTTCCAGTAAGTGGCGTGATCAGCGGTTGGACTGAAGCATTACAATTAATGTCTGTTGGTTCAAAATGGCGCTTACATATTCCATACAGCCTAGCCTACGGCGAGCGTGGTTCTCAAGGAGCTATCCCTCCTTATGCCACTTTGGTATTTGACGTAGAGTTACTAGCTATTTTATAAGCTGATTAAGCCGGGTTTTCCCGGCTTTTTTTCATCCAAAATATAACCAATAAAAATTAATCAACAATAA
Source organism: Thalassotalea sp. 273M-4 (assembly GCF_041410465.1). Classification (NCBI taxonomy): domain Bacteria; kingdom Pseudomonadati; phylum Pseudomonadota; class Gammaproteobacteria; order Alteromonadales; family Colwelliaceae; genus Thalassotalea; species Thalassotalea aquiviva. The sequence continues at coordinate 1,308,318 of NZ_CP166961.1, forward strand.
GATTTTTTTGTGATCACAGTTACGATATCTTAGCTTAAATCAGAAAGAAATCATTCAGGGAATCTTATGTTAAAAGTCGCTATATTAGGATGTTCTGGTCGTATGGGGCGCAATTTGATGCTAGCCGCACTTGAACAGAAAAACATTGAATTAGTCGGTGGTTTGGTGCGCCCAACCTCGTCATTAGTTGGTACCGATGCCGGTGAATTTTGTGGTTGCGGACAAACGGGTCGCTATATAACAAATACCATAGACGATTTGATTGACGCCGATGTGTTTATTGATTTTAGCAGCATTGACGCTGGATTTAACCACATTGCTTGGTGTAATCAACATAAAAAAGCCTTAGTAATAGGTACTACTGGGTTTAATGAGCAACAAGTTGAGCAGTTAAAACAACAGGCAAAAAACATTGCGGTGGTGTTAGCACCAAACACCAGTATCGGAGTTAATTTATTGTTTAAGCTTGCAGAACTTACCGCTCAAGTCGTTGGTGACGAAGCCGATATTGAAATCTTTGAAGCGCACCATAGGTTTAAAAAGGACGCTCCATCGGGAACCGCCATGCGTTTAGGGCAAGTGATTGCCGATACTTTAGAACGTGATTTAGACCAATGTGCGGTTTATGGTCGCGAAGGCATAAGTGAAGAACGAGACCCTAAAACCATTGGATTTGCCACCATCCGTGCCGGTGACATTATTGGTGAGCATACCGCATTTTTTGCCAATTTGGGGGAACGCATCGAATTAACCCACAAAGCGACATCGAGAATGACGTTTGCCTTAGGTGCAATGCGGGCTGCCAAGTGGGTTAAAAATGCACCAATTGGATTTTACGATATGCAAGATGTGCTTGGATTGAAGTAATTTAATACAACTTTTATCATCTTCTTAACAAATTCTCGATTAGTTGTTAAAAAATGATACGTTTGTTGCAATTTGTTATGGACGAAATGGTCTGTAATGCGTAAAATGCGCGGAATTTGTCGAAAATATGGATTCGGCGTAAAGATATAAAAATAATAGTGACAATGAAGCTTTAAAGCTGTTGTTGCTTAACTTAATTGATACTTTTCTTGATTTTGGAGGTTAAATTGACTAAATCTGCCATATTGGTGCTAGAAGATGGCACTATTTTTAAAGGCACTGCAATCGGCGCAGAAGGTACATCTGTTGGTGAGGTTGTCTTCAATACAGCTATGACCGGTTATCAAGAAATCCTGACTGACCCATCTTATGCTGAACAAATAGTCACTTTGACTTACCCACACATCGGCAACACCGGCACCAATTCAGAAGATGCCGAATCGACAAAAATCTGGGCTAAAGGCCTTATCATCCGTGACCTACCGCTACTTGCTTCAAACTTTCGAAATGAACAATCTTTAAGTGAGTACTTAAAAGCCAACAACATCTTAGGTATCGCTGACATAGATACCCGTAAACTAACGCGTATTTTACGTGAAAAGGGTGCGCAAAATGGTTGTATTATTGCGGGTGACGATTTAAATACCGATACCGCGCTTGCGCAAGCAAAAGCATTCCCAGGTCTTAAAGGCATGGATTTAGCAAAAGTAGTTTCAACCAAAGAAAAGTACACTTGGACAGAAGGCAGTTGGCAACTAGGCAAGGGCTATGTAACACCTGACAACTTCCCGCATCACGTTGTTGCTTACGACTTTGGTGCGAAACATAATATTTTACGCATGCTTGCGGATCGTGGTTGTAAACTAACGGTTGTACCCGCCCAAACCAGCGCAGAAGAAGTACTGGCATTAAACCCAGATGGTATCTTCTTATCAAATGGACCTGGTGATCCAGAGCCATGTGATTATGCAATTAATGCAATTAAATCTTTCCTAGAGACCGACATTCCAGTTTTCGGTATTTGTTTAGGTCACCAATTATTGGGCCTGGCCAGTGGTGCTAACACCATCAAAATGAAGTTTGGTCACCACGGTGCGAACCACCCAGTAAAAGACTTAGACCGTGATGTGGTTATGATCACCTCGCAAAACCATGGTTTTGCGGTTGATGAAACCAACTTACCAGACAATCTAAAAGCAACACATAAATCGTTGTTTGACGGTTCATTGCAGGGCATTCATCGCACTGACAAACCTGCATTTAGTTTTCAGGGGCACCCAGAAGCAAGTCCAGGTCCACACGATGCTGCGCCATTGTTTGACCACTTCATTGATTTAATCAATGCCCGTAACGCCAAATAATTACTGACTGAATAGAAAGAGTAAAAACATGCCAAAACGCACTGACATAAAAAGTATCCTAATTTTAGGGGCTGGTCCAATCGTAATCGGACAAGCTTGTGAATTTGACTATTCAGGGGCGCAAGCCTGTAAAGCATTACGCGAAGAAGGTTATCGCGTGATCTTAGTGAACTCAAACCCTGCAACCATCATGACTGATCCAGAAATGGCGGATGCAACTTATATTGAACCAATCCATTGGGAAGTGGTTAAGAACATCATCGACAAAGAACGTCCAGATGCCATCTTACCGACGATGGGTGGTCAAACAGCATTAAACTGTGCACTTGAACTTGAACAGCAAGGTGTATTAAAGCAATACGATGTTGAAATGATTGGTGCGACAGCAGACGCCATCGACAAAGCTGAAGATCGTAGCCGTTTTGATGCCGCCATGAAAAACATTGGTCTAGAAACACCTCGTGCTGAAATTGTGCACTCAATGGAAGAAGCATTTGCGACCTCAGAGCGCATTGGCTTCCCATGTATTATCCGTCCATCATTTACCATGGGTGGTTCTGGTGGTGGTATTGCCTACAACCGCGAAGAATTTGAAACCATTTGTACCCGTGGTTTAGATCTATCACCAACCAATGAGTTACTGATCGATGAGTCACTAATCGGCTGGAAAGAATACGAGATGGAAGTGGTTCGTGATAAAAACGACAACTGTATCATCATCTGTTCAATTGAAAACTTTGACCCTATGGGGATTCACACAGGTGACTCAATTACCGTTGCACCAGCCCAAACCTTGACCGACAAAGAATACCAAATCATGCGTAATGCCTCGGTTGCTGTATTGCGTGAAATAGGTGTTGAAACGGGTGGTTCAAACGTACAATTTGGTGTTTGTCCAAATACCGGGCGTATGGTTATTATTGAAATGAACCCTCGTGTATCACGTTCATCCGCATTAGCGTCTAAAGCAACGGGTTTCCCAATTGCTAAAATCGCGGCAAAATTGGCTGTAGGTTACACTTTAGACGAGTTAAGCAACGACATTACCGGTGGCGCAACACCGGCTTCATTCGAGCCGACCATTGATTACGTAGTAACTAAGATCCCACGTTTTAACTTTGAAAAATTTGCCGGCTCTGAAGACCGTCTAACGACCCAAATGAAGTCTGTGGGTGAAGTTATGGCGATTGGTCGTAACCAACAAGAATCTATGCAAAAAGCACTTCGTGGTTTAGAAGTTGGGATGAACGGTTTTGATCCTGTTGTGGATGTGACAAAACCGGGTGCAAAAACCAAAATCATGCACGAGTTACAAGAAGCTGGTGCTGATCGTATCTGGTATGTAGCAGACGGTTTCCGTTTAGGTTTAAGCGTTGACGATATTTACCGTTTAACCAAAATTGATCGTTGGTTCCTTATTCAAATCGAAGACATCGTGTTAGAAGAGAAAAAAGTTTATGAAGGCGGTATGTCGGGCTTAACCGATGAATACCTAGCAAAACTTAAACGCAAAGGTTTCTCAGATAAGCGTCTTGCTGATGTTATTGGTGTGTCAGAAACTGAAATTCGTAAAAAGCGTCATAACGCAAATATTTCGCCAGTTTACAAGCGTGTTGATACCTGTGCGGCGGAATTTAGCTCTGATACCGCTTACATGTACTCAACGTACGATGAAGAGTGTGAAGCAAACCCTTCAGATAAAGATAAAATTATGATCATCGGTGGTGGTCCTAACCGAATTGGTCAAGGTATCGAGTTTGATTACTGTTGTGTACACGCAGCTCTTGCGCTTCGTGATGACGGTTATGAAACCATTATGGTTAACTGTAACCCAGAAACAGTATCTACCGACTACGATACATCCGATCGCTTATATTTTGAGCCAATCACATTTGAAGATGTCCTAGAAATCGTTCGTGTTGAAAAACCAAAAGGTGTGATTGTTCAGTACGGTGGTCAAACACCGCTTAAATTAGCCAGAGCTTTAGAAGCTGCGGGTGTGCCAATTATTGGTACTTCACCAGATGCGATTGACCGCGCTGAAGATCGTGAACGTTTCCAACAAGCGGTAGAGCGTTTAGGGTTATTACAACCAGAGAACGCAACCGTAACGTCACTAGAAGAAGCGGTTGCCAAGTCAAAAGAAATTGGTTTCCCACTGGTTGTGCGCCCATCGTACGTACTAGGCGGTCGTGCAATGGAAATCGTCTACGATGAAGCTGACTTACGTCGCTACATGACGGAAGCGGTAAGCGTATCAAATGACTCACCGGTTCTGCTTGATCACTTCCTTGATGACGCCATTGAGGTGGATATCGATGTTATTTGTGACGGTGAAAAAGTGGTTGTTGGTGGTATTATGCAGCACATTGAACAAGCGGGTGTTCACTCTGGTGACTCAGCATGTTCATTACCGGCATACAGCCTAAGCCAAGAAATTCAAGACGTAATGCGTGAACAAGTGGCTAAGTTAGCTTTTGAACTTGGTGTTGTTGGCTTGATGAATACTCAAATGGCGGTTAAAGGTGACAAAGTTTACCTAATTGAAGTGAACCCTCGTGCGGCGCGTACCGTACCATTTGTGTCTAAAGCCACAGGTGTACCACTTGCGAAAGTTGCAGCCCGTGTTATGGCCGGTAAATCGTTAACAGAGCAAGGCGTAACCGAGGAAGTAATCCCAGATTATTTCTCTGTTAAAGAAGTGGTTATTCCATTTAACAAGTTCCATGGTTCTGACCCATTAATTGGTCCAGAAATGCGCTCTACCGGTGAAGTAATGGGTACCGGTGAAACCTTTGAAGAAGCGTACGCAAAAGCCAACCTTGGCGCTGGCGTTACCTTGCCTCGTGCAGGTCGTGCGTTAATCTCTGTTCGTGATAGCGATAAAGAACGAGTTATCGAGCTGGCTAGACAAATGATTGAACTTGGGTTTAAACTAGATGCGACCCACGGTACTGCCGTTGTCTTAGGCGAAGCTGACATTAATGTACGTTTGGTAAACAAAGTACACGAAGGTCGCCCGCACATTGTTGATAGAATCAAAAATGGTGAATACAGCTATATCATCAATACCACCGAAGGTCGTAAGGCCATTGAAGATTCTAAAATGATCCGTGGTAGTGCTTTACGTTATAAAGTAAATTATACAACGACATTGAACGCAGCCTTTGCCGCATGTATGGCACATTCTGCTGACGATAGAAATAAAGTAACTTCCATTCAGGAATTACACAAAAGGTGTTAATAATGAGTCAGTTTCCCATGACTGTTCAGGGTGCAGATGCACTCAGAGAAGAATTAAACTATTTGAAATCTGTTAAGCGTCCGCAAATTGTTGCGTCAATTGCAGATGCTCGTGAGCACGGCGACTTGAAAGAGAACGCCGAATATCACGCAGCTCGTGAAGAGCAGGGCTTTTGTGAAGGTCGAATTCAAGAAATTGAAGGCAAACTTGGCAATGCGCAAATTATCGATGTAACTAAAATCCCAAATACTCACAAGGTGATATTTGGGGTCACGGTAACCTTGCTTAATATCGACACCGACGAAGAAGTCACATATCAAATTGTGGGTGATGATGAAGCCGATATCAAAAACAATCGCATCAGTGTAAGTTCACCGATTGCAAGAGCATTGATTGGAAAATCAGTTGATTCTGAAGTTGAAGTCAAAACACCCGGTGGTGTTGTGGAATACGAAATCATTTCGGTAGAACACAAATAAGCTATCGCCAACACCTGTCTTGGGTGTTGGCAAGTTTCCCAACAGATGGTGAACGCTTTAACAAGACGTTATTGGCTTATTTTTTACAATCAGCTACTAACGGATATAAAAAAAGCGCGGTTAATGAAGATTAACATCGCGCTTTTTTTATGGCTAAGAAAAGATTAAATCTTAGGAATTTCGATTTTCTTTTCTTCTGATTGACGGTAAATGATTAAGGTTTTACCAATACTCTGAACTTTAGTCGATTCAGTTTCTCTAACAATAGCATCAATGATCAATTGTTTTACTTCACGATCATCTGTTGGAATTTTAACTTTAATCAGTTCATGGTGGTTTAAAGCGAAATCGATTTCCGCAATAACCGCTTCGGTTAAACCATTATTACCCAATAAAACGATGGGTTTTAAAGAGTGGGCCAGCCCTCTAAGGTGCTGAATTTGCTTCTTTGATAGATTCATTTAAAAAATATTCGGTTAGGTTACTTGAATTCTCTATATTTTAACGCCATCTTCTGATTAATACTAATTAAACTACGAAAATTCATGAGTAAAGCAAAAAAATCAAGATCTGTGAGTTCAAATCGTTGGATGCAAGAGCATTTTGACGACGAATATGTAAAAAAAGCGCAAAAACTTGGTCTGCGCTCACGGGCTGTTTTTAAAATTGAAGAAATCAATAACAAAGATAAGCTGATCAAACCCGGCATGAATGTTGTTGATTTAGGGGCGGCCCCTGGTGGTTGGTCAGAGTATGCAGTAAAAGTGCTTCAAGATCAGGGTCAGGTAATCGCTTGTGATATTTTACCGATGGAATCGTTACCTGGCGTGGCGTTTTTGCAAGGCGACTTTCGTGAAGACGCGGTTCTTAACGCACTGCTAGACAAAATTGGTGGGCGCAATGTCGATGTTGTGATGTCAGATATGGCACATAACTTTAGTGGCAATGAAACCACAGATCAGGCACGAAATATGTATTTAGTCGAATTAGCGCTCGATATGTGTCATCAGGTGCTTAAAAAAGATGGCAGTTTCGTGGTAAAAGTATTTCAGGGCGAAGGTTTTGAACAATATATGAAAGACGTTCGTAATAGCTTTAAGGTGGTAAAAACCCGCAAGCCGGAATCATCCCGCCCTAGATCACGGGAAGTATATATAGTAGCTACTGGCTACAAACTGTAGTACAGTTTATTAAAACAAGTTGCTTACAACATATGCAACATCGCAATAAATAAATAAGAGGTTCTCAACTTGAGCGATATGGTAAAAAATCTCATTTTGTGGTTAGTCATAGCCATTGTATTAATGTCAGTATTCCAGAGTTTTACTCCGGGCAATAAGGCTGATTCTCAACTCGATTACACCACATTTATTAACCAAGTTATTCAGGATCAAGTCAGTTCGGTTGAAATTGAATCAAATGGGATAATAACTGGGGTTAAGCGCAATGGACAGACGTTTTCCACTTTAATCCCAACCCAGTACGACCCGAAATTATTGGACGACTTGATCAAACATAACGTTCAAGTTAAAGGGGTACCGCCAGAAGAACCAAGCCTACTGGCGAGCATCTTCATTAACTGGTTCCCAATGTTACTGCTTATCGGTATTTGGATATTCTTTATGCGCCAAATGCAAGGCGGTGGCGGTAAAGGCGCGATGAGCTTTGGTAAGTCAAAAGCGCGTTTATTATCTGACGATCAAATTAAAACCACCTTTGCCGATGTCGCAGGTTGTGACGAAGCCAAAGAAGAAGTAGCAGAGCTTGTTCAATACTTAAAAGATCCGTCTAGATTTCAAAAGCTCGGTGGTCGTATTCCATCAGGTATTTTAATGGTTGGTCAACCAGGTACAGGTAAAACGTTACTGGCCAAAGCCATTGCCGGTGAAGCCAAAGTTCCGTTTTTCTCTATCTCAGGTTCCGACTTTGTTGAAATGTTTGTCGGTGTTGGTGCTTCACGTGTACGTGACATGTTCGATCAAGCGAAAAAGTCTGCACCTTGTATTATCTTTATCGATGAAATCGATGCCGTAGGTCGCCAACGTGGCGCAGGTCTTGGTGGTGGTCATGATGAGCGTGAACAAACTTTGAACCAAATGCTCGTTGAAATGGATGGTTTTGAAGGTAACGAAGGGGTTATTGTTATTGCTGCCACTAACCGACCGGATGTACTAGACCCTGCATTACTGCGCCCAGGTCGATTTGACCGTCAAGTTACGGTGGGTTTACCTGATATCCGTGGTCGTGAACAAATTTTAAAAGTCCATATGCGCAAAGTTCCGATTGCTGACGATGTTAATGCAGCGGTTATTGCTCGTGGTACACCAGGGTTTTCAGGTGCAGACTTAGCCAACCTAGTTAACGAAGCGGCTTTATTTGCCGCTCGTACTAGCCGTCGATTGGTGTCAATGGTGGAATTTGAAAAAGCCAAAGACAAGATCATGATGGGTAGTGAACGTCGCTCTATGGTAATGAGCGAAGCGGAAAAAGAAATGACCGCATATCATGAAGCCGGTCACGCCATTGTTGGTCGTATGGTACCTGAGCATGATCCTGTTTATAAAGTAAGTATTATTCCTCGCGGTCGTGCATTGGGGGTTACTATGTATCTGCCAGAGCAAGATCGAGTGAGTCATTCAAAAATGCACCTAGAGAGTATGATTTCATCACTTTATGGTGGTCGTATTGCCGAGGACATTATTTATGGTTCAGATAAAGTCTCAACCGGTGCGTCAAACGATATTGAGCGTGCAACTGAAATTGCTCGTAAAATGGTGACTCAGTGGGGTTTATCAGAAAAAATGGGGCCAATGCTTTATGCCGAAGAAGAAGGTGAAGTATTCCTTGGTCGTACGGCAAGTAAAGTGAAACATATGTCGGATGACACCGCGAAAGAAATTGACGAAGAAATTCGTTCGGTGATTGAGCGTAATTATAAGCGTGCTGAAGATATCTTGAAAAACAATATGGATATTTTGCATGCGATGAAAGATGCTCTAATGACTTATGAAACCATTGATGCATTGCAAATCGATGACTTAATGGCTCGTGTTCCGGTGCGTGCACCAAAAGGCTATGGTGATGAAGATTCATCAAATACATCTGGTTCAGATTCTAGTAGTCCAAGTCCAGACGTTAACAAGCCAGACGATGTTCCAGCAAGTTAATCACGACGCAATTTAACAAACCCGCCTACATGGCGGGTTTTTTATTGTTGTGTAATTGATCTCGCCCCATACATTTATATATCGCTATTGATCTGCTATTATTGCCTTCTTTATAATTTACCGGTGTCGTGCATTGCACCGCGTAAACAGACCAACCCATTCAAATAATATACAGAGACACGATGTCTGACTTATTTCACTTTGGTGACAAACAATTAAACTTATCTAATGTTCAGGTCATGGGGATCTTAAATGTGACCCCAGATTCTTTTTCTGATGGTGGCCAGTTTTCCAGTATCGATAACGCATTATTTCAAGTGGAAGATATGCTTGAAAATGGCGCCAGTCTTATTGATATTGGCGGTGAGTCTACCCGCCCAGGTGCCGCCGAGGTGAGCACAGATGTTGAAATCGACCGGGTGATCCCGGTCATTGAAGCGATCAATCAACGCTTTGATACCATTATTTCACTCGATACCAGTAAAGCAAACGTGATGCAGGCTGGTATTGAGGCCGGTATTGGTTTAATTAATGATGTACGGGCATTGCAAAACCCCGGCTGTTTAGAGGTGGTGGCAAAAACCAACTTACCCGTATGTTTAATGCACATGCAAGGACTGCCACGCACCATGCAAGTAAACCCACAATATGACAATGTAACTGAAGACGTGATTGAATTTTTTAATCAACGGATTAAAGCCTGTGCAAAGGTGGGAATTAGTGGCGAAAGAATAATTCTAGACCCAGGTTACGGTTTTGGAAAAACTCTAGAGCAAAATTATCAATTGCTCGCCGAGCAAAAGACTATTTTGGCATTACAGCGACCAATTTTAGCCGGTATTTCAAGAAAATCGATGATCGGCAATTTACTTAACCGAGATGTTTCAGAGCGCCTAGCAGGGAGCTTGTCGGCTGCGGTGCTAGCCACTATAAATGGTGCTAAAATCATACGAGTACACGATGTTAAAGAAACATCTGATGCATTAAAAGTACTCACAATGACCTTACAATGTCAGCAAGGTCACAAAGACAATAATAATACTTAGGAGAGTAGTACGTGTCATCAAGAAAATATTTTGGTACTGACGGTGTTCGAGGACTCGTTGGTAAAGCCCCGATTTCACCTGAATTTGTGATGAAGTTGGGTTGGGCTGCCGGTAAAGTATTGGCCGGTCAGGGAACTAAAAAAGTACTAATTGGTAAAGATACGCGGATTTCAGGTTATATGCTTGAATCGGCTTTAGAAGCGGGCTTTTCTGCTGCCGGTATCGATATTTGTTTAATGGGGCCAATGCCAACGCCAGCGGTTGCTTACTTAACCAAAACGTTTCGAGCGGAAGCTGGTATTGTGATCAGCGCATCACATAACCCATTTTACGACAACGGAATTAAGTTTTTCTCAACCACTGGTGAAAAACTGCCTGATCAAGTAGAGCTTGATATCGAGGCGATGATTGACGAAGAAATGGATTGTGTGCATTCGGCTAAATTAGGTAAAGCCGTACGCATTGACGATGCCGCAGGGCGTTATATTGAGTTTTGTAAGAGTAACTTCCCATCAGATTTAAACCTTAATGGCTTAAAAATTGTGGTCGATTGCGCCAATGGCGCTACCTATCACATTGCTCCGAGTGTCTTTCGCGAGCTAGGCGCTGAAGTGGTTGAATTTGCCACCAAACCAAATGGGGTAAATATTAATGACGATTGCGGCGCGACCGCAATGAACAACATCAGTCGCTTAGTCTTAGAGCATCAAGCCGATTTAGGTATTGCGTTAGATGGCGACGGTGATCGCTTAATGATGGTTGATCAAAACGGTGAAGTGCTAGACGGTGATGAGTTGATTTACATCATTGCCAAACACGCGCAATACCATAATCAATTGCAAGGCGGTGTGGTTGGTACGTTAATGAGTAACATGGGCCTTGAATTGGCGCTAAAAGAGTTGAATATTGATTTTGTCCGTGCAAAAGTAGGTGACCGTTATGTGATGGAGTTGCTAAAAGAGCAGGGGTGGCAATTAGGCGCTGAAAACTCGGGTCATATTATTAATTTAAATTGCAGTTCTACGGGCGATGGTATTATAGCCGCGTTAAACGTATTGCAGGCCGTCAGCCAGTCGGGTAAAACACTAAGCCAACTAAGAAAAGGCTTGACCATGTTGCCCCAAGTTTTGGTTAATGTGCGATTTAGTGGTCACAACAATCCATTAGAAGATCAAGCAGTAAAACAGTCCGTTATTGACGTAGAGCAGGAACTTGAAGGTCAAGGTCGTGTATTGTTACGTAAATCTGGCACCGAACCTTTAATTAGAGTGATGGTGGAAGGACCAAATTTAAACACCGTAACCGATCTTGCAAATCGAATTGCGGAAAAAGTTAAACAGGTAGACTGAGTCGATTAATTTTTAACTCAGCTGTTGGTAATTTAATCAATCGAACCGGTTGTGTTTTTTATATCTTGTAAGTTGTTTATAAGATAGGTAATATCTCGCCGGTCTTAATTATGGAAATTATTATGAAAAGACAAACTATCATTGCCGCGAACTGGAAAATGAACGGCAACTTAGCGTTAGTAAAAGAAATCAGTGCAGGTTTAAACGGTGAAAATTTTGGTGACAATCAAGTTATCATTTCTACACCAGCCCCTTACATGGCAGCGATGAACGCAGTCATTGATAATGCCAATGTTGCCTGTGGTGCTCAAAACATCAATGAAAACGAAAGTGGTGCCTTTACCGGTGAACTTTCTGCTTTAATGCTGAATGATTTGAATGTACAATACGTGATTCTTGGTCACTCTGAACGTCGTAGTATCTACGGTGAATCAGATGAGCTAATCGCTGCTAAAGTTGAAACCGCGCTAAACCATGGTCTAACGCCGTTATTCTGTATTGGTGAGACTCTAGAAGAGCGTGAGAGCGGTCGTACTAACGAAGTATTGGCTTCTCAAATGGCACCAGTTATTGAAAAAGTTGGTATTGAAAAATTTGCTGACATCATTGTAGCATACGAGCCAGTTTGGGCTATCGGTACAGGTAAAACTGCTTCCGCTGCAATGGCACAAGAAACACACGAGTTTATCCGCTCTTATCTTGCTGAACAAGATGCTGATGTTGCACAAAAAGTTCCATTGTTATACGGTGGTAGTGTAAACGCGGAAACCGCAAAAGAATTATTTTCTCAAGCTGATATCGACGGTGGTCTGGTAGGCGGCGCGAGCTTAAAAGTTGAAGAATTTAAAAAAATCTGCTTAGCAGTATAGGAACTAGTTAAAATGTTGTATCAAGTATTAATCGTACTCTACTTAATTAACGCATTAATCTTAGTTGGTTTTATTTTAATCCAACAAGGTAAAGGTGCGGACATGGGCGCTTCTTTTGGCGCAGGCTCTTCAGCAACCGTATTTGGTTCAAGTGGTTCAGCCAATTTCATGTCAAGAACGACGTCAATCTTGGCTACAATGTTTTTCTTATTCAGCTTAGTATTAGGTAACTTAACGGCTCAGCGTACACAACAAGTTGATGACTTGAACAATTTTCAAGTTCCAGCTGCTGAGCAATTAGAAAGTGTTGAGCCACCAGCCTCAGACGTACCAAACGATGACAAGTCTGAAAGTGACGTGCCTAACTAATTAGCCTCAATTTTAGCGGATGTGGTGGAATTGGTAGACACGCAGCCTTGAGGGGGCTGTGCTTAACAGCGTGAGGGTTCGAGTCCCTCCATCCGCACCAATTCAAGGTTCAATAAGAACCGATAAAGTCCAAAAAGCCCAGAGAATTCAATGCTCTGGGCTTTTTTATGTCTTTTGCTATACACTTTAGGTGGACGGTATCAGCTAAGTTATTTTAGAAATCTACCCCACCATCTAAGGCAGCCTCCAAGTGACTCACCAGTTGCTCCCCAAAACTAAACGGTTTTTGTGACATAAAAATATACTCGCAAACGAGGTTAGACAACGTTTTGTATCATGTTTTATTAAGCTTACTAAATACAACCATGACTTAACTTGGTTTTATTTCTTCATGCCACAGGTGTTACCTTTAGCTGAAAACCTCGGCTTTATTATAAACAGTCCCCTTAATCAGCTTTTTGATAGGGACAATATTTTTCATCCTTTAACGTTTCTTATATATCAGGTCTATACTTTACCTTGTTTTGTTGTCATTGGCGTAGTACGTACTAAATTGCATTATGGTTGCAAATTTAAGTGCTTACTCTGTCATTGGAACACACAAGCATGGTGTTGCAAACCCAACACAAAAGTGAACAATAGTGACGAGCCTCGTTCGTTGAGCAATTGTTACCGTGACTAAAAACTTACAAATATGGATATGCAGATGTCAGTAACTTATACCGGCAGTCAACCTGTGATCAGTGCCGACTATGTTATTTACCGAACTATCGCCAAGATGGCAAAGTAACAGTTGTCTTGTTCTATAAATGTTAGCATTGAGTAATCACACCAAAGGGGGTGTAATATGTCTGGAAAGTTTGAAGTTTATAGGGATAAAGCAAACGAATATCGTTTTCGCTTAAAAGCCTCGAATGGGCAAAATATTCTTGCCAGTGAAGGTTATAAAGCCAAGGCCAGTTGCCTAAACGGTATTGAGTCGGTAAAGAAAAATGCGCCTGAAGACGGCCGATTTCAACGTAAAACGACGGCCTCGGGTAAGTTTTCCTTTAATCTGAAATCTGGGAATCATCAAGTTATTGGTAGTAGTCAATCATACGAGTCAGAATCATCTCGTGACAATGGCATTAAGTCGGTGATGAAAAACGCACCCGAAGCCAGTTTAGTTGACTTAACCGCTAATTCTTAATATTTGAAAATACTCACTGTGATAAAGCATCTACTGCGTTGCAGTGAGTGTTTTTTTCAATTTGTCGGATTTAAACGTTGAGTGAAAGACGTTTAACGTTTCAATCTCAGAGTAAATGACGACTCTTATGGGTACTTCACTAATTGAGCTAAAGCAGCCCAAACAACCTAATGCCTTAACCCTGTTTGCATGGTGTGCTATTTTTTTATTGAGTTACTTTGCTATAACGGTTGACGCAAAGGCTACTCAACCAAACATTGAAGATAATGGCCATCGAGAACAACAGGGCTTGTTTACTTTATCAAACTCTCGTTGGCAATACCGTTTGCTTATTTTTAACGTACCTTCCCAAGCCCAATTACCCGTTATAGACCAATCGGTAAAAGATGAATACAAATTCGCTATTATTGCCCTCATTAATGGCAATGCCTATTACCAGGTCAATGAAACCAGATTACAACGCCTTTCCGATAACGACCAAGATCTACTTATCCATCAATACTGGCAACAAGACCATGTATGGTTAGTTGGACTCGATGGAAAATTAAAAGCGCGTTATAAAATGCAAACCTTTCAACTTGACCAAATCATTGCCCTTATCAACAGCATGCCGTTGCGCCAATTAGAACGTAAAAATGACCAGTAAATCTTAACCTATTTCGCTGTAACTCTAGCTCCTCGAAACGGTATTTGATTATTTACTAACTTGTTATTAAGAGCCTCTGCAACTATTTTTATGGGTACATTTCCCATCTGATAAACCACATGAGGTAACTATGTTTAACCCTGCAGATTTTCGAATGGATGGCGCTGTCGCTCTGATCACCGGGGCGGGGGCAGGCATCGGTCGAGCCATTGCCGAAACCTTTGCTAGCGCTGGTGCGAAAGTAGCGGTATCGGATTTACATAAAGAAACGGCCGACCTAGTTGCCGAGGGAATTAACCAACAAGGTGGTCAGGCAATAAGTTTACAATGTGATATTACCAAAGCCGATGACTTAGAAAATGTGATCCGCGATACGGTTGCCGCCTTTGGTTCATTAACCACGTTAGTCAACAATGCTGGTGGTGGAGGTCCTAAACCATTTGATATGCCTATGAAAGATATGCATTGGGCTTTTGAGCTAAACGTGTTCTCTGTTTTTCGTTTATGCCAACTTGCCGCTCCTCATATGGACAAGGCTGGTGGCGGCGCCATTTTAACAATCACTTCCATGGCCGGTGAAAATAAGAACCAACGCATGGCATCGTATGCTTCATCAAAAGCGGCTGCGAATCATTTAACCCGCAATATTGCCTTTGATTTAGGCGATAAAAATATAAGGGTAAATGCGATTGCACCAGGCGCAACCAAAACCGATGCTTTAAAAAGTGTGTTAACCCCAGAAATTGAAACTGCCATGCTTAAAGAAACGCCAATTAAACGACTAGGAGAGCCAGAAGATATGGCTAATGCGGCTTTATTTCTGTGTGCTCCAGCATCTAAGTGGATCAGCGGACAAATTTTAACTATTTCAGGAGGTGGGGTGCAAGAGCTCGGGTAGGGTCGTTTTTTGATTTAAGATCTAAGATTTTTCTGTTGCTGGGTGTTATAAAACGATATTCTCGTTAAGATATAAACCTATTAGTTATAATAATTTTCTGAGCTTTGAATACGAAATTGATAAAATTTATTGCCTCCGATATGGATGGAACGTTGTTGGATGATGATTACAGCTTGCATCCCAGATTTTTCCAATTATTTGAGCAAATACAACATCATGGGATCATGTTTGCAGCTGCATCAGGTCGCCAATACCATAGTTTGATATCTTTTTTTGAGCCAATTAAAGATGACATGCTTTTTATTGCCGAAAATGGCACTTTAGTCATGCACAAAGGTGAAGAACTTTACAGTTGTGGTTTAGACTTTGATACCGTACTCGAGGTTATTTGCCTTGCTCGAACAATGCCAGGAGCGCACTTAGTGCTTAATGGTAAAAAACAATCTTATATCGAAACTCGAGATCAAGTAGCCGAAAAAACAATTCGAAAATTTTGTTTTGATTGTCATTGGGTTGACGATTTAACCAAGATAAAAGATGACATTGTAAAGGTCTCAGTTTGCCATTTTAATGGGGTTAAGGAGCACTTATTACCCACTTTTAAGCAGTCATTTTTAAATCATCAAGTGGTGGTAAGTGGTCATATATGGCTTGATGTGATGAATATAAAGGCCTCTAAAGGTGAAGCCATTCGGTTTTTACAAACTCATTTGGATTTTAGCTTCGAGCAAACCATGAGCTTTGGCGATAATTATAATGACATTGACATGTTTAAAGCCAGTTACCATTCGTATGCGGTCGAAAATGCCGAACTTGAAATTAAGCAATATGCCCGTTTTCTCGCCCCAGCCAATACCGATAACGGGGTAATTGATACCATTCAATCCTATTTAAATTCTTTAAAATAATTACGCAAAGGTTTTATTGCTGGTGTTTTTGTTTTAGGTTACTTAGAGTAGTTATTTCATAACAATAATAACGTTGGCTTTGTAAATGTATAAACGTCTTATCTTTGCTTTGGCAGCATTGACCTACTCAAGCTCTACCCCTTGTTTTGCGTCGGACTCTGGTTTTGACATCACTGTTGAAACTATTAAGGTGAGCGAAAATGTTCGATTTCAAGCCATCAGTTTATCCGGGCACAATATTTGGCTCAGTGGCACCGAGTCCGCCATATTTAGATCCCATAATAATGGCCACGATTGGCACAAAATTCAGCCTCCTTCTTTAAACGTTAATCAACAGTTTCGCGATATTGAAGTTGATGGTAGCAAAATATCTCTTATGGCAGCAGGGCTTGGTAGCGAGTCGCAATTGCATTTTTCCAACGATGCAGGTCAACATTGGCAATTGGTACAACAAGGTTCTCACCCCAGTACGTTTTATGACTGCGTCACTCAGGGGAAACATAACCCGGCTGAATTATGGTTATATGGTGATTCGGTTGAGGGAAAACTTTTTGCCTTAAAGTCGGACGATTTTGGTCAAACTTGGCAAGAGTTGGTATTAGGTATTGATGCCGAAAAGGGCGAAGGTGGATTTGCTGCAAGTGGTACTTGTATTAGTTCGGATAAAGACGGCAGTATTGCCATTGGTACGGGCAATAATCAAAATCCCAGAATTTTATTTAAGGCACCAGACAAACCTTGGCAGACGATAACGACCCCTTTTAGTGGTGGCGAAGCTTCGGGTATTTTTTCTTTGCAGATACAACAAAACACGGTTTATGCTTTTGGCGGTGGTTTAAACGCCAAAGACAAGCCAGCAGAAGCTTACACTTATGACTTTGTCACCAAGCAGTGGTCATCACTACCAGAGGTACCATTACATGGCGCTATTTATGGTTCAGCAATAACCGACGACTTTATTTTTATTAGCAACCCAGAGGGCATTGCGGCATTAAGTAGGGCAAGCCAAACATGGCAACTTATTAGCGTAACAGATACTTGGGCGTTAGCGTGCAATCAATCCATTTGCTGGGGAGCAGGCGCCGATGGTCATATTGTTAAAATCCACTTGTAATCAGTAGACATGCTTCATCGATTCTGTCTGTTACCCCCACTTTTTCATTTTTAAAAACGCTAAGTTTTACACAAACATGAAAAAAAAGAAGCGCAGCTGTAAAAATGTTGCCGTCAAAGAATTTTAGCACACGACATAGCGAGCAATGCATCGCCCCTGTTAGTCAGCCTATGCTAAAACTAAAGGGGCTATATTTTTTGGGGTATTCGCCCAATCTTCATCGTTGCCCGATAAAATGGTTATACAAGTTAAATCAGTTTAGCCAGCATTTCATCACTATATTCAGTGAGAGCTTCACCCGTTTTAACTTTTTGTACATAATCTGGGTTGGCAATGAGCGGTCGACCAATGGCTAATAAGTCAAACTTGCCTTGTGCAATGGCTTGACTGCCAGATTGTGCGGTATAACCACCAACACCGACTAAGGTATTATCATAGCGTGCACGTATATAAGCCGACGCACTGCTTTTTAAGGAAGCAAACTCCATACTGTCATCAAATATCCCAACGTGTAAGTAGGCCAGATCTCGCTTATTTAACTCGGACAATAAATAATCGAACACTTGCGCGTCTTTCATGTTTTCTTCAATGTAATGATAACCGCCAGGTGATAACCGTAATGCGGTGCGATGACCACCAATAGCATTAATGACCGCATCAATAACCGCAAGCGCAAAACGCGCCATGTTTTCAGCACTACCACCAAATTCATCGTCACGAATGTTACTTGAATAATGTAAAAATTGATCAAGTAGATAACCATTGGCGCCATGAATTTCAACCCCATCAAAACCGGCTTCTAGCGCATTTATCGCAGCTTGGCGATAATCTATGATCAATTGCTTAATATCATCCAGATCTGCAGCTTTAGGCGTTTGGTATTGCAGCTCACGTTGTCGTGGTACGCTACCGTCAATGCCTATCGCCGATGGCGCAAGTACGTCACCATTGTTGAAAAAGTATGGATGAGCTAGGCGACCGGTATGCCATAACTGGGCAAATATTTTGCCATTTTGAGCATGCACGGCATCGGTAACTTGGCGCCATCCAGCGATTTGTTCTGGAGTGAAAATACCTGGTGTATTCGGGTAGCCTTGACCGTCAGGGCGAATAATGGTTGCTTCTGACACGATTAGGCCAGTATCGGCTCTGCGAGCGTAATAATCAGCCATTAGTTGGGTTGGTACTAAGTTTTCATCCGCCATACAACGTGTAAGTGGCGCCATAATAATACGATTGGAAAGCGTAATGGTGTCATTAAGCTTGAATGGTTCGAATAAATTTGTGGTCATTTTTTTGCCTTTAATAACGAGCCGTCACAGAGTGAGCATGACGGAGAATGTGTTTTTACTGTGTAATAAAAAAATTACTTGAGTTTATATCGGTATATAAAATACGGTGCTTGGCCTTTATCGCTGCCACTAAACGGGGTGGACTTATGCAATTGGTTAACTGAGATATATAGCCAGTTATCGGCACTTACAGAAACGTTATCTGGCCAGTCTAATCTGGGATCTCTAAGCAACGGCGTTAACCTACCATTTTTTGATAATATATCGATTCCATTTGCATTTAGGTTGGTAAAATAATGAATGCCCATTTTATCCGTTGTCGCACCATCAGAAATAGGTTTAGCACCTACTTTGTTAACGCTCGCTTTTATCGCTTTATCGCTACTTTGTTGACGTAAGCCAATTGTAGGTAAACGATACCAAGAAGTACCATTCATGGCGCCAAAGAATAAGGTTTCACCATCATCTGATAAAGTGATCGGGTTAATACCTGAATGGGCTGGTTGACCGGCAAATAACACCGGTTCGTTGTTAATGATCATGGTGGCCCCCGCTTCTGGTTGTAATCCAGGATGGTCACTGAAACGGCGAACATTCTGCGTTGATAACTCAACACTGATAATACTCGGGTTTGCAAGGTCTGCTAGGTAAATCCAACCTCGTTGGCGATCTACCACTAAATCTTGCACGAAACTGGTTGCTGGCACAATTTCTTTAGGCAAATTAATCTTAGCGATAACGTTACCCGTTTCAATATCAAAGCCCCAAATTCGAGTATAGCCAAGGTGGTTGCCCATATCGACAATCCATAAACCACCTTGTTTGTCATCAGTAATTCCTAATGGGCTATCAATGGTCTTGGCTGAGTATGAGCCCTCAGGAGATTGAAGGGCATTTGAAGGCCAAGGTTGATATTTACCTTTTGGCTTTATTTCAATCAGTTGTACACCACGTTCACCTGCGAAAGGGTGAATCGTCGCAAATACTCGGCCGGAGGTGGTAACGCTGACATTTCCCGGTCGAAAGGGCAGCTCAACCACAATATCAAGAGCACTATCATGCAACGGTGGCAAGTTTGGTGTAGCCTTGCTTGCGATTGAAGTGCTAGTAAACAGAACCACTAAAGCGTACGACAAAAGCCTGCGTGATCTAGATTCGTTTTTGAAAGCCAGAGCTTGCTTAAACATATTAAACACTGTGTTATTCATAAAAATTCTCGATGTGTAAAAACCTAAACTCGGGTTTACACAATTAACATTAAATATTTGCATCTAAGATGCCATTAGGTCTTACCTTGATATTGCTATGCCGCTATTAAGATAAACCGTTTAAATTTGTGGGATCGAATCGTTTGTATCATTGTTTGTATTTTGGTCTAACTCGTTTAAAGAATAGATGACCTGTACAGCAAACCAATTATTAAGGTGGGTATTTTAGAGCGAATAACTACAATTAAATAATGAATATAATTTATATATCAATTTCAAAATATGAATATCGCTAACAAAGATATAAATTTGTTGTATTTATTTCATCTGTTATATCAAGAAGGCTCAGCCATTGAAGCCGCCAAAAGGTTGGCAATTAGTCAGCCGGCTTTGAGTCATCGACTAAATAAATTGCGAAAAGAATTTGATGATCCGCTGTTTGTTCGTGGCACGAATACGCTAGTGCCAACGCCTAAAGCGCATGCCATTGCTACCAAGGTGTCTCGACTAATATCGGATATCGATCTCTTTTATCAGGATGAATTACGCACCCCTATATCTGAAGTTAATGACATCATTCATATATACAGTACCGATTATATGGAAAGTTTGTTGCTACCCAAATTACTACCAGCCATGCAGTCATTAATGCCAAAAGTACAAGTCGTTACCCATAACACCAACGGGGTACTGCCTCGAAAAATGCTTGAAAATGGGCAATGTGATATTGCTATTGCAGGCTTTTACAATGATTTGCCAACGACTTTTTTCCAACAAAAACTGGCCCAAGAACATATGCAAGTGTTGGTCAGAGCAGAACATCCCATTATTCAACGGACACTTACGTTAAACGACTATGTAGCCTGTCAGCACATTGTGACCACATTAACAGGCGACTTAAATGGCATGGTCGATAAAGCACTGGCAAAAATTGGTAAAAAACGTCATGTGGTTTGTGGCTTGTCAAGTTTTATGGTGCCAGCCAAGGTGGTTAGCCAAACCAATTATCTATTAACATGTCTCAATTCTGTCGCCTTACAGGCGATGAATGAACATGGCAATTTGGTGTGTTGTGAACCACCACTAGAACTCCCTGCGGTGACCATCTACCAAATATGGCATCAACGCACTCATCACGATATATTAAGATCACAAGTGCGAAAACTAATCCATCAAATCCTTAACCCATAATGTCTACAAAGGCTTGATGCATTGGTGGACGCTTTTAGTCGAGAAACTTTGTAAGGGAGCAAACGATGACGATTAAAAGGTTTTATTTTAAAGAAATGACGATAAAAGCATCCTTTTCGTCGATTTTTGCCATGATTTTCACAAAAAGAAACAAAAAAAGGGGTAATATATAGGCATCAATTAAGCCAATATATCTCAATGTATGTATAAATTTTCTGCCCCATTATTCGCTTCCTTAGCCTTACTTAACCCTTGCACGAGTTTACTCGCCAGTACTGAGCCAGTAACGTATGTATATAAAGCAAATGAAGCTATGACCATTGATGGTCAGTTAACTGAAACGGTTTGGCAAAATACCCCATGGTTACCCATCGATAAACCGATTATTGGCGGTATGCCTGATGCAAATGATTTTCAGGGCCGCTATAAGTTAAGCTGGGATCAGCAGTATTTATATTTAGCAGCGGAAATTAAAGACAATATTTTATTTGATCAACATCGCGATCCAACCTACATGTATTGGGACGATGATTGTTTGGAAATTTTTGTTGATGAAGATAACTCAGGTGGTGATCATCAATTTAATTTTAATGCATTTGCTTATCATATTGGTTTAGATAATCAAGTGGCCGACATAGGACCGAACTTGGCCGATGGCAGTACTAACTTTATTTTACTAAATGATCATATTAAGTCGGCATGGAAAGCACAACACGGGCAAGAAAACACTTTACATTGGGAAGTAGCCATTGCTATTTATGACGACACTTTTGCTTTAAATAAAGCCGATAATAAACCGGTTACTTTAACCGCGGACAAGACCCTAGGTTTTATGTTAGCGTATTGTGATAATGACGGCAGTCAATACCGAGAGCATTTTATTGGCAACCTAGATATAAAACCACTAAATGGTGATAAAAACTTGGGTTATAAGGACGCATCCGTTTTCGCGCCGATTCGATTGAAAAATAATCGCCGCTAATCTAACGCAACCGAGCAGTGGATAAAGGTTTTTATTGCGATTTTAATTCACTGGCGATATAATTGCCCAAGCTTTGAAGTGGGATGTTGTTTTCCTAATAACTCTAAGGATAATAACTTAAGTTCCACGAGACAATAAATTGAATGGCTAAGGTCATCTTTATTGTGACACAAAGGGTTCATCATATAAGCCCCGCGTGAATGGGGCTTTTTTGTATCTGCGTTCTAGCAGTACAATGAGCCTAGATTACTATACCAATACTATTTGGTGTTTTTATTGGGCTTGAGGCCCTTTTTTTGTTTTTGGAGAATCTGATTGAGCAAGTTTGAACAAAAGTTAACTGAGATGTTACGTCCTACCGTAGAAATGACCGGAAGAGAATTGCTGGGTGTTGAATATATTAGTGCCGGTAATCACTCAGTATTGCGTTTATTCATTGATCATGAAAATGGCATAGATGTCGACGATTGTGCGGATGTTTCTCGCCAGGTCAGTGCGGTATTAGATGTTGAAGATCCAATTAGCACCGAGTATAGCCTAGAGGTTTCATCTCCTGGCGTTGACAGACCTTTGTTTAGCAAAGAGCATTATGAAAAAGTGCTAGGTGAAACTGTTGAAGTAAAACTGGCGATGCCATTAAATGGCCGTCGTAAGTTTAAAGGTTTACTTGAAGCCATTGAAGGCGACAATTTAATTGTGGTCGTTGATGGTCAAGATTATGAGTTACCGATAGGTAACATTGACAAAGCAAATTTAGTGGCAAAGTTTTAAGCCATAAATGAACACCATCAGAATATGTTAATAGCATTGTCTGGTCAGAGCTTGGTCAAAGTAAATGGTCAACATATTCTAAGCAGAATTAAAAGAAGTGAGGCAATAAAGGATGAGTAAGGAAATATTACTGGTAGTAGATGCTGTATCGAATGAGAAAGCATTACCTCGTGAAAAAATTTTTGAAGCAATGGAAACTGCGCTGGAAACAGCAACGAAGAAAAAGTATGAAGGCGATATTTTGGTTCGTGTTGAAATCGACCGTGCAACCGGCGATTTTGATACTTTCCGTCGTTGGTTAGTTGTTGCAGACGACGCTGAAACTGAAAATCCTTATGCTGAAATCGGTTTGTCTGCGGCTCAATATGAAGATGAAACAATTGGTCTGGGCGATTACGTAGAAGACCAAATTGAATCGGTTAAATTTGACCGTATCACCACGCAAACGGCCAAGCAAGTTATCGTACAAAAAGTACGTGAAGCTGAGCGTTCTAAAGTGGTTGAAGAATATCAAGATCAACTGGGTGAAATCATTACCGGTGTGGTGAAAAAAGCCAGTCGTGAAAGTATTGTTCTCGATCTTGGTAATAATGCAGAAGCGGTTATTTTTCGCGATGAAATGTTACCTCGTGAAGTATTCCGTCCAGGTGATCGTGTTCGTGGCTTATTGTACGACATTAAACCAGAAGCACGTGGTGCACAGTTATTTGTAAGCCGTGCAAAACCTGAAATGTTGATTGAACTTTTCCGCGTTGAAGTGCCAGAAATTGGTGAAGAAATGTTGGAAATCAAAGGTGCTGCCCGTGACCCGGGTTCTCGTGCCAAAATCGCCGTAAAATCAAATGACAAACGCATCGATCCTGTTGGTGCGTGTGTTGGTATGCGAGGTTCTCGTGTCCAAGCAGTGTCAGGTGAACTTGGCGGCGAACGTGTAGACATCGTGTTATTCGATGACAACCCTGCACAATTTGTAATTAATGCGATGGCACCTGCTGAAGTTGCCTCGATTATAGTGGATGAAGATTCAAACACCATGGATATCGCTGTAGAAGAGGGCAACCTTGCTATGGCAATAGGTAAAAGCGGTCAAAACATTCGTTTAGCTAGCCAATTAACAGGCTGGGAATTGAATGTAATGACAGTTGAAGATATGAAAGCAAAACACGACGCTGAAAATGACAAAGTGTTATCGCTATTCACCGAAAAATTAGATATTGATGACGATTTTGCCACCATGTTGGCCGAAGAAGGCTTTTCTTCTCTTGAAGAAATAGCTTATGTACCGGTTGAAGAGTTATTGCAAATTAGCGGTTTAGATGAAGAAACCGTTGAAGAATTGCGAGAGCGAGCGAAAGCGGCGTTAACCACCCAGGCCTTGGCATCAGAAGAGTCATTAGAAGATGCTGAGCCAGCAGATGATTTATTAAATCTTGAAGGTTTAGATAAGCATTTAGCCTACGTATTGGCAAGTCGTGGCGTGATCACGCTAGAAGATTTAGCCGACCAAGGCATAGACGATATCTCGGATATTGAAGAGCTTGATGAAGAAAAAGCGGGCGAGCTTATCATGGCTGCTCGAAATATTTGCTGGTTTAATGAAGAATAAGCTCGAGCAAGGAGAAATTATTACATGACAGATGTAACTGTAAAACAACTCGCTACCGAAATTGGTACAGACGCAGACCGTTTGGTGGCTCAACTTGCCGATGCCGGCATTAAAAAAACGGCAAGTGACAATGTCACAGAACAAGAAAAAGAAACATTACTAGAGTACTTGAAAAAGCAACATGGTGATGAGTCGGGCGCAAAACCAAAGCGCATGACACTAAATCGTAAAACTAAGTCAACCATCACCACAGGTTCTGGTTCAAAAGCGAAGCAAGTACAAGTAGAAGTGCGTAAAAAGCGTACCTACGTAAAAGCAAGCGACTTAGAATTAAAAGCGCAAGCAGAAGCCGAAGCGAAAGCGCAAGCCGAAGCTGAAGCAAAAGCTAAAGCAGAGGCGGAAGCAAAAGCCAAAGCGGCTGCCGAAGCGAAAGCCAAAGCAGAAGCCGAGGCGAAAGCAAAAGCGGAAGCTAAGGCAAAAGCCGACGCTGAAGCGAAAGCCAAAGCCGAGCAAGCTCGTGCGAATAAACCTGAAGAAGTTGTTCCTGCAAAAACCAAAGCGGAACAAGAAGAAGCGGATCGTATTCGCCAAGCGCAAGAAGCAGAAGCCGCAGCTAAAGCCGAAGAAGAAGCGCGTCTATCGGCTGAAGCAGCGAAAAAACTAGCCGAAGAAAACGAAGCTCGCTGGCAAGCACAAGAAGCAGAACGTCGTAAAAAAGAGCAAGAAGTTGTTCATGTTACTTCGTCTGTATACGCACAAGAAGCGGAAGACAAAGTAGACCAACAAGAAGAAGTTGGTGGCCGTCGTCGTCGCAAGAAAAAGCCTGGTCAAAAAGAGACTCAAGGCAACCGTCGTGGTAAAGGTAAAGGCAAATCAACTTTAAATGCGCCATCTTCTTTACAACATGGTTTCCAAAAACCAGCGAAAGCGGTTGAACGTGAAATTCGCATCGGTGAAACCATTTCTGTTGCTGAACTAGCCGATAAAATGGCGGTTAAAGGCGCAGAAGTTGTAAAAGTCATGTTCAAAATGGGCGCAATGGCAACCATTAACCAAGTTATAGACCAAGAAACAGCAGCCTTAGTTGTTGAAGAAATGGGTCATAAAGTGGTATTGGTGAAAGAAAATGCCTTAGAAGAAGCGGTACTTGGCGATCGTGGTCACACCGGTGAAGAAATCACTCGTGCACCAGTGGTTACTATTATGGGGCACGTTGACCATGGTAAAACCTCGTTACTTGATTACATTCGTAAATCAAAAGTAGCAGACGCTGAAGCCGGTGGTATTACTCAGCACATTGGTGCGTATCACGTAGATACTGGTCATGGCATGATCACTTTCTTAGATACGCCAGGTCACGCAGCGTTTACCGCTATGCGTTCACGTGGTGCTAAAGCAACCGATATCGTTATCATTGTTGTTGCAGCAGATGATGGTGTTATGCCTCAAACAATTGAAGCGATTCAGCACGCAAAAGCGGCCGATGCACCCATTATTATTGCGGTAAACAAAATCGATAAAGAAACAGCTGATCCAGATCGCGTTAAGAACGAATTAGCACAACACGACGTTATTCCTGAAGAATGGGGTGGTGATACCCAATTTGTTCACGTTTCTGCCAAAGCGGGTACCAACATTGATGAATTACTTGATGCGGTATTGCTGCAATCAGAAGTATTAGAATTAACGGCTGTCGTTGATAAAATGGCAAACGGTGTGGTTGTTGAATCGAAGCTTGATAAAGGCCGTGGTCCAGTTGCTACTGTATTAGTTCAAGAAGGTACTTTACGCCAAGGTGACATCGTTTTATGTGGTCTAGAATATGGCCGCGTACGTGCGATGCGTGATGAGTTAGGTAAACCAATTGAAGAAGCTGGCCCATCAATTCCTGTTGAAATCTTAGGCTTAAGTGGTGTACCTCAATCAGGTGATGAAGCGACAGTTGTTAAAGATGAGCGTAAAGCACGTGAAGTTGCGTTATACCGTCAAGGTAAATTCCGTGATGTGAAACTTGCTCGTCAGCAAAAAGCCAAGCTTGAAAATATGTTTACCGATATGGCTGAAGGCGATGTGTCTGAAGTTAATATCGTATTAAAATCTGACGTACAAGGTTCATTGGAAGCCATTTCAGATTCATTATTAAAACTGTCTACTGACGAAGTGAAAGTTAAAATTGTTGGCTCTGGTGTTGGTGGTATCACCGAAACGGATGCTTCTCTTGCTGCAGCTTCAAATGCGATTGTGGTAGGTTTTAACGTTCGTGCGGACGCCGCGGCTCGTAAAGTAATTGAATCTGAAAACCTAGACTTACGCTACTACAGCATCATTTATCAATTAATTGATGAAGTTAAGGCAGCGATGAGTGGTTTACTTGCACCAGAATTTAAGCAAGAAATCATTGGTTTAGCGGAAGTTCGTGACGTGTTTAAATCACCTAAAATCGGTGCTATTGCTGGTTGTATGGTTACCGAAGGTAACATCAAGCGTAGCGCGCCAATTCGTGTTCTACGTGAGAACGTCGTTATTTACGAAGGTGAATTAGAATCATTACGTCGCTTTAAAGACGATGTCCAAGAAGTACGTAATGGTACTGAATGTGGTATCGGCGTTAAAAACTATAATGATGTTAGAGTGGGTGACCAAATCGAAGTATTCGAAACGGTCGAAGTTAAACGCACACTTTAATCATTAAGTCTTAGTAAAATAGGGGCTTAGCCCCTATTTTTTTCCGGAGTCTGATATGGCCAGAGAATTTTCTCGAACAGATCGAGTTGCACAACAAATCCAGAAAGAAATTGCCGTTATTTTGCAACGAGAAATCAAAGATCCTCGTTTAAGCATGTTAACGGTTTCTGCGGTAGAAGTGACTCGTGATTTGGCGTATGCCAAGGTTTTCGTTACCTTTTTTGACGACGACCAAGAAAAAGTTAACACCTCTTTAGATGTGTTAAATGATGCCGCCGGTTTTATTCGTTCATTGCTTGCTAAGCGTTTACGCGCTCGCATTATGCCAAACCTGCGTTTTCAATACGATCAATCATTAGTCGAAGGGGTTCGAATGACCTCTCTTGTTGATAAAGTGATCCGTGAAGACGAAGAAAAAGCCAGCAAGAAAAGCAATGATTCTGCTGATAACTCACCGCAGGAAGATTAACTCATGGCAAGGCGTAGAAAAGGTCGTCAGGTCGATGGCATTGTGTTATTGGATAAGCCCTATGACATGTCATCAAACCATGCTTTACAAGCTGTAAAACGAATATATTTTGCCAACAAAGCCGGTCATACTGGCGCCTTAGATCCTTTGGCGACGGGTATGTTACCGATTTGTTTGGGTGAAGCGACTAAATTTTCACAATTTTTATTAGATACCGATAAAACCTATATTGTTACCGCAAAGTTAGGTATTCGCACCACGACCAGCGATGCCGATGGTGAAGTCGTTGCGCAAAAAGCAGTGAATGTTAGTGAACAAGAACTGATGCAAGCGTTGGATTCTTTTCGCGGTCACTCAAAGCAAGTGCCTTCGATGTATTCAGCATTGAAGCACAAAGGTCAGCCTTTATACAAATATGCCCGAGAAGGGATCACGGTAGAACGTGAAGCTCGCGATATCACCGTATTTCAACTTGATTTGTTGCGCTTTGAAGGCGACGAAGTGGATATGCAAATTCATGTTTCTAAGGGCACCTATATTAGAACCATTGTTGACGATTTAGGTGAGCTGTTAGGCTGTGGTGCACACGTGAGCATGCTCAGACGTACTAAAGTTGGCCCCTATCCAATTGAAAAAATGGTCACTTTAGAGCAGCTTGAAGCCTTACTTGAGCAAGCTAAAGCCCAAGATAAGAGCCCTTCAGAGCTGTTAGACCCGTTGCTACTCAATATGGATACGGCTTTGTTTGAATTGCAAGAAGTCAATGTCGACGAGGAATCTGCCAGATACCTGCAACATGGTAATCCAGTTATGGTAGGTAACTTGCAAGCGCATGATAAAATGCTCAAACTGACTGTCGGTGAACAAAAACGCTTTATTGGTGTGGGTGAAATTAATCAGGACGGTATGTTGGCACCCAAACGCTTGGTGGTATTGCACACCAACAGCGAGTAAGCTAAAAACACTTGCATTGCGCGGATTTATTGTTAGAATACGCGCTCTTTAATGTGTCTTGCTGAATTAGTGTTTGGCTCGACATTGATTTTAACTTTTAACACTAAGGTATATATTATGTCTTTATCTGCTGCTGAAAAAGCTGCAATCGTTGCAGAATACGCTCAAGCTGAAGGTGACACTGGTTCTCCTGAAGTACAAGTTGCTTTGTTAACTACACAAATCAACCACCTACAAGGTCACTTCAAAAAGCACATCCACGATCACCACTCACGTCGTGGTCTACTACGTATGGTTAGCCAACGTCGTAAGCTTCTTGACTACCTTAAAGGTAAAAACGTTGCACGTTACACTGACCTAATTGCACGTTTAGGCCTACGTCGCTAATAAGCACGTACCCAAAACGGAAAAAGGAGCCTATTGGCTCCTTTTTTTTGTCTGCTATTTACTGACTAAAAGTATTGGTATAAGCACCGAGTTTAATGTTTTTTTACTCCGCTTTTTTACTTAGCATCGGTGAGATCAGGGAATGCGAGGTAATAATTTTCTGTTACCAATTGCTACAACTCTTGGTATAAATAGTTGTTACTATCGTTTTAATCCGTTGCCGCCGTTGCCACCAATAAGGAGAAGTATCGTTGCTGGCTTTACAACAACGGGACGTGCATTTGTACGATCTCGACAACACCCTTTATCATCCTAAAAATCAAATATTGGAACAAATTGGTGCTCGCATGCGCTATTTTCTGAGCCAACAATTAAACATCACATTAGCGCAAGCAAACCAACTTTGTGAGCAGTACTACCTAAAATACGGTGGTTCAGGTAGAGGAGTGCAACTGCACCATCCTGAAATAGACTTAGAAGAATTTGCTCAATACAGTCATGATGTTGACTTACGACATGTTCAACCCGATCAACGATTAAATCTTGCGTTATCTAATTGCTCAAAAACACGCTATGTGTTTACCAATTCCCCGAACACTTATGCGACTCGGGTATTGCAGCATTTAGGCCTTTATGAGTACTTTGAAGGGGTGTTTTCGGTTGAGCTAACCGACTATAAAATGAAGCCTGATCCGCACGCTTTTCAAACCATATGTCAGCACTTTAATTTTGCGGCGAATAACGCTGTGATGTATGACGATCAGCCGCTAAACCTAGAGACTGCAAGAGGACAAGGTATGCGTACGGTTTTGGTCAATCGGGACGACCTTAAGCAGGCAAGTGCATGCTATAGAACCAATGCTTTAGCCGATTTTGTTGAAAAAATGAATCATATTCGATAAATAATCTGAGTGTTCAATAAAACATCAATATGAATTTATAAAAATTATTAATTTGAGCATTTTTATTAGTGGCTTTAAGTCGCTAAGTGCGTATAATTACTTGCGAAATTATATATAAAATGAAACGTAGGGCGTTGGGCTCTACCATATAAGGAAAAAACAGTGACTCCGATTACTAAAACATTTGAGTACGGACAGCATACAGTAACACTAGAAACCGGTGTTATCGCTCGTCAAGCAACAGCCGCCGTTATGGCCAGTATGGATGATACATCTGTATTAGTATCTGTTGTAGGTAAAAAAGAAGCGGTTGAAGGCCAAGACTTCTTCCCATTAACGGTTAACTACCAAGAAAAAACATACGCAGCAGGTAAAATTCCTGGTGGCTTCTTCAAACGTGAAGGTCGTCCTACCGAAGAAGAAACCCTAACTGCACGTTTAATTGACCGTCCAATTCGTCCTTTATTTCCTGAAGGATTTACCAACGAAGTTCAAATTATCGTTACCGTTGTTTCTGCCAACCCAGAAATTGCACCAGACATCATTTCATTATTAGGTACCTCCGCCGCATTAGCGATTACAGGTATGCCTTTTAATGGCCCAGTAGGTGCTGCTCGTGTTGGTTACATCAACGATAAGTACATATTAAACCCTCTACAATCAGAGCTTGAGCAAAGCAAATTAGATTTGGTTGTAGCTGGTACAGAATCAGCCGTTTTGATGGTTGAGTCAGAAGCCGACGTATTATCTGAAGAAATTATGCTTGGCGCTGTGGTATACGGCCACGAAGAATCACAAAAAGCGATTAATGCAATCAAAGAGTTTGCTGCTGAAGTCAATGCGCCATCTTGGAACTGGGAAGCACCAGTGAAAAACGAAGCGTTAACAGCTAAAATCGCTGACCTGGTAACAGAAGATGTGAAACAAGCTTACCAAATTACGGAAAAAGCCGCTCGTTACGAAAAGATTGCCGAAATTCGCAATGCCCTAGTTGAAAAGTTAGCAGCAGAAGATGACGAATTAAACGTACAAGAAGCAAAAGACTTATTCCACGATTTAGAGAAAAAAGTTGTTCGTGAACGCATCACTTCTGGCGCGCCTCGTATCGATGGTCGTGACCCTGAAATGATCCGTGCTCTTGATGTGATGACTGGTGTCCTTCCTCGTACTCACGGCTCAGCTGTCTTTACTCGTGGTGAAACCCAAGCATTAGTTACTGCAACCTTAGGTACCGCGCGCGATGCACAGCGTGTTGAAACCATCTTAGGTGAAAAAACTGACAACTTTATGTTGCACTACAACTTCCCTCCATACTGTGTGGGTGAAACCGGTTTTGTTGGTTCTCCTAAGCGTCGTGAAATTGGTCACGGTCGTTTGGCTAAGCGTGGTATTGCCGCGGTGATGCCGTCAATGGAAGAATTCCCATACGCGGTTCGCGTGGTGTCTGAAATCACCGAATCGAACGGTTCATCGTCAATGGCTTCTGTTTGTGGTACTTCATTAGCACTTATGGATGCTGGTGTACCGATTAAAGATTCCGTTGCCGGTATTGCGATGGGTCTAGTTAAAGAAGGCGACAGCCACGTTGTTCTTTCTGATATCTTAGGTGATGAAGATCACTTAGGTGACATGGACTTTAAAGTAGCTGGTACTCAAAATGGTATTACTGCATTGCAGATGGATATCAAAATTGAAGGTATCACCAAAGAGATCATGCAAACGGCATTGAACCAAGCTAAAGGTGCACGTATTCATATCCTAGGTGTTATGGATCAAGCGATTAACTCTGCTCGTGAAGACATCTCTGAGTTTGCTCCTCGCATTCATACAATGAAGATCAGCGCAGACAAAATCCGTGACGTAATTGGTAAAGGTGGTGCAACTATTCGCCAACTTACTGAAGAGACCGGCACGACCATTGAAATTGAAGATGATGGTACGGTAAAAATCGCGGCAACGTCAGGTGAACAAGCTGAAGATGCGATCAACCGCATCAAGTCTTTAACCGCTGAAATTGAAGTGGGTGCTGTATACTCGGGTAAAGTTGTACGCATCGTTGACTTTGGTGCTTTTGTTAATGTACTACCTGGTAAAGATGGTTTGGTTCATATTTCACAAATTGCTGAAGAGCGTGTGAACAATGTGACTGATTTCCTTTCTGAAGGTCAGGAAGTAACGGTTAAGGTATTGGAAGTTGATCGCCAAGGCCGTGTTCGTTTAAGCATGAAAGAAGCGGCTGACAAGCCAGCTGCTGATGAAACAGCCGCAGAATAATTAGCGACGCACTGACCACTCATTGGAAAGTGCGTAATAAGCGTTCTGAA
This sequence comes from Thalassotalea sp. 273M-4, assembly GCF_041410465.1. Taxonomy (NCBI): domain Bacteria; kingdom Pseudomonadati; phylum Pseudomonadota; class Gammaproteobacteria; order Alteromonadales; family Colwelliaceae; genus Thalassotalea; species Thalassotalea aquiviva. The sequence continues at coordinate 1,340,595 of NZ_CP166961.1, forward strand.
TAAGGGAGGGTTAAATCTCCCTTTTTTTATATACACATTACAATCATTTTTATTCTGCTAAACTTTTGAAAGAAGCATTAGCATCTTATCTGGGAAATTGTGTGAAAATTAAATCTATAACAGTGTTAGTTGTACTGTCTTTTTTATGTGGTTGTTCCACTACAGATAATTATTTTTCGAATGTCTCCAACCTTATCATTGCTGAACCAGCACCGATTAATCAACAAAGTGAAATCGCGTTAGCCCGATTATCAGAAATCATTAACCGGGCCGATGTCAGTCCCGAACAAAAAGCCAGACTGTTTTATGATCGTGGCATTATATTTGATAGTGTCGGATTACGTGCGTTAGCTAATTTTGATTTTCAAAGAGCATTAAGATTACAACCAGATATGGTGGAAGCTTATAATTTTATCGGTATCCATCACACTCAAAGACAACAGTTTTTGCAGGCGTATGAGGCTTTTGATTCTGCAATAGAACTCGATCCTAATCATCAGTACGCCTATTTAAATCGTGGTATTGCATTGTATTATGGTGGTCGCCCTAATTTAGCCATAGACGATTTAAATACGTTTAAAGCGCAACAGCAAAATGACCCTTATCGTAGCGTTTGGTTGTATCTCGTTGAGCAGCAAATCGATGAAAAGGCGGCTCTTACCCGGTTGCAACAAAACTTCAACGCATTGATGCACGATGGTTGGGCGAATAATATTTTGCGCTTATATCTTGACGATATTTCGGAACAAGAATTCATTCGTTCGATGGCTAAAGACGTTAATAGCCATAAAGAGCTTACCGACAGATTGTGCGAAGGTTATTTCTATTTAGGGAAATATTACTTAAACAAAGGCCGAAAAGATCTGGCGGCTGATTATTTTAAATTGGCATTAAGCACCAATGTGTATGAATTTGTTGAACACCGATACGCCAAACTAGAACTTGAATTACTTAACGTTAGAATGGGGCCAATACGCGAGCCATAAAGGCGGTATGTTGGTCGGTCACTGTGAAGTTTAAAAGCAGTATTATTTTTTTACTGTGCGTATTACTAAGCCACAGCTCATTTTCTGTTAGTCAATACTTAAAAGAGCTTTTAGCCACGCACGGTCAAACTCCTGCCCAACTTGACTATGGTTTAGGGTTAAAACTGACCAGTGCCTATAAAGTCGCATATACTCAAAGTCGCCAAGGCAGCGCGCCTTGGCTACGGTATGGTCAAATCCTAGGACGTTCTGATCCTAACTACGCTTGGGCCATGGCTCAGCACTTCTTCTCCCAACAAGACGCGCAGTTTAGTCATTATTGGTACCAAAAGGCGCTAGAGCTGGGTTCACAGCAAGCGATTATTAATCTAGGTCAGAGCTTTCTTAGCCAGCAGCGTTTTAATGAACAACAACTGCAAAATCTAAAAGTGAAAATAAGTCGATTTATTGATTCCAGTGAAGAGGCGCAAAAGATCGCCATTGAACTGGCTATATGGGCAGATGATCGAACCTGGTTAAACAGCATTCTGCCACATTTATCCCAACCGAAGCAGCTTAAATTAAAGCAATGGCTCCTAGACATTCGCTTTGATGATCAAGTAGGTCTGGGTGTAGGGAAGCGGCAAAAAGATCAAGCAAATGTTTTATTTACAAACATTGAACAACAGGATAGATGTGCGAACTCTATTCAATTTTTTGCCACTAACAAGGCAAATATTAACAAAATCAATGGCTATTTAAGCACATTAAAACAACACAAATTTTTTGGACAACAATTCTGTTTCTTACCGGTACGCTATATTAATGAACAAGCTTTAGGGTGCACAAATAACGCTAGCGCACCCATTCAATGTCGAGAAGATATTTATGCAAACTTGGATCTGGCAGAGCATGTCAGGTACATAGCAACCGTGGTGCCATTTGGGGGTGCTAATGTGAATCATGGCATTTTATACATGGACAGTCGGGATGATATCAAAGTCTTAGAGCATGAATTATTGCACTTACTTGGGTTTATTGACGAATACCCATTACCAGAAGGGCATCGGGACTGTGAACCTGACAATGCCCCCTTGGTTCGTCAAAATGTGTATATCACTCACCCGTTAACTTTTTTAACCGAGCAAGAGGCCAGAGCTAAGCTTAAACACGTATTACCTTGGTTTGATTTCATTAAAGCCAGTACGCCGATAACTCATAAAACCGATCAAGGCTATCAATTAGGCACGCCAATGGGGTTTGCCAATGAAGTCGGAGTGTTTGCCACCGATTCATGTGACTTAAGCAGCAGTCAGGCTTTTAAAGCCGTAGCTTCGACAACCCAAATGCAACATTTTGAACTGGCGTTAGAACCGATTTATCAGGAAATGATCAATCGCGGTGAACACAATCTGAAAATGCCTGCGTATTATTACAATCTTGGGCTTTATGCACGTCAACAAGGGCATTTAGAAAGAGCTAACCATTGGTTTAAAAAAGCGGGGGCTGTGGAAAAAATCATTGAGAGACAAAGGCTCATCTCTCAGGGAGAGTACTAATTTTATTTATCCATGTTTATTGGTGTATCGATTGCGTCCTCATCGACTTGGCGTTCGGTAGATGGTTCTGGGGTTCCCATTTGAGTTTGAGTAATGGGCCACATACGTTTGTGTTTTAGATTTAATTTCCTATTGTCATTTATCATTGAATTTCTTGATTGTTTCGAAGTTCGAAACCAAGAGAACAGTGCCATATTATCCCTCTTGTATTTTAAGCGTTTGACATTAATTACCTACCTGACAGCTTTGTGTGGAGTAGGCTATATTATTGTTTCCAAGTAGCTTTATCTAAGTTTTAAAGTTTTAAAAACAACTGTTTTGATTCTATATTCAACCGTGGGATTGATTAAAACAATAAAAACTCAGTAACCTAGTTATAGTCAAAGATTGTTCTTTTTGCCTGACATTTGCTAAAAAAACCGGGTAAAGCACAACATCGCAATCGATGTACGGTATAATTGCCATTCAATCTATTAATTAAGCCCATTTTATAGTGAGCCAGAATGTTTTCAGTCGCCAAGTTTCGAGATCTTTTTCCAATTTTACAAACATATAGCAATAACTATCCGTTGGTATATTTTGATAATGCGGCTACAACTCAAAAGCCTTTGTCAGTGGTTCAGGCTTCGGTAGATTTTTATCAGCAAAGCAATGCGAATGTTCATCGTTCTTCACATTATTTAAGTTCTAAAGCAACCCGTCTGTTTGAGCAAGTTAGAACTCAAATCGCTCAATTCATCAATGCCAAAGAAGAAACTGAAATCATTTGGACAAAAGGCACTACTGAAGCGATAAACTTGATAGCGCACAGCTATGGCTTGTCCCACTTGCGTGCTAATGATGAAATCGTGGTGTCGCAAGCAGAACATCATGCCAATATTGTGCCCTGGCAACACATTGCCACCATGACAGGGGCAAAGCTTGTGGTGTTACCCTTACAAAGTGATGGCCGGATCAGTCTTGAAAACGCTAAAATTCTGATCAGTTCAAAATGTAAAATCATCGCCATTAACCATGTTTCTAATGTCCTTGGTAAAATTAACCCAGTCAAAGAACTTGTGGCATTAGCCCACAAACAGGGCGCGATCAGTGTTATTGATGGTGCTCAAGCCATTGCGCATTTACCTGTGGATGTGCAGGATTTAAATTGTGATTTTTATGTTTTTTCCGGCCACAAAATGTATGGACCAACCGGAATTGGTGCTCTATATGGCAAGAAATCTTTATTACACATAATGCCGCCATATCAATTTGGTGGCGAAATGATAAAACACGTTAGTTTTGAAGCGACCACCTACAATACTTTACCGCACAAATTTGAAGCGGGAACCCCAGATATTGAAGGCGTCATTGCCTTAGGTGAAAGTTGCACATTAATTTCACAACCATCTAGAAACTTGATGTTTGCTTATGAACATGACCTTGCCCAATACATGTATCAAAAGCTTGCTGAGCTTGAACCTGTGACTTTGTTGGCACAAGGCTGTCCTGACGTACCGATTTTTAGTTTTACCGTAAACAACATTCATCACCAAGATTTAGCCGCTTACCTAGACTCCAAAGGGATTGCGGTACGAAGTGGCCATCATTGTACGATGCCATTAATGAGTTATTTTAATCTAGATGGGGCGGTTAGGGTGTCATTGACCGCTTATAATACTTACGCTGAAGTCGATTATTTTATTCAACAGCTGAAATTGTATTGTGCGCAAGAGCACAGGTTAGAGTCAAAACCGATAGTGCCGAAGCCGTTTGAGGCGAATTCAAGCCCTCAAGAGGACACACAACAAGCAGAATTTGTGCGTCAAAGTGAGGTTTTAGAAAAATTTGCTAAGGCAAGAACTTGGGATGCTAAGCATCGCGAGATCATGTTGTTGGCAAAACAATTGCCACGCTTAGACAAAGGCGAACGTCAGCCGACAGATTTAATTTCTGGTTGTGAAAGTAAAGCGTGGTTAAAAACTAAAATATGCCCAAACATTAACACCTTGTGGTTTGAATGTGACAGTGATGCTAAGGTTATTCGGGGCCTGATGGTCATTATTTTAAGTGTCTATCAACAAAAAACACCCAAACAGATTATTGAATTTGATATCAGTGAATACTTTGAACATCTCGGCTTAATGCAACATTTAAGCCCTTCTCGTGGCAATGGGGTTAAAGCGATAGTTGAACGAATCCAACAATTAGCTTATAACAGGTTGAAATGATTAAAATTTTTACTAAAAACAATAAATATGTGGACGCAGGGCACTGACGTTAGCAAAAACCATATACCTTCAAATGCTTAATTTTTTAAGCCTATTTGGCGACAACATTGAATTTCTGAGGATGAAAAATTAAACCGTTATGCTAAAAAGCACAACCAATCTTGCTACTGATTTATTGCAATCTTATTTTGGCTTTTCAACCTTTCGCCCTGGTCAGCAGCAGGTGATCAATTCAATCCTTGAAGGGCAAAGCGTCGCGGCAATTTTTCCAACAGGATCAGGCAAGTCATTGTGTTACCAATTACCGGCTCTAGCATTACCGCATTTAACCGTGGTTATTTCACCGTTATTGGCTTTAATGCAAGATCAACTAGGTTTTCTTGCCACTAAAGGGATCTCCGCAGCAAGTATTGACTCTAGCCAAAGTAAAGAACAGGTAAGGGATGTGATGAATGGGGTTCGTTGCGGTCAAATCAAGGTCCTGATGATATCTGTTGAACGGTTAAATAACGAACGGTTTCGCCATTTTTTGCAGCAAATTCCAATATCTTTGATGGTTATTGACGAAGCTCACTGTATTTCGGAATGGGGACATAACTTTCGACCAGATTATTTGAAATTACCGCTCTATAAGAAACAGTTTCAAATACCTCAAGTGCTTTTATTAACGGCAACGGCCACTAAGGCGGTGATTAATGATATGTGCACCAAGTTTGATATTGCAGATACTAATGTCGCAATCACCGGATTCTACCGAGCCAATTTACACATTGAAGTGCAATCCGTAGACGCAGATATGCGTTTAAAATGCTTACAGCAATGGCTACAGCCAAAACTTGGCTTGTCTGGCATTATCTATGTAACCTTGCAAAAAACAGCAGAAGATTTAGCGCAGCAGTTGCAACAGCTTGGTATTGAAGCAATTGCATACCATGCAGGATTGGACAGCGAGGTTAGACAGCAGATCCAACAAAATTTCATGGATTCTAAGCATAAACTGATTGTCGCTACCATCGCCTTTGGCATGGGCATAGATAAGTCTGATATTCGTTATGTGGTTCATTATGACTTGCCAAAATCAATTGAAAACTACGCGCAAGAAATTGGCCGGGCAGGGCGCGATGGTCAAATCTCAAATTGTTTGTTGTTTGTCAACTTAGACAATCGTCATATTTTAGAAAATTTTGTCTATGCAGCAACGCCGCAACAACAAGATATCGCGTATGTAGTCAAAGACTTACAACAACAAGCACATTTAAATAATGGTCAATTTGAGCTGGTTTTAAATAGCTTTTCGCAACAATCAAATATTAACCCATTAACCTTAAAAACATTATTGGTTTATTTAGAATTAGAGCAGGTTATTCGACCGGCTTACAGTTACTTTGCTGAATATAAGTTTAAGCTTAAGGTGAACGAAAACCAGTTAATCGAGATGTTTAAAGGAGAAAGGCAAAACTTTGTTAGAGCCCTACTGCAAAGCTGTCAAAAAGCAAGAGTATGGTACAGTCTTGATTTTACCCAACTCAATTACTTGTACCCGAGTGACCGAGAGCGGGTGTTAACGGCCTTGGAATATTTCAGTGACAATGATTTGATAGAGTTACAAACAAAGCAGTTGACTGAAGTCTACACAGTGACAAGTAATAGCGAAGATAACACCGCCTTAGTAAGTTCATTACATCAAAGGTTTATGCAAAAGGAGCAAAGCGATATTGCCAGAGTTGATAAACTGCTATCTATTTTTACCTCTCACAGTTGCATTAGTAAGCAGTTAGCAGAGTATTTTTCAGATATCACTTTATCTGAAGATTGCCAACACTGTTCGGTTTGCCATGGCCATATCACCACACTCCCGACAGCCAAACCTCTAGCAAAACTTAGCACGATGGATTTTTCTCGCTTAACGGAACAAGCCAAAGAGGTGTTAAAAGATAAAGCCAGTGATGACATCATCAGTAAGTTTTTATGTGGTTTATCAACACCTATCTTTACACGACTTAAACTGAGAAAGTTAGCGCATTTTGGCTGCCTTGAACAATACCCCTTTGCCGAAGTAAAAGATTGGGTGGAACAACAGTTACGCACTTGATGTTAACTAAGCTAAATTACGCATTGGGTTTAAACCATTTCAATTAAACCGTATGCTTTTGCACTCACATCGGTTTTCAACATTTATTTGACTTGTTAGGGCGCTGATCTATATTGAAGATGACCACAAGGCGTGGTCATTTAATCATTTATTGTAAAGGAACTACATATGAAAACTGTACCTACCAAGCTTTTTGCATGTCTATTGATGTGCTTACCAGTCTTATTTACCACCCATGCTGGCGCTAACAGCCCAGATTCACCCAAAGCGGAAAAGCTGATTGATAAAGTAAGCATTAATAATGCGAGTGTAAATGAGTTAACCAGCTTAAAAGGCATTGGGGTGAAAAAAGCGCAAGCGATTATTGACTATCGTGATACTCATGGCGGTTTTAAAACCTTGGATGAGTTGATGAATGTGAAGGGGATTGGGATTAAGTTTTTAGAAAAAAACGCCCCCTTACTGTCCTTATAAAGTAAACAGGCATTATTTTATGGGAATAAAAAAGCCAGTGCGAACTGGCTTTTTATATGGTCAAATTAACCTAAGGTTATTTTATTGTGGCTTGGTCGGGCTCGCTGAGCTTTTATTCGTGGCCGATGCCAACGAAGCTGTTTTTGTTGAGCGCGTTACTTGGGTACGCTCTTCAACACTTAAGCTTGCCGTTGGAATAACTTGCTCACTTACCTCGACTGGTTTTGGCTTGGTCATTCCTGCATGAGCTTTACCTGTTAATGCCGATGCTTTCACTTGGCTAACCTTTTCTGCAGCAACTTTCGTAACCGAAGCTTTTGCAACATTTTTGGTCGGTAATGACGTTTCTGTTTTTTGCTCAGCTTGCAGTTCTTCAACAGACTCAGTTTTATCAGTTAATTCAGCTGAAACCACGGCCTCTTGAGCAACCTCTTGAGCAGTCGGTTGGGTTGAAAGTTCTTCAGTGGTAGAAACTTTTACGGCACTTGCTTGCTCGGTTAACGTGTTTGCTTCCTTAGCTTGCTCAGCATCCGCGGTTGCAACTGCTTTTTGCTCAACGGGTTCAACCGAAACCTCTTTAGTTTGAGTATCTTCAACTTGAGTGGCTTGTACTGGCGACTCAACAGGGACTGTCTCTTTTGCTGCCGAATCAGACGCCTGCTCAGTTGTCTGCTCTTCGTTAAAAGCAAGTGACTGTTGGTTTTCATTTACCACAGGTTCTTGTTTCTCAACCTTTGCAAGTTCGTCACTGACAGACGCTGTGCTATTAGCACCTGCTGCTGGCTGTTCTAGCTTTGGTTCAACAAAGTCTAACTGAGTTTGTACTTCAGAAGGTTGCTCTTGGCTGGCTACTTTAGAGCTGGCTGATGTTGCTTCGGTGTTTTCATCTGCTGCACTTGGGTAACGAGCCGTTACTGGATCGTCTTTTATTTTTTCTTCAATGCTGGCATTTTCAGCAACAGCATTTTCAATAACCGCTTCTACTTTCTTGTCTTTACGACGACGTTGACCGTGAGATCGTAAGTGACGTGGAGAACGACGACTTCTTGAACGTTGCTCTGTTTTATCGGTAGCGTCATTAGACTCTGTTTTTACCGCGTCTTGAGAGTCTTCTAATTGGATGTTTTCAGTCACATCATCGACTGGCTTTTGCACCGTGTCTTTCTCAACCTTATCTTTGCGTACTGCTTTTTCTGGTTGTTTCTTAGTGCTTGGCTTTTCGGTGTTCTCTGCTTTTTTATCAGCAAGGTTAGCCGGTTCTTCAAGACGAACTTTTTTACGAACATTACGACGTTGACGACGCTCAGCAACTTTTTCCTCTTTTGGCTTGTCTTGCGACTTCTCAGCCACTTTTGGTGCTTGCTTTTTCGCTGGTTGCTTACGCTGTGGTTGTTTTTTATCTTGTGCCGCTACTTGCTCACTATCTTTGTTACGCTCTGCCGGTTTATTGCGGCGCTGTTGATTGCGAGGTTTGCGGTTGCGTCTGTCTTGCTTGTCATTGCGATGATTTCTTGAAGATTGCTTCTTCTTATTGCTAGGCTTTTCTTCGCTGGCAAACAAGGATTTGAAAAATGCAATGATACCGGCAATAAAACCAACAGAATCGGTCTGCTCTTGTTTCTTAGCTTTCGCTTTAACTGGCGCTGGCTTAGGAGCTGTCATCCCTTGAAGTATCGGCTCGTCGCGTTTAACGGCTTCTTTTTGGAATTTAGGCATTACCGCTTCTTCAGCCTGAGCAACAGTCATTTTCATCGCATAGCTGGCTTCAGAGGTGGTTTCATCATCACGTACACGAACCACTTCGTATTGAGGGGTATCCATGTCGCTGTTGGCCAAAATAAGCACTTTTACATTGTGGCTTTTTTCAATGTGACCAACCGCATTGCGCTTTTCATTAAGCAAATAAGTCGCCACCGGCACTGGAACTTGAGCATGAACCTGGCTGGTTTTGTCTTTAATGGCTTCTTCTTCCATTAAACGCAAAATTGACAATGCTAAAGACTCTACACCGCGAACATGACCGGTACCGCTACAGCGTGGGCATACGCTTTGACTGGTGTCGCCAATTGACGGACGCAAACGTTGACGTGACATTTCTAACAAGCCAAAGCGCGAGATACGACTTAGCTGGATACGAGCACGATCAGAACGAACAGCATCGCGCATTCTGTTTTCAACTTCACGTTGATGGCGTACAGGAGTCATATCGATAAAGTCGATGACCACTAAACCACCCAAATCACGCAATCTTAATTGACGAGCAATTTCTTCTGCTGCTTCTAAGTTGGTGTTAAAGGCTGTCTCTTCAATATCACTGCCTTTGGTTGCTCGGGCAGAGTTGATGTCGATGGCTGTCATCGCTTCGGTTGGGTCAATAACAATTGAGCCACCCGATGGCAAACGTACTTCACGTTGAAACGCCGACTCAATTTGAGATTCAATTTGGTAATGGGTAAATAACGGCACTTCGCCTTTGTACAGTTTTACTTTATTAATAAAATCTGGACGTACCAATTGAATATGTTGCTTAACGCTTTCATAAATTTTTGGACGGTCAATAACGATTTCGCCAATATCGCGACGTAAATAATCACGAATAGCACGTAAGATAACGTTACTTTCTTGGTGAATTAAAAATGGTGCAGGGCGCGACTCAGCTGCTTCAGTAATGGCATTCCAATGCTTTAAAAGCACATTTAAATCCCATTCTAGCTCTTCATAAGCTTTACCAACCCCAGCCGTACGTACAATTAACCCCATACCTTTAGGCAAGGTAAGCTTGCTTAAAGATTCTTTAAGTTCGGTACGTTCATCACCTTCGATTCGGCGGGAAATACCACCGGCTCTTGGGTTGTTTGGCATTAATACAAGGTAACTGCCTGCCAAACTGATAAAAGTGGTTAAAGCTGCACCTTTTTGGCCGCGCTCTTCTTTATCAATTTGAACAATAACTTCCTGGCCTTCTTTTAATACATCTTTGATGTTAGGACGACCTTGAAAACTATATCCTTGAGGGAAGTAGCTTCGGGCAATTTCTTTCATCGGTAGGAAACCATGGCGTTCGGCACCATAATCGACAAATGCCGCTTCAAGAGATGGTTCTACGCGAGTGATTTTACCTTTGTAGATGTTGGATTTTTTTTGTTCGTGACCTGGGCTTTCAATATCTAAATCGTACAAGCTCTGGCCGTCAACAAGTGCTACGCGGAACTCTTCCGATTGTGTAGCATTAATTAACATGCGTTTCATATAATTGTGACTCTAATTTTTATGTCACAACATGACGTTGAGTACAAAAGCAATCTTTTGATGCACTGTTTGCAACAATTATACAGGGTTGCCAGCCTCACGGATGTCAACGCCCTTAATACTGGGTCTGTTTAAATTCTGATTGTTTTCAATAGGTTTCGGTATGCTAATCATTTATTTTGATAATTAGGATGAAACTGTTCACCGAAACGTTGTTTAACTTTTTAACTCAGCATTCATGCTGTGGTTATATTTTTAAATAATGTTCTTTATCACTGGATTCTTTGTTTATGTTTTTAACATCCATATGTTCACTATCGTGGATGCAAACAAGTGGCGATGCGTATATCGTATCAATGCCCTTTTGGCACAACTTTACGTACGATAACGTCGCCGCAGAAAACCTCTTACGGTCCTTGAAGAACTTCGTTTTTATGCGTTATTGGAAATTAACATCAATAACCTAAACATTATCCCACTAAAACTTACAATAAGGCAATTAAATATATTTGTTTTCACGATCAATTTTAGTAAAAAAATACGACAGATATGCTAAAATCGCCAAATGAAAGAAGAATCCCCACAAAATCGTTCGTCTCAGTCAGCGCCTAGTGCCGTTGCTGAAGATCGACCAAAAGTAAAATTTTTTACCGTTGATGAAGATCATCAGGGGCAAAGAATTGACAATTATTTGCTTAAAACCCTGAAAGGGGTGCCAAAAAGCATGATTTATCGTTTGCTGCGAAAAGGCGAGATCAGAGTCAATAAAAAACGCACCAAGCCAGAATATAAATTGCAGACCGATGACGTCATCCGCGTTGCGCCTATTCGCGTTTCTGAAGAATCCGCACCGGTTTCGACTCAACTTAATATCGTTTCGTCGTTAGAAAAGCACATTTTATTCGAGGATGATTGTCTAATCGTTATAAATAAACCTTCCGGCATGGCGGTGCATGGTGGTAGTGGTTTAAGTTTTGGCTTAATTGAAGCGTTGCGGGCATTACGCCCTAAAGCTAAAATGCTTGAATTGGTGCATCGCTTAGACCGAGATACATCCGGTTGTTTGATGGTCGCCAAAAAGCGCTCCGCTTTAAGAAATTTACATGAGCAGTTACGCAATAAAAATGTGCAAAAATTTTATCATGCATTAGTCAAAGGTCATTGGCCAAATAAACTGACTCGAGTAACCGAGGGCTTAAGAAAAAATGATCTTAAGTCCGGTGAAAGAGTGGTCGTTGTTGACAACGTTAATGGTAAAGAGTCTGAAACGCGTTATAAAGTGATCCAGCATTATCAAGGATGTACGTTAGTAAGGGCCTTTCCGGTTACGGGGAGAACGCACCAAATTCGTGTGCATTGTCAGGTTAAAGGTCACCCTATTGCTTGTGATAGTAAGTACGGGGCGGAAGACTTTACCGAAGAGATGAATGCAAAAGGCTTAAAACGTTTGTTTTTACATGCCGCAAGTCTTGAGTTTACCCATCCTAAAACAGGTGAGCGGGTGTCTTTTGAAGCGCCTTATGATAAGTTTTTAGCCAGTTCTTTAAATAAATTAGTAAAAAAGAACCATTAACAAGTACCATTAATAGGGTGCTTTAGCGAATAAAAGGCGATATTTGGCAACAGTCAATTCGCCTTTTTTCAATTTGAAGGTGTAATTACATTGCTCTTTCGAAGGTTACACTTCTTTGATCATCGCGATATGCGGAATGTTATCTTCTAAATACATATCCGATACACGTACAAAGCCATGTTGGTTATAGTATTTTTCAAGATGTTCCTGAGCTGATATCTTAATATTTACACCAGACCAATGCTTTTTGCATAATGCCAATGCTTTTTCCATCAATGGGTGACCAATCCCTTGACCTCGATATTCTCGTTTGGTAGCCACTCGGCCAATGCTAATATAATCTGGATAGGAAACCCCTGGTGGCAAAATGCGTAAATAAGCGGCCAAGTCGTTTCCATTATAGCCCAGTAAATGCCTAGTTTGAGGGTGACGATCGCATTCGTCTAACTCTGGGTAGTAACAGGTTTGCTCAACTACAAACACATCGACCCGAAGTTTTAGCGCATCGTAAAGTTGATCTACGGTGAGTTTAGAAAATGACAAATCTTGCCAAGTAATTGTGAGACTCATGGTCTTTCTCTTGTTATTTATGACGTTGCTGTAATTTTGCCATAATTTCACTAAGCTCAACACCCTGATCTTTAAGTAATACCAAGGTATGGTAAAACAAATCGGCGCATTCGCCGATCAGTTCTTCGCGCTGGGAAGTTGCCGCTGCAAGGGCCACTTCAACCCCTTCTTCACCAACTTTTTGTGCACACCGTGCTGTCCCTTGCGCTAATAATGTTGCGGTATAACTGCTATCACTTTTTTCTTTACTGCGTTGCTCGATAACTTGTTCTAAGTAGTTGAGAAAATTTTTTGTCGTGATCGACTCTTCAGCAAAGCAAGAATGGCTGCCTAAATGACACGTGGGCCCCGCAGGATATGATAAAACCAATAAGCTGTCTTGATCACAGTCGGTTAAAACCTCAACAACATTTAAATCATTTTTAGATGTCTCGCCTTTTCGCCATAAGCGTTGTTTAGAGCGTGAAAAAAACGTTGCTTTTTTAGCGCTTAAAGTGAGCTCAAGCGCTTCTTTATTCATATAGCCTTGCATCAGAACGGCACCCGTTGTAGCGTGCTGAATAATCGCAGGCAATAGATTGTTCATTTTTTCCCAGGCTAGGGTCTCGATATTGTCTTTTGTTATGATCATTTTGTTTTCAACCTTATCGTCTAATCGCAATATTTTGCTGGCTCAAGTATTGTTTTAACGCGTGTATTTCGATTAGGCCTTTGTGAAATACGCTGGCCGCTAGGGCGCCGTCTACGTCTGCTTGTTCAAATACCTCTTTAAAGTGAGTCATGGTGCCGGCGCCGCCTGATGCTATTAAGGGAATACGACAATATTGACGTACTTGCTTTAATTGTTCAATGTCATAGCCTTGACGTACCCCGTCTTGGTTCATCACATTTAACACAATTTCACCAGCGCCTCGGGCTTGAACTTCTTTTACCCAATCTTTGGTTTGCCATTGCGTTTTGGCCGACTTCGATTCATCGCCAGTAAATTGATACACTTGATATTGTCCCAAGTTTTGGTCATAAAATGAGTCGATACCAACCACCACGCACTGTTGACCAAATCTTGCGGCTAGACGAGTTATTAAACTTGGATCGCTTAAAGCCGGGGAGTTGATTGAAATTTTGTCTGCTCCCATTAACAACAACTCGCGAGCATCTTCTTCGGTTTTTATGCCTCCAGCGACACAAAACGGGATATCAATGACCCGAGCTATTTGCTCTACCCAGCTACGATCGACAACTCGACCGTCACTACTGGCAGTAATATCATAAAAAACCAGCTCATCAGCCCCTAACTCACTGTAGCGTTTTGCTAGAGGAACAATGTCACCTATGATTTCATGATTGCGAAATTTAACCCCTTTAACCACCAGTCCATCTTTGACATCAAGGCAGGGAATTATGCGTCTTGCCAGCATTTGATAGCCTCCTTAACGCTAAACTTTCCTTCCAGTAATGCGCGACCTAAAATAATGCCATCGGTGCCGGACTTAGCGACCGCTTGAATATCATTCAGGCTACCGATGCCTCCAGAAGCTTGCCAAATTATTTTAGGGAATTGTTGTTTAAGCTCTCGATATAATTCAACATTGCTGCCGGTTAGGGTGCCGTCTTTAGAAATATCGGTACAAAGAACATGCTGCAAATTGTCCTCACCGTAAAAACGGATGAGTTGTTCAAGACTGACATCGCTGTCATTAACCCAGCCATGGGTTGGTAGCATTTTTGTGCCCTTTGCATCGACGCGCACATCTAATGCCAAAACAATGCTGTCCTTGCCGTAGTGCGCAAGCCAAGAACGTACTCGTTCGGGCTGTTTAATTGCCATGGAGCCAATCACCACTCGTTTAGCGCCAATATCAAATAAGGTTTTTAAGTCATTTTCTGTGCGTACGCCACCGCCTACTTGCACTGGCATTTTTGCCTGGCTTATCAATTGTGTTAACCGCGATGTTTGGCGATCGCGACTGTTTTTAGCACCATCTAAATCGACCAAATGTAGCCATCTTGCACCGTCTTGGTAATAACGTTCTATCAAGGCTTCAGGACTTACTTGATAATTGGTTTGTTGTTGATAGTCACCTTGATATAAGCGCACTGTCTTACCGTCGATTAAATCAATCGCTGGAATAATCATTGGCATAACTCCATAAAGTTTCTTAATAAAGTTGCTCCAGCTTGGCCTGAACGTTCAGGGTGAAACTGCACACCATAAAAATTGTTTGCTTGTAAACTGGCTGAAAAGTTTTGTCCATATTGACATTGCGCCAAGGTAAATGGGGTTATTGGGGCACAGTAACTGTGCACAAAATAAAAGTAATCTTGCTCGCTTATTTGCTCAAATAACGGTGAATCACTGATTTTAGTAAGAGTATTCCAACCCATATGGGGTAACCTTAAGGCGGTATCGGTAACGTTTATTCTGCTAATATTGGTATCTATCAGGCCTAGACATGAGGTGTCAGTATCATTTTCTATTGAATGTTTGGTCATTAATTGCATGCCAAGACAAATACCCAATACGGGTTGGGTTAACGATTGTATGACCTGGGTTAACTGGCGCTGTTCAACTTGTTGCATAGCAAAAGCCGCAGAGCCAACCCCTGGTAAAAACACTTTCGCAGCATGGCAAATATGTTCATATTGTTTCGATACAGAAATACGATAACCCAGGCGTTCAAGCGCAAACTTTAATGAACTGATATTGGCACATCCGGTGTCTATAATCACCGCATCTACGTGATGTTGCGCACCCGTTGTACGGGTTTGCTGTTGCTTTTTTGTAAGGTGACTCATAAGACACCTTTCGAGCTTGGCAGTTGATCGCCACTGATGGCGATGGCCTGAGATAAAGCTCGACCAAATACTTTAAACAAACTTTCAACCTGATGATGGCAATTGCCTTTACTCGTGGATAAGTGCAGGGTAATGGCCATAGCATCGGTCAAACTTTTAAAAAAGTGTGGCACCATTTGGGTTGACATACCGCCAACCCGATTGTCGGTAAATTCACTATGAAACTCGATATGAGGGCGCCCTGACAGATCAATAGAACATTCGGCTTTGCATTCGTCCATCGGTAAGACAAAACCAAAGCGTTTAATGCCACGTTTATCGCCTAGTGCCAATTTTAATGCTTCTCCTAGGGCTAAGGCGGTATCTTCGACACTGTGGTGATCGTCAATGTGTAAGTCACCTTGAACCACACATTTTAAGTTAAAACCACCGTGAGTGGCGATTTGATCAAGCATGTGGTCAAAAAAGCCAATACCCGTGCTGATTTCACTTTCGCCTTGTTGGTCGAGATTAACGTAGACTTCAATATTGGTTTCTTTAGTTTTACGATTTACCTTAGCCGTTCTTGGCTTGCTTAAAAGCTCAGCGCCAATGTGACGCCAATTTAGAGTTTGGCGATTGTATTTAAAACTTTTTAGTCCCATATTGTCGGCTAATTGAACATCGGTTAACCGATCGCCTATAACGTAAGAGTTGCGAAAATTGATCCGTTGTTGCTGCAAGTAATCTTTGACCAAGCCCAATTTTGGTTTGCGACAAGCACAATTTTGCTGAGCAAAATGCGGACAAATTAAAATATCAGCAAAGGTCACACCTTGACTGGCAAATATATCGAGCATCTTGTTTTGAGCTAATTCGAAATTCTCTGTGGGAAAACTGGCTGTCCCCAAACCATCTTGATTTGAGATCAACACCAATTTGTATCCCGCAGCCACCAGTTTTAACAGTTCGGGGATCACGTCAGGCTCAAACACCAGTTTTTCTAGACTATCGACTTGTTTATCACTTATAGGTTCTTCAATCAAAGTACCATCACGGTCGATAAATAAAATATTTTCTGCAGACATTTTGGGTCCTTTTCTTATTGTTTATTAGATCCTAAAAGCGAAACTTGGTTTAGATTAACTTGATTAAATTCTTCGACAGCGCAATAAAACTTTTTCATTTCATCTTCATTGCCAATGCTAACGCGTAAACAGTTGTCTAAAGTTGGTTGACTGGATTGATTACGAATCAAAATGCCTTTGCGATTTAAAAAATCAAACAAACTCTTGGCTTTTTTGGTTTTAAATAAAACAAAATTGGTCGCCGACGGCAAAATGTGTTCTATCCATGGTTGGTTTTTTAACAGCGCCAGAGTGCGTTGTTTTCGAGCTAATATATCGGTCACTCGGGTGTGCATAATGGCAATGTTTGCTGGTGTTAAAGCATTGGCGGCCAGAGTCGCAACAGGTTGTGATAAGGGATAAGGTGCGATGATTTTTTTCATCATCGCCAGCACATTGTTATGAGCTAAGGTAAAACCACAACGCAGGCCTGCTAGAGCAAAAGCTTTGGATAAGGTGCGCAAGATCACCAAGTTCGGATGTTGGGCAATAAAAGGTGCCATCGTTTGCGCAGAGCAGAACTCTATGTAAGCTTCATCCACCACCACCAAAGCATCTTCTTTAAATACCTCAAGCAATGTAAATATGTCTTGTTGCTTTATTTTAGTGCCCGTTGGGTTGTTAGGTGCACAAACAAAAATCACTTTACATTGCCCCTTATAGGTGCTGATAGATTCAACGTCTAATTGATATTCTTGGGTCAAGGGGACACTGATGGTGTTTACCCCTTGTGCGGTGGCACTGACTCGGTACATCCCATAGGTGGGGGGACAAATTAAAATGCTGTCGTGTTGCGCTTGGCAAAAACTTCGGATGAGTAATTCGATTCCTTCATCGGCACCGCGACTTACCAATACATTAGCCGGTTTCACACCGGCATAGCGGGCATAATTTTCTACCACCTGTTGAGGTTGAAAATCTGGGTATCGGTTTAAGTGCTCAAGCAACACGGTCAGCGATTCATTGCCACCTGCTTCATTGGCATTTAGCCAACACCCACTGCTTATGGTCTGTTCTCGACTGGCGCTTTGATAAGCGCTCATTTGACGGATGTCTTTGCGCACCAATTTTTGCACGATATCTGTGCTAGACATGGTTTTTCTCCTGTCGATCATTTTGATCGAAACAATTGCTATCTTCAAAGCGAATAGTAACGGCTCGTTGATGAGCATCTAAACCTTCGGCATCGGTTAACTCAATGATGGTATCGGCTAATTGAGCAAGGCCTTGTTTAGATAACTCTTGCACTGTATAGCGACGGCTAAAATCAATAAGTGATAATGACGACGCTACTTTGGCATAGCCATAAGTGGGCAAAACATGATTGGTACCACTGGCGTAATCACCCGCTGACTCAGGGGAGTAGGGGCCAATAAAAATAGATCCAGCGTTACGAAGCCTTTTAAGTAAATGCTTTGGTTGGGCTGTTTGCACACTCAAATGTTCTGGCCCATATTGGTTTGATACATCCACGGCCTGATCTAAATCGTCGGTGATAATAAAACGGCTTTGGGCTAATGCTTGGCGCGCTGTATCTTGTCGTGAAAGGAGTTTAAGTTGTTGTTCAAGTTGCTCTTTTACTTCTAAGATCAATCGTTCACTATCGCTAATTAGAATAACTTGAGAATCGCTACCATGCTCTGCCTGTGATAGTAAATCGGCGGCAACAAATGAGGGTTGCGCTTGAGCATCGGCAATAATCAACAATTCTGAAGGACCCGCAGGCATGTCAATAGCAAAGCCCGGAATAGATTGTGCCAGTTGCGTTTTGGCCTCGGTAACAAATCGATTACCTGGGCCAAAGATCTTTCTGACCGGACGAATACTCTCGGTTCCAATGGCTAAAGCAGCTATCGCTTGCGCACCGCCAATGTTATAAATCTCGTTAATATGACAAAGCCTAGCAGCATAAAGAACTTCATCTGCAAGCTGGCCATTTTTATCTGGCGGGCAGGCTAATACTACTCGTTCACATCCAGCAATTTGAGCTGGGACCCCAAGCATAAGCACGGTTGAAGGCAGTGGTGCTGTTCCCGCTGGTATATACAAGCCAACACTTTCTAAGGCTTCTGTTTTTAAACTGCATACCACTCCAGGTAAAGTTTCAACAGTTATGTCCTTGGGAGCTTGGGCACGGTGAAAGCGTTCTATTTGTTGATAAGCCAGTTGAATCGCCTCTTTGCGCTCTTGGGACAAACGTTTTGTGGCTGCCTCAATTTGCAAGGTGTTGACTTTGAGTGATGTTAACGAGACTCGATCAAACTGTTCAGTGAGGGTAAAAAGCGCATCATCGCCGTGTAGTTTTACCTGTTTAATAATATCTTTAACCGCAGTAGATAAGCTTTTAACATTATTAATAGCTGGGCGCGACAGAGCTTTGGTTCTTTGCTGTTGATTTAATGACGACCAAATTTGCATGCTTTACCCCATCATCTTTTCAATTGGCATGACCAAGATTGAGTTACAACCTAATTGTTTTAACTCTTCCATGGTTTCCCAAAAAAAGGTTTCAGTGCTCACCATGTGAATGGCCACTCTGTCTTCTCGCTCAGCCAGAGGCAGTACGGTTGGGGTTTCACGCCCAGGCATTAAAGCGACGACGTCATTTAATTTGTCTTTTGGCGCATGCAACATAATGTATTTACTCTCTCTGGCTTTTAGCACTCCTTTAATTCTTGGTAGCAGGGTATTAAGGGTGGCTTGCTTGGTTGGGTTTAACCCTTGTTCAGATTTGATTAATGCCGCTTTAGACTTATAAATGACTTCCACTTCTTTTAATCCGTTCGCTTCTAAGGTGGTGCCGGTTGATACCAAGTCGCAAATACCGTCGGCTAATCCAACTCTTGGTGCCACCTCAACAGAGCCATTGAGTTTGCATATGTCAAATCGAATACCGTTATCTTTAGCAAAACGATTTAAAAGGCGGGGGTAGGTAGTGGCGATACGCAATCCGTCAAGTGATTGCACGCCGTCGTACTTTACTTCTTCAGGTAAAGCAATTGACAGTCGACAGGCACCAAACTTTAACGAGGTGATTTTATGATATTGGGCCGGTTCGCCCATGAGTTGACGCTCAAGCGCGTGTTCTTCTAAGGTATTGTCGCCAACAATTCCCAAATCGCAGACCCCATCCATCACTAGGCCCGGAATGTCCGCGCTACGAACCAACATAATATCGATGGGCATATTGCCAACATGAGCCAATAAGCGACGATCGGTAAGGCTGATGTTCATCCCACAGCGTTTAAATAATGCCTGTGACTCATCACTTAATCGGCCCGACTTTTGAATAGCTATTCGTAAACGTTGATTGTCATTTATTGTTGTCATAGTACATTCTCATAAATTTTGAAATTAAAAAACCCCGAAAAAGAGGACTCTTTCGGGGCTGCTATTTACGAGCGTTGCGCTGAAAGGTCCACAGCCTCTCAGCGAATAACCTGAGGGCTAGTCGATGATTAAATGGTGATGATGGTGGTTCAGGTTATTCATAAAAGTTATCTCATTGCTGTTTTATATTACATTAAAGCCTATGAGAAGGGTTCGTCAAGTGAAAACACGGTGAAATATAAATTAATTTTTTGTTTTGTTCAGGTTTTGTTTTTGGGACTTATGTGGATGCCATGATTTAATCGATAAACAAGGCTGAACAGCAAAACAAAACCAATACTGCCAGTGTAAAGGCTCATCTAAATATTTATAAGTTATTATAAACATTGTTATTTATGTTTTTATTGTTATGTTTAAAGAAGAGCTAATTAATACAGTTAACACTGTAAAATATGATTTAAAAACGTAACAAGGATTTGGGATCTTGACCAAAAATAAACTGCTATCGGTATTTTTACATACCATTTTACTCATCGGTGCATGGGGTGGGGTAGTCAATATTCAAAATGGCTATGCTCAAGAACATAAGACCCAGCAACAAAATCCTTCTGTGGGTAGCAACGACATTGAAATTGAACAATGCCTATTGGATAAACTCAAAGCTGCAAACGGACGCACATTGGTATCTAAAATCAGACAAGAATGTGTTTTTCAAGTCCATAATAATCTCGATCAACAAGGGGTGTTGGCTAAACGTATTTTGGGTGAACACGCCACCAAGTTTGATCAGTTTGTGATCACCCCACATCGACGAAACTATGTATTACCTGTGTTGTTTACCGATCGAAGTAACCGTGATGTTTATTTAGCATTAGATCCAGCTTGGTCGAAAAATATTGAAGACATAGAGGCAAAATATCAACTCAGTATTAAGGTGCCACTTAATTACGACAGTATATTTACCCAATATGATTCTTTAAATTTTGCTATTACACTGCAATCATGGTGGCAAGTGTATTCTTCAGAAATATCAAAGCCGTTTCGCGAAACCAATTATCAACCTGAAATATTTTATTTTGCCCCACTGCAGTGGAAACCGTTTGGGGCAAACTTGGCTTATACCATTGGTATTGAACATCAATCTAACGGTCGTTCAACGGCCATCTCAAGAAGTTGGAATCGGGTGTACGCCAGTCTTATTTGGAATGTGGGAAATTGGGCATTTCAATTTAAACCTTGGTACCGATTAGAAGAGTCGAAAAAAAGCAAACCAACCGATGCTGATGGCGATGATAACCCTGACATAAATGATTACATGGGGTATTTTCAGCTTGGTGGGGCATATAAATATGACACTCTTGAAGTATCTTTTACGTTACGTGAAAACTTTGCTACTCACAAGGGCGCACTTGAACTTGGATTAACCTTCCCGATGTGGGGAAAACTTCGAGGATACGCCCAGTTATTTACCGGTTATGGTGAATCTCTAATAGATTATGATCATAAACAAAATAGATTTGGTATTGGCATTACCCTAACCGATATTTTATAATTAAGCGAATGCCTGCAAAAGCAATCCGTTAATTAAAACGCATCTCTGGGACATGTTTTGGCACCACAAGTTCGCCTTCGGTTAGGGCGACAATGTCTTCTACACTAACCCCTGGCGCTCTTTCTAACAAATGAAATTTACCGTCTTTAATTTCAATAAATGCTAAATCGGTAAGGACTTTTTTAATACAGCCTTTGCCCGTTAATGGTAATGTACACTGACTTAATAATTTAGAATCACCATGCTTAGAAGCGTGCGTCATGGTGACGATAATATTGTCGGCGCCAGCAACTAAGTCCATTGCTCCACCCATGCCTTTGATCAGTTTTCCCGGGATCATATATGATGCAATGTTACCATCGACATCAACTTCAAAAGCCCCTAATACAGTCAAGTCTATATGACCACCGCGGATCATCGCGAAAGAGTCAGCACTGTTAAATATTGACGCTCCTGTAGCCATGGTCACCGTTTGTTTGCCGGCATTTATTAAGTCAGCATCAATTTCATCTTCGGTTGGAAAAGCGCCCATGCCAAGTAATCCATTTTCTGATTGCAGCATGACGTCAATGCCTTTGGGCACGTAATTTGCGACTAAAGTTGGGATCCCAATCCCAAGGTTGACGTAATAGCCATCTTTCAGCTCTTGCGCCACACGTTGTGCTAATTGTTCTCTTGTTAAAGCCATTCTTATCTCCTTATGCTTGGCGTATGGTGCGTTGTTCGATGCGTTTTTCAAACGTACCTTGGATCAGCCGATTAACATAAATCCCAGGAGTATGAATTTCATTTGGATCAAGCTCACCAGGTGGTACGATGTGCTCGACTTCAGCGACGGTGACTTTCGCGCACGTCGCCGCCATCGGATTGAAGTTTCTTGCTGTATGACGATACACAAGGTTGCCATAAGTATCTGCTTTCCAAGCTTTTACAATGGCGAAATCACCAGTGATAGACTCCTCCATAATATAATGACGATTATTAAATACGCGCTCTTCTTTACCCTCAGCGACGGGGGTGCCGTAACCTGTTGCAGTAAAAAAGGCTGGAATACCTGCACCACCAGCACGCATTTTTTCGGCTAAAGTACCTTGAGGAGTTAGTTCTACTTCTAATTCTCCTGAGAGCATTTGCCTTTCAAATTCGGCATTCTCGCCGACATAGGAGGCAATGATTTTGCGAATTTGACGATTTGGTAGTAATAAACCGAGACCAAAATCATCAACGCCACAGTTATTGGACACTAAGGTTAAACCTTTGGTCTGCATTTTTTTGATTTGGGCAATTAACCCTTCAGGTATGCCACACAAGCCAAAACCACCAGAGATTACGGTCATCTCATCGCTAAGGCCAGCAAGCGCTTCTTCATAGGTTGATACAACTTTATTAAATCCAGCCATCGAAACTCCATTTGTATGTTTACATAATCACAACCCGTAAAGGTGTTATTTCTAATTAAATTGGCCACCGCATAAGGTATAGCGATTAGATTGAGAGAAATAACTTGGGTTACGTAAACAATTATTATTGTAAGTTACAATACTTTAACAAACCTTTGGCTGAACTCAATTTTTTTAAAGCAAATCTGTTCAATTAAATTGGCAATTTATCTGAACAAGTTTGATGACTCAGGCAAAAATTGACGCATATGTCGATATAAGAAAAATAAAAGTCAGATAAAAAATGAATGGCATACTATCGCCTTACGTAGACTGTAATAATACGCACGACCGACATTGATGTTGCTATCAAGCTTTTGAGTTTGCACCAATCTAGTAACTCACATAAGATGTACGATATTCCTTATCAACCTTTATTTGTGTTTTTGATGTCCACCAATAATCTAAAATTATTCCCTACTTTTATCCATTTTTTACGAACCCACAGCTTAGGTATTGTTATTAGCTGCATGGTCGGTGCTTTAGCGATGGCATTAGCGACTCGTTATCAAGCCCCTGTTATGTTGTTTGCTATGTTATCGGGTTTGGTGTTTCATTTTTTATATTCCAGAGCTAAATTTCAGCCGGGAATTAATTTTTCATCCAAAAACTTAATGCGCTTTGCCGTGGCGTTACTCGGGGTGCGTATATCATTTGATGAGATTATCTCTCTTGGCATTGCAGCCCCATTAATTGTCGTTACTGCAATGGCACTGCTGATGCTCTGTGGCGTATTATTGGCGCGTTTGCTTAAGCTACCAACTGTCTTTGGGGTATTGTCTGGCGGTTCAGTTGCCGTATGTGGGGCGTCCGCGGCGGCTGCCATTGCGACGGTCCTGCCAAAAAAACAATATGAGGAAAAGTATTTTGCCTTAACGGTGATTGGGGTGACAACGTTTGGCACCTTCGCAATGATATTTTATCCTTTGTTGGTGTCTTATTTAGGCTTAAATGATCAGTTAGCAGGAATTTTTATAGGCGGGGCGATTCATGATGTTGCTCAAGTCGTTGGCGCCGGTTATACGGTGTCGGAACCTGCAGGCGATGTCGCTACTTATATAAAACTGTTACGGGTCGCGTTATTGTTGCCTATTGTTGTTATCATCTTTTTTGCTTTTAAAAGTAAAGAGGACCAATTAGAACAAGGGGTGACCAGTTTTGTGCCGACCTTTTTGATTGGTTTCTTTATTTTAGCATTACTGAATAACTTGGGTTTTATACCCGAAAATATAGCTGAAATGATTAAGTCTTTGTCAGGAACCCTGTTGGTCATTGCCCTGTCGGCGATAGGATTAAAAACATCGTTGCGGCAAATTGTCTCTGTTGGCTGGAAACCTGTTTTATTGATCTTAACCGAGTCTTTGTTGTTGGCCGTGTTTATTTTGCTGGGTTTATATTATTTTATTTAAAGCAATGGACTCAATGTCAAAGAGAGAGTAGGAGCAAGGGAGAAACAACTCCCTTGTGCGTTTAAAACTTGATTGAACGACGAGCCCCTGGTTTAGGCGGGGTTTTCGCGGTATTCGCTTTTGATGTATTGGGTTTATTTTTTTTCGCTTTATGTGGTTGTGAACTCTTCGCTTTTTTTCGCTTGGTGTCGTTGTTGTTATTTGACTCATTCGCGAAATTTGTATCTTTAACTGTTGGCAAACTAGGTTCGTTTAGAGCGAGTGGGCTTTTAATGAGTTCTTGCGCCATGATTGGCATAATCGCTTCGCCATTAAATTGCACGATGTCTTCACAATAGACTTTTTTTCGTTTTTGCAATTCAAGCTCACCATTAAGGTAGACATAGCCTTGGCTTATCACCATCTTGGCTTCACCACCCCCAGACACTAAATTGGCTATTTTTAAAAGTTTACACAGCTCAATAGGTTCTTCATTGACTTCAATCGCCAGTACTTCTATTTCCACGCTGTTTCCTCGTCAAGTTTATATTGTTGTGTATTTTAACACGTTCTGATGAACAGCATACAGTTTTGCAAAAAGCAATGACCAGTATGTGAAAACAAAAGTCGCTTTATGATGACAAAAGATCTGTGGCAATGGTTGATAAGCAATATTGCCAAGTGACGAGGTATTTTAAAACGTGGTTATAAAAGTCGTGGATATAAGTTTGAGAAGATAAAAAAATAGGAGATCGGTATTGTGATCTCCTATTTAAAATGTCCTTAATTGTTATTTTTATTCCTAAGGGTTCCTTACTATTTAGGACTAACAGGGAAGTTAACTTGGTATTTACCAGAGTTTACGAGTTGGATGTCAGTAATGATAGACTGGCCGATGCTCTTGTTTAGACGAGTGGCTGTTGTCTCAGCACCACGATTTTGAGCAAAGCTGATGATGTCTTCACCGTTACATACAACGTTTAATGCCACTGTTTTTTCGTCTAAGCGAAACTCTTTTAAAGTTTTGTTTAGCTTGATTGTTCTATCACTTGCTGCAGCTTTACATGTTTGAATTAAAGCATCTTCCATGTAAGAACTCATTGGCGTTGTCTCATTCGCTGTAGCAACGAAAGAAGTAGAAGCGATAAGTAAGGTTGTGATTGCTGTTGTAAAACGTTTCATTGTTGTATTCCTTTTGTTTGGAATTAGATTAAATTTTCTAAATAACTTTGTGTTGAACTTTTGTTTAGAACTAATTTCTAATTAGCTTCGATATGGTTTCATTTTCTGCCTGTTTGCTGATGGTTACAATAGGGTGTTACACATTGTTACAAAGCAAAAAAATAAACTGTAAATTTATCTGTACAGCCTTTCCTGGCGGGCTCTGTAGGGGTTTTATGGTATTTGTTCTGATTGTTTGATCTAGGTCAAAATTGCAGTTGTTGGTTGATTTGGAAACTTTCAAAAGCTCGCAACAAATTATTTACTAAATCCGATCTGAAAGTAAACATGGTTGTTTTTGGCTGTACTTTTTTATTTATTTGTCATTAGAAAAACTAATGTATTTTTTCGGCTAGAGCATCGAGTAATGCGGTGTTAATTTTATTATTTTCAGTTTGGGGCGCTTGCGCTCGAATTTGCATTTGTCATTTCGATTAAGATAGAAAGCCGGTGCTTGCAATGCGTTATTAATAACATCTTGGTAAGGTTGTGATCAGGTATACGCTAAAGAGGTAGGGTTATTTAGCAACGAAATGTGTGAGCACCTTTAGGTTATGGCTTTGAAGTTATAATGTTTTAAAGATTTTTTAGGTAAGCGATAAAACAACTTTTAAACCCGTGCGCTTAACAAGTAATAAGAACAGAGAACTTAATATGGTTATATAGCTTTCTTGTATGCAATGTTGTCGTTTGGTTCATAATTTAATTCATTGACAATTTACCGTGCTAATCGCAATCTAAATGTTTGCTTAACTTGTCAGCATGCTAGCGTAATAAACTGTCTAGGGTATCAACGACTTCACACCAATCTGAGTCTTGGCTAATCGCATCCTTAATAAATGAACGTTGTGAAGGACTCCAAAAATGTGCATCACATAAACGAGTGGAACTTTCTATGCCTCTATGTTGTTCTATAAACTCGACAATGTCGTTGCGGTTTGAAGATAAACCTAACTGGGCAAAAAGATCGCTAAGATCATGATTAAAACTTTCCATAATGTGTCCTGTCTACCTAAGTGGAATCAACGTTCTTACGTTTCATTTTAGTTGATAACCCCCAATGTCAACGGGTAACTATTTCAATTGGTAACTATTATAGAACAGCTTCGGGTTTGCGCTTGAGCTACAAACAAGCGTTCAAGGTCCAGGGAATATTGTCATGGGAATATTGTCATGGGAATATTGTCATTTGGCTAGTGCGTCACAATCAATAATGAATAAGCATTAAACTGTTGTTGGTAACATCTTATTAGCTAGCATCTTGAGCACCGCGAAATACAGAAAGACCAGATCATAGAAATTGACTATTATAGAAATTGACTATTATAGAGGCACTAATAACAGTGCGATTATAAAGGGCGATTGAATATGGCCTAGATGCAAGGTAGCGGTGAATCAACGGCAAATATTCAGCTAAAGAAGTGTTTTTAATGGTTTATTAAGGCATAAATTGGCTAGAATAAAACGAATTTGAACGCCATTTAAACATTTTGTATTAAAAAACAGCATTCAATTAAATAATCTGTTTTTTTATCAAAGTTTGTGTTGACACTTTTAAAGTGTTCCCTATAATACGCATCCACAGAGACGGACGGTTAGCTCAGTTGGGAGAGCATCGCCCTTACAAGGCGAGGGTCACTGGTTCGAGCCCAGTACCGTCCACCATCTTTGATGAAGTTCTCTGTATTATGTTTTGAATGGACGGTTAGCTCAGTTGGGAGAGCATCGCCCTTACAAGGCGAGGGTCACTGGTTCGAGCCCAGTACCGTCCACCATTCAATTCATATCCCTAATTTACTCGATGGACGGTTAGCTCAGTTGGGAGAGCATCGCCCTTACAAGGCGAGGGTCACTGGTTCGAGCCCAGTACCGTCCACCATTTCATGTGACATCATGATCATCAAGTAAATGAAAGATCCTGGACGGTTAGCTCAGTTGGGAGAGCATCGCCCTTACAAGGCGAGGGTCACTGGTTCGAGCCCAGTACCGTCCACCATATTCTGCAATATCATTGTGACAATTTTGACTGGACGGTTAGCTCAGTTGGGAGAGCATCGCCCTTACAAGGCGAGGGTCACTGGTTCGAGCCCAGTACCGTCCACCATTCAAAATTATGTCCTCTAAGACCCAATGGACGGTTAGCTCAGTTGGGAGAGCATCGCCCTTACAAGGCGAGGGTCACTGGTTCGAGCCCAGTACCGTCCACCACTTAGATAATTTTATCCCCTTTTGCACATGCACTTTTAATCTGAAGTTTTTGTATCAGCGTGTTCTAAAATTTGCCTTTACTTTTGGCAGGTGATTTCAACTGCATATGCGAGAGCAAATTTTAGCCTAACTTTTTTGGCCTACATTGGCCTTGAATACTCGCACCAACTTATTGCTAAAGAAGAAACAGTTGCTAGGCTTCTATTTAGGCAATTTAATCGCTTCATGGCTAACTTATCTGACTCAATTTCTTGATAAAAAAACCAATTCAAAGATGATTAATCAGATGAAGTTTTTAGCTTGAGCTGTTAAAATACGCGACAATTTTTTTGACCTTTGTTTCTTGTTTGTTTGACCCAGATAAGAATTATTCAGTGAGATGACTATGACTTTAACTACCCGTTTTGCACCAAGCCCAACTGGTTATTTACACGTAGGTGGAGCACGTACTGCTCTTTACAGTTGGTTATACGCCAAAAAGAATGGCGGTGATTTTGTGCTTCGTATCGAAGATACTGACTTGGAACGCTCAACTCAGGAGTCGGTTGATGCCATTATGGATGGTATGAATTGGTTAAATCTTGACTGGAATTTAGGGCCTTATTTTCAAACGCATCGTTTTGAGCGCTACAAAGAAGTGATTCAACAACTGTTAGATAACGGTCACGCTTATCGTTGCTACTGTACTCCTGAAGAAGTCGATGCAATGCGTGAAGAGTTAAAAGCGAAAGGCGAAAAGCCTCGTTATAATGGCCTGTGGCGTGATCGTACTGATTATCCTGAAGATAAGCCATACGTTATTCGCTTTAAAAATCCATTAGAAGGCTCGGTGATTATTGAAGATATTGTTAAAGGCAATATTGAAATTTCAAACAGTGAATTGGATGACTTAATCATTGCTCGCTCAGATGGTTCACCAACGTACAACTTAACGGTTGTTGTTGATGACTGGGATATGAAAATCACTCACGTGATCCGCGGCGATGACCACGTAAATAATACGCCTCGTCAAATTAACATTTTACAAGCCTTGGGCGCACCAATTCCACAGTATGCTCACATCCCGATGATTTTAGGTGATGATGGTAAACGCTTATCTAAACGCCACGGTGCGGTAAGTGTTATGCAATACCGTGACGAAGGTTATTTACCTGAAGCGCTGTTGAACTATCTTGTGCGTTTAGGTTGGTCACACGGTGATCAGGAGATTTTTTCTCGCGAAGAAATGATCAAATTATTTGATTTGACTGGCTGTAACCGCGCCCCATCTGCGTTTAATACCGACAAGCTTATTTGGGTTAATCAACATTATATGAAAACCCTAGACCCTGAGTATGTTGCAGAGCACTTAGCGTGGCATATGGCTGATCAAGGTATTAATACGGACCATGGACCGGCACTTTCTGACGTGGTAAAAGTGCAAGCAGACCGCGTTAAGACGTTAAAGGAAATGGCGCAAATTTCGCGTTACTTTTATCAAGAATATTCTGAGTTTGACGAAAAAGCCGCGAAAAAGCATTTGCGTGGCGTAGCTAAGGCGCCTCTTGAGCTTGCTAAGAGCAAGCTTGCTGCGCTAACCGATTGGACAGCTGAAAATATTCATGCTGCAATCAATGCGACAGCCGAAGAGTTAGAAGTGGGTATGGGCAAAGTCGGCATGCCTTTGCGTGTTGCTGCTACCGGCTCAGGGAACTCGCCATCGTTAGACATTACTTTAGCACTCCTAGAGCGTGATCAAGTTGTTGCTCGAATCGACAAAGCAATTCGCTTTATTGATGAGAGAGCCGCTAACGCTTAATAATGGGTATTTCGAAATAGGCTGATCTACAGCCTGTTTTAACTTAGTTTAAGCTACACTTATCGTGTAGCTTTTCTGTTTTGACTGTTTGCATTTTAGGAGAACTTAATTGCAATTTGCACACTTTAATCTTGACCGTCGTTTGTTAACATCTGTTGCTCACATGGGACATGAAACCCCAACCGAAATACAGCAACAAGCCATTCCTGCCGCTATGTCGGGCGCTGATCTAATCGCCTCATCTAAAACCGGTTCGGGTAAGACTTTGGCATTTTTGTTACCTGCGGTACATCGATTAATTCGAAACAGAGCATTATCGAAAAAAGATCCAAGAGTTTTAATTTTAACGCCGACGCGTGAGCTAGCGAAACAAGTTTATGCTCAATTGCGAGCGGTAACAGCGGGTACCCAGTTTAAATCGGCTTTAATTTTGGGCGGTGAAAACTTTAACGATCAAGTAAAAGTGCTCGATAAAAACCCTGATTTTGTGGTGGGAACACCCGGTCGTGTCGCCGATCACTTAGCCAAAGGCCTGTTTTACTTAAACGGCTTAGAGCTGTTAATTTTAGATGAAGCAGACCGAATGTTAGATCTAGGCTTTGCCGACCAATTAAAGCAAATTAATCAGGCCGCCGATCATCGTAAACGTCAAACTCTAATGTTCTCGGCAACACTGGATCATGACCAAGTTGAAGAATTTGCTCAAGACTTGCTTAACAAGCCAAAACGAATCGCTATTGGTGCAATAAATAGCGAGCACAGCGATATTACTCAACGCTTGTATTTAGCCGATAATGTTGAACATAAAGAAGCCTTGCTAGAGCATTTTATTAAGCATGAAAATATTCATCAGCTCATTATTTTTACCGCCACTCGCGTTGATACCGAGCGTTTAGCTACCATGCTTAACGCAAAAGGGATTGATAGCGTGGCGTTAAGCGGTGAATTAAAACAGGGCGATCGAAATCGTATAATGGAAGGTTTCGCCAAAGGTTTGCAAAAAATTCTAGTCACAACCGATTTAGCTTCACGTGGCTTAGATTTAGTTAATGTATCTCATGTTATTAATTTTGATTTGCCAAAACACAGTGAAGAATACATTCACCGCATTGGTCGAACCGGGCGCGCCGGAGCGAAAGGGGATGCTATTTCGTTTGTCGGCCCGAAAGATTGGCAAAGTTATTTGAATATTAGTGCCTTATTACAACAGCGTTTTAGTTTTTCTGAAGTTGAGGGGTTAACGGCCAAATTTAAAGGTTTGAAACCAAAAACTAAAACTAAGGTCGAAAAAACAGAAAAGGTTAGTTCTAAGACAAACGCTAAAAAGACCACAACGAAAGCGAAGACTAAGAAGAAAATCATCTTTAGTGAGGATAATTTTGCCGACATGCCGATGGTTAAGAAAAAACCAAAACCATCGCCAAAGGCAGAATAACTTAGGTTATCGGTGACAAACAAAAAAGAGCTCAAATGAGCTCTTTTTTATTGATATTAGGGGAAATTTAAGCGTTGGCAACTAATTCAGATTGCGGTACTTCGTACTTATTATGCAGGTTTGCGCTTAAAATACCTTTGCGGTGTTTCAGCGCCGCTTCCATCTTCTTAACAGATGCACCAATGGCTTTATATAAATCATCGTCACTTGCCGAAATGGCAACAGTTTGGTTTTCATAGTTGGTGACGGCTTCAATTTTTTGAGTGTTTTTGTCTACCGTAATTATAACTTCAAGGGACATTAGGCTCGGGAAATGGTTTGCAACTTTTTCGTATTTACTATTAATAACATCGGAGATAGCTTCAGTAACTTCAATGTGATGTCCAGAAATAATTATTTTCATATATGTCTCCTAAATTTTGTTTTCAATATTAGAATGTTCCTATCTTTCCTGAGATACAAGCATTTTTTCTTAAAATGTGTACCAAATTTGTAACGCTACTTTTACCCCTTATATTTCAATTGCTTACAGTGTTTAAAAATTGTTCTATAGAAAATTGATGACTCATTACCAGCGCATAGCGGTTAATCTTTAATCAATATGTAAATGCTTTATTGGTAAAAAAGTTCGATTTTCTTGTCATTAAAGCCTCGTATATAACTTTGTTAAAGTCATCTTATCTCTTATCTTTTCAGAACTGAATCACGCTTAATAGCGTAAATTTAGCCTGCTGATCAAAGGCGATGTTTTTAATTTTGTGGGGGACTAGGTTATAGACAAACGCAATCACATTTTGTTCTGAAATTTTTTATATTAAAGTATTAATTTTTGCTCGGCTCATTATGGTTATAAATTGTATTGCCATAGTTTGAGTATAATTAAAAACGGCGACAATGGTTAATCTCCTGTTTACTTTGTAACAAATTTGTTGAGTCAGATCAAAGGCTGTGGTTAATTTATCAACCGGCTATAACGACATGGTTCAAAAAAGAGGTTAATGAGGGCTGACTTAGTCAGTTTTGATGGGATCAAGTAAATTGTGTTTTGTTCGCTGATGAACGTAAAGTGACTCACGTTGTTTAATGAAAAAAAAATCGGGCTTAAAAGCCCGATTCGTAAAAATGGCAGCCTAGGCCTGTTGAGATTTTAAGTACTCTTCATAAGTACCGGCAAAGTCAACGTAGCCGTCGGATTTTAGCTCGATGATACGTGTCGCAATCGATGATACAAATTCTCTATCGTGTGATACAAAGACAATCGTACCTTCGTACTTTTCTAAGGCAATGTTTAGCGATTCGATAGACTCCATATCCATATGGTTTGTTGGTTCATCTAGCACCAAGATGTTGGGCTTTTGCATCATCATCTTACCAAATAACATACGGCCTTGTTCACCACCGGATAGCACTTTTACCGACTTTTTAATATCATCAGAAGAAAACAGTAGTCGGCCAAGATAACCACGGATCACCTGCTCGTCATCACCGGGACTGCGCCATTGGCTCATCCAATCAAATAAATTCATGTCTTGCTCAAATTCATGTGCATGATCTTGGGCATAGTAGGCTATTTTTGCATTTTCTGACCAGTTGGCAAAACCGGTATCGGCTTGGTATTCACCCATGAGAATTCGTAATAGGGTGGTTTTACCCGCACCGTTTTCACCAATGATGGCAATTTTCTCACCAACTTCCGCCATTAAATTCATATTTTTTAAGACATGGTTGCCATCAAAACTTTTATTTAAATTCTCAATTTCTAATGAGTTACGGAATAATTTTTTCTCTTGTTCAAAGCGAATAAAAGGGTTAACGCGACTAGACGCTTTAACTTCTTCCAATTGAATTTTATCAATTTGCTTAGCGCGTGATGTTGCTTGTTTGGCTTTTGATGCATTGGCTGAGAATCGACGAACAAAGTCTTGTAGATCAGAAATTTGTGCTTTTTTCTTAGCATTGTCAGCCATTAAACGAGCGCGTGCTTGAGTAGCCGCTAGCATATACTCATCGTAATTACCGGCATAAATACGTAGTTCTCCATAATCTAAATCGGCCATGTGAGTGCACACACTGTTTAAGAAGTGACGGTCATGCGAGATGATGATCATGGTAGAATTACGGTCGTTTAAAATATCTTCTAACCATTGAATGGTGTGGATATCAAGGTTGTTGGTTGGTTCATCAAGAAGCAATATATCAGGATCAGAAAACAACGCTTGTGCTAGCAAGACACGAAGTTTCCAACCAGGAGCAATCTCGCTCATTGGGCCAAAGTGTTGCTCAGTAGGAATACCAAGACCTAATAGTAATTCACCCGCGCGCGATTCAGCCGAGTAGCCATCCATTTCGGCAAACTCTACTTCAAGGTCTGCCACTTTCATCCCTTCTTCTTCGCTCATTTCGGCAAGGCCATAAATACGATCGCGCTCTTCTTTGATGGCCCACAGTTCTGTGTGCCCCATAATTACGGTATCGATAACCGAATAGTTTTCGAAGGCGAATTGATCTTGGCGAAGTTTACCTACACGTTCGTTCACATCAATAGAAACATTACCAGCAGAAGGTTCTAAATCGCCCCCTAAAATTTTCATAAAGGTTGATTTTCCACAACCATTTGCCCCGATTAAACCGTAACGGTTGCCGCCACCGAATTTAACCGAAATGTTTTCAAATAAGGGTTTTGCCCCAAATTGCATCGTAATATTTGCTGTAGTGATCAAAGCAGGTATCCTGACAAGTTAAAATTGTGCGCATTATACGCCAAAGGAGGTCATTGCGGTACTTAGTTTTTACTTTAATGAGAACACTTTTAGTGGCTTTGCTAAAGGTTTTTGGCAAAGACAATAGTAGGAAGAAGAATGAACTAAGGCTGCATTTGTTACAAATAAACAGCGCTTAGATGAACGTGGTTTTCACCACCAAGCAAGCTCGATAAACTTTTAACTGGCAAAATGTCAACATAAGATTAGCGAGCTTTAAATTCCTAGACTGATACTGTTAGCTTTTTCAGCTGGTTTTCCCTGTTGGGCTAGCTTATCGCCAATGGTAGTACTTAAACTTTTTACGCATTTTAAGTTTGCGGATAATATTCCAAGGCTTGGCTTTTAAATGCGCAGTCCCTCGACTAATTAAATCATCAATGGCTTCAACCACTCGTTTGCTCGATTGACCATCTTTGTAAGGGTGGATGCTGCTACAGTGCTGATCAATGAGTGACAGTAGCTTAGGGTCATTACTTAATGCATATTCAATCTTTTCTTCTAGATGTTCAGGGCTTGAGAAGTTAATCATCCAATCTTCTGGTCTACGGTTGTTCAAAGCAACCACTGGCTTTGCCTGCAGGGCAAATTCAGCCAAGATAGATGAGGTATCTGAAACTAATACATCTGCTGCTTGCAATAGAGGAATGACATTGCTGGTTTCAATAAATCGAACATTTTGCTGGCGCTGAGCCAAAGCTTTAAACATCGCTATTTCGTCTGTCTTAGCTTTTGGGTGTAGCTTAATCAGCCATTGCCATGGGTGTTTTTTAGCCAGTGATTCAATATGAGGAAGCAACGCATAGGTGCTGGTTAATTTCGGTGAAAACGTTGGTGCATATAATATGGTAGGTGATGCACTTTGATATTTATCGGTGTCAGCATGCAAAGTAAAAAGAGGGTCTAATTTAGACCAACCGGTTTCGACAACTTCACAAGTACCATCATTTATGTTGTTAAATGCATTAGTGATATTCGGGCCTTGGGTGCAATAAAGGTCGAAAAAACCACGAATATTAAATTTGTTTTTCTTACCAGAATCAAAGCCATGAAAAACTTGAACTTTAATTCCTGGGAAAAAGTCAGGAATATAATTGCCAGGAACAAGCACGGCATCGGCCTGATATGCTTTAACTTCAGCAATGGTTCTAAAAAGTCGATCGGTTGTTTCACTGAACGCGGCCGCTTCTGAATGTTGAGGTATAAACCAAGCAACCTGATGTCCTCGTTGTTTTAAAACCTGTTCAATGGGACGAAGGACATTAAAGGAATACGACAAAGTAACGTAAAAAAGGTACTTATTAATTTTAGGCTGTTGCATGTTCATAAGTTTTGTAGTGATGATAAGACGTGATCAAAATTAATGACTGTTATTCTAACATTTTATTTTAGAGGGGAAATAAAAATAACGATGGGAGTTTCATTTAATAGATAGGCTATTAATTATACAAGGAATTGATTTGTGTTCTAAACTGCTAAAAGTAGACCTCTTTTATACCTAAATACTCAATATAACATCAACTGTTATTAGGCTATCTTTATGAATTCTAAAAACCTTCTATTACCCATTCGATTTTACCTGCTTTTTGCCTTTACCCTTTTAATCTTATCAACTCTGGCTCAAGCGCAAGATTCATCACCATCTGAAACACAGAACAACGATCAAAAGCAAACCGAAATGGCTTCGTTGAGTAAAGAAATCAACGAATCTACAGAAGAAATAAAGGAATTATCGCTTGCCCTAAAATCGGCGACAGGTGAGGAGTATGATGCTATTCAACTTCGACTCTACCAAAAAAATATGGCATTAAGAGCCAGTATTGAAACCGCCATTGATGAGGAAGTTTTTGAACCCAAAGTTTTACAACAAATGGTTAAGGGCCAAGCGAATTATACCGAACGAGCGATGACATACATAGAAGGTAAGTTTCTTGAGAAGGTCAATGAAATCAATACAGCAGAGCTCGATGCTAAGTTATCTTTATTGCCTGGTTATAAAGAGTTGCATGAATTTTTTGATCTGATGTATCGTTGGAGTTGGCAAAATGAGCAGTGGCGTCAAAAACTGGGAATAGCAAAACCCAAAACCGTTGAGGTTTTAAAAGAAAAATACGAAATTCGTATGGACTTGGTGTCGGCATCTATTGACTATTTAATGCAGCAACAAAAAACCGTTTCGACGCAATTATCGCAAAGTCCAGAGTCAGAAAAGGCGAGTTTTCAATTGCAAAAATTGATCAACGATCAGCGATTAGATATTGCCGTAAACAGTTTACGTCAACTAAGCTCAGACGCCGCTGAAATGGGGATGAAAACGGCAGAATATCGTCAGCTTATTTTTAAAGCGACAGGGAGTATTACGCACGATTTACTCGACTTTGAAGTCCTTTGGGGCATATTAGTAAGCGCCTCTAAAAGTGTGTTCAACTGGTTAAGTGAGAACGCAGCGGATGTATTTTTTAAAATACTGATATTTATCTTAGTTTTATTTATTGCCCACCCAGTGGCCAAATTAACTCGACGGGTGGTTGGTAAAACCGTTGCATCTAAGAATTTAAATTTCTCTCAATTGATGCAAGACTTTTTTATATCCATATCGAGTAAGACCGTTTGGGTGATTGCGATTCTCATCGGCTTATCTCAAATTGGCATCAACTTAGCCCCAGTTCTAACCGGTTTTGGTATCGCTGGTGTGATTATTGGTTTGGCCTTGCAAGACAGTCTTTCTAATTTGGCCGCCGGTATGATGTTACTCATTTATCGTCCATTTGATGTTGGTGATTTTGTTCATGCCGGTGGCGTTGATGGCAAAGTTAATAAAATGAGCTTAGTAAATACCACGATCAGAACCTTTGATAATCAAATCATTATTGTGCCGAATAATAAAATCTGGGGTGATGTAATAAAAAATGTTACCCATGAGCGAACTCGACGAGTCGATATGGTCTTTGGTATTGGTTACAACGATGATTTACTCAAAGCTGAGCAGATTTTAATCGATATCGCGACGTCACATCCAGCGGTATTACCTGTACCGGAAACTATGGTGAAATTACATACATTAAATACTTCCTCTGTTGATTTTATTGTCCGTCCATGGGTTAAAACCGATGACTACTGGGATGTTTATTGGGATGTCACCAAAGAAGTAAAACTTAGGTTTGACAGAGAAGGGATCTCAATCCCATTTCCGCAACAAGATGTGCATTTGCACATGGTGAAGGGGAATAAAGAGAATGATCAATTAAAACGTATTAGGCTAAGTGATGAGCCTAAGTTAGATAAAAATGAGCAGCAGCAAAACGATGAAAAAAGCTAAACACTCAAAATTTCAGAGTGTCTAGCTTATGATATATATGAAAATTTATTTTCGTTTTTTAAACTGGTCGTTACTAAAACGAGTCAACCCAGGTTGACTCTTGTTCGAACCCCGTTTGCCTTTAGACATCGGCCTTTGTTGACCTGGAGATGTTTTACGTCCACTGGCATTATTTTTACCTTTCTTAAACGCCATACTCTTTTCTGCTCGGGTTTCAGCGGGTACTAAACAACCCGGACCACTGCCAATCAATTTTCTAGCCAGTCCCATCTTAGTGATCGCTTCGCGAATGATCGGCCAATTTACCGGATCGTGGTATCGTAAAATGGCTTTATGCAAACGTCTTTGGATTGTGCCTTTGGGCACTGGAACCGAAGCATTATCTTTACGGATTTTATTTAACGAGTCCATTTCTGTATGGTAAATCGTTGTCGCATTAGCAAGCGGTGACGGATAAAAATTCTGCACCTGATCCAGTTTAAAGTCATTGCTTTTTAGCCATAATGCTAAGTTAATCATGTCTTTATTTGTGGTGCCTGGATGGGCCGAAATAAAATATGGGATCAAATATTGTTTTTTACCGGCAACTTTTGAGTAATGGTCAAACATCTCTTTAAACTTGTGATACGAACCCATGCCGGGCTTCATCATTTTCGCCAATGGCCCTTCTTCGGTGTGCTCGGGTGCGATTTTTAAATAACCACCCACATGATGCGTTGCCAATTCTTTCACGTAGTCTGGATCACGAATCGCTAAGTCATAGCGTACCCCTGAGGCAATTAATACTTTTTTAATCCCCTTAACTTTTCGAGCCTTACGATAAAGTTCAATCGTTGGGGTATGGTCGGTATCCATATGACCACAAATATCTGGCCAAACACAACTTGGTCGACGACACGTCGCTTCTGCTTTTGGGCTTTTACAACGTAATTGATACATGTTCGCTGTTGGTCCACCAAGATCGGAAATAACACCAGTAAAACCAGGTACTTTGGCCTTAATATCTTCAATTTCGTCAATGATAGATTGCTGCGAACGAGATTGAATAATGCGTCCTTCGTGCTCGGTTATTGAACAAAATGAACAACCACCAAAACAACCACGCATAATATTAATCGAGGTTTTGATCATGTCATACGCGGGAATTTTTGCATCGCCATAACTTGGGTGTGGTACCCGAGCATAGGGTAAACCAAACACCCCATCCATTTCTTTTTCACTCAGTGGAATCGCTGGCGGATTTAACCAGATACTGCGATCGCCATGGCTTTGCATTAAAGCTCTGGCACTGGCTGGGTTAACTTCTTGATGAAAAATTCTCGAAGCATGGGCATAGAGTACTTTGTTATTCGATACTTGCTCAAAACTTGGTAATTTAACGTAGGTTTTTTCCCAAGGCTTGAATCTTTTGCTCCAGCTTTTATTTTGATAATCACTGATTTGAATCGGTACAGCCTCTTTACTAACGTCGACGCTATTATCTTGCTCATCGGTTGATTGCTCACAGGTTGAAGCTGTAATTTCTTGATATGGGCTAACAATCGGGTCAATTTTACCTGGACGGTCAATACTGCGCGAGTCAACACCACGCCAACCTGGCAAGGCTGTTTTGGTAATAAATGCGGTACCATGGACATCTTTAATCTCAGTTACGTTTTCACCGCGCGCTATTCTATGCGCCACTTCAACGAGCGGACGTTCAGCATTACCATAAATTAAGATATCGGCTTTGGCGTCAAACAACACACTGCGTCGAACTTTATCAGACCAATAATCATAATGGGCTATTCGGCGAAGACTGGCTTCAATACCACCAATAACAACTGGCACATCTTTGTAGGCTTCTTTACAACGTTGGCTGTAAACTAACACCGCTCGATCTGGGCGTTTGCCACCTTCGTTGTTAGGGGTATAGGCGTCATCGTGGCGAATTCGCCGTTCAGCAGTATAGCGGTTAATCATCGAGTCCATGTTACCCGCTGTTACCCCATAAAATAGATTGGGCTTGCCCAATGTCATAAAAGCATCTTTAGAATGCCAATCTGGCTGGCTTATGATACCAACACGAAAACCTTGTGATTCCAGCATCCGGCCAATAATTGCCATACCAAAACTTGGGTGATCAACATAGGCGTCGCCGGTCACTAGAATGATGTCACAACTGTCCCAACCGAGTGCATCCATTTCCTTTTTAGACATGGGAAAGAATGGGGCAGAGCCATAACATTCAGCCCAGTATTTGGGATAATCAAATAATTCTGTTTTTGGTAATGGGATCATAGATTGGGATAACTCTTATTTGTAAATGGTTGCCAAAGGCGTATCGGGGGCGATTATAGCAAACTTATTGGTAAAGAAAGTTGAAATATTTGTGTGAAATTTGCACAACCGGGCATTTTGTTGGCTTAGTTGCTTTCTTTTTACCCGACTCAAGTTGCCATTAGGAACCAATGTTTGGTTAAATACAGTATCTTTTTAAAAAGTGAATAATAATATGAAATATTCGTTACTAGTGGCTTCCGTCACTTTCCTCTTAAGCGGCTGTGCGGCCAATGACATTTCCAAAGGCAATACGGTTACGCCTAATACCCCGTTAAGCGCGCCAGTTCAGGGGGAAAAACCGACTCACCCAGATCACACCAAAGTGATCACTTTGGAAAAAATCATGTCTGATCCTGACTGGATCGCACGTTCTCCGATGAGTTGGTATTGGGGCGACGACGCCAATACGGTTTACTATATGCAAAAGCGCAAAGGAAACCCGCTTCAAGATCTCATCGAAAAGAGATTAATGAGCCAAGGTAATGGTGATAAAGTTGCGTTAAACGAACTTCATCTTCGTTCTGATCGTAATGCTGTTCTAAGTGCTGACGGCACCAAAGAGTTATATACCTTTAAAGGCAACGTGTTTTTAAAAGACTTGGTAACAGCTAACGTTACCCAGCTTACATACACCACAGCCCAAGAAAGCCAAGCAATGTTTTTGTCTAATGGCCATGTTGCTTATCGTGTAGGTAATATTTTTTATCAATTTGATACCCTAAACAATCAAATTCGTGAACTGGCAAATCTTAAAACCAGTAACACACCTGGTGTTGCTCGTGAAGAGCAAAGCTATATCTCTAAAGAACAACACAAACTGATTGACTACATTGCATTACAAAAGCGTAATTCTGATTTAAAGGCTAAGCAAAACAGCCAATTAATGAGTGAAAATGACACTATTGCAACGTCAGTATTTTACTTTGGGGAAGGTAAACGTATTGCCAATGCCGAATTATCTCCCAATGGTAAAATGATGGTTGTGAGCGTGGCAAAAGATGAACCTTGGAGTAATAAAGGCGATATTATGCCAAATTACATTACTTCAGAAGCCACCATCGATGCACAGCAAGTACGTCGTCGCGTATCAGATAACCGCAAATACTCTGAACAAGTTTACCTACTTGATTTAGAAAATGACGCCCAATACTTGTTGTCATACGACACTTTACCTGGCTTTGATGAAGATGTGTTGGCTAAGGTTCGCCAAGAGAACTATGCTCGCGAAGGTAAAACCTACGAGTCGAAAAAGTCGCCTCGTAATATTTACATGATGAACAACATTGAATGGCATAACGACTCAAAACAAGTCGCCGTTATGTTACGCGCATGGGATAACAAAGATCGTTGGATTGCAACCATTGACTTTGAAAACAAAGCGTTTGTTAATCAGCATCGCCTGCACGATGACGCTTGGATTAATTGGTCGTTTAACAGTTACGGCTGGATGAATAACAGCGAAACTCTGTATTACTTATCAGAAGAGAGTGGTTATTCGCATTTATATGTAAAACCTGTTAATGGCAAAGCAAAAGCGTTAACTCAAGGTCAATATGAAGTGCGCGATCTGACCTTAACCAAAGATGACACTAAGTTTTATTTTCAAGGTAACAAAAAGCATCCTGGCATTTATGAAATCTACTCTGTTGCTGTAAATGACGCCAAGCTGACTCAATTAACTGATTTAGGCGGCAAAAATGACTATGCCTTATCGCCTGATGAGAACAAGTTATTAATTGAACACTCTACCACTACAATGCCACCAGAGCTTTATGTGCAAGATGCAAAAGCTGGCGCCAGTGCAACTCGTATTACCCAGACGGTGTCTGCGGAGTTTCTATCTATGCCTTGGGTTGCGCCAACGGTGGTTGAGGTACCTTCATCGCATACCAAACAAGGTATTTT
Organism: Thalassotalea sp. 273M-4; assembly: GCF_041410465.1. NCBI lineage: Bacteria > Pseudomonadati > Pseudomonadota > Gammaproteobacteria > Alteromonadales > Colwelliaceae > Thalassotalea > Thalassotalea aquiviva. Next base: position 1,381,865 of record NZ_CP166961.1, read on the forward strand.
TTCTCGTGTTTATCAAGGTGAACAAGCATCGGCTAGCGAAAAAAGTAAAGCGGTGATGTTTGTGCACGGTGCGGGTTACTTACAAAACTCGCACTTAGGTTGGTCAGGATATTTCCGTGAATTTATGTTCCATTCACTTTTGGTACAAGAAGGTTACACGGTTATCGATATGGACTATCGCGCATCTGCTGGTTACGGACGTGATTGGCGCACTGCAATTTACCGTCACATGGGTAAGCCAGAGCTTGAAGACATGCTTGATGGCGTTGACTGGTTAGTTGAAAACGCCAATGTTGATCGTGAACGAGTTGGTGTTTACGGTGGCTCTTACGGTGGTTTTATGACGTTAATGGCGCTATTTAAAGAGCCAGAAGTATTCCAATCGGGATCAGCGCTGCGTTTAGTCGCAGATTGGACATCGTACAATCATGGCTATACCTCAAATATTTTGAACACACCTGAAGATGATAAAATTGCGTTTGAGCGCAGCTCGCCAATTTACTTTGCCGAAGGTTTGAGCAAACCTCTTTTGATCAATGCGCCAATGGTGGATGACAACGTATTCTTCCAAGATACCGTAAGACTTGTTCAGCGTTTAATTGAGCTTGAAAAGCAAGACTTTGAAACCGCCATTTACCCAGTTGAACCACATGGTTTTGTGCAGCCAAGCAGCTGGCTAGACGAATATCGTCGTATTTTCAAATTGTTTGAAAATACGCTTTAACCGTTGCTTCACTGCCGGTGTTATATCGACATGTGTTAGATAACCTATAAAATCGAAAGCTAGACAAAGGGATCTTTAACAGGTCCCTTTTTTATTCGCCCTTTGGCCTTAACAATATGGTTAAGGAGTCACTCGTTTGAAGAATGATTAAGTTGAAAAGTGAGTATTTATACGATTTTGTTTGACCTTATTAAATAAAGCCAAAACTATGGTAAATAGCAGGCCACCTAAAGCGCCCCACATATGAGCGTCAATGGCGACGTTAGCGTTAATTAAGACTTCCACATCGGCGCTGGCGCCATAAATTTGCTCATAAATGACCTTTACCCAAACGCCAATAAACAATAAATATCCCGAGCGCCAACCTTTTTGTATATCGCATATCGCGCCCCACACAAATAAACCGTGTAAAACGCCAGATAAGCCGACATAGCGAACAATATCAGGGCTATAAAAGTAAATCCCCAAAGCGCAAACCAGGGCAGAGGTCAGTAGGGCCAGAAAATAATGCAAATGACTGTAATGATCGCCATGCAATGCCCAAAGCATGGTTAAACCGGCTAAATTCAACAGTAAATGATTAAAATTGGTATGAACAAAATGCGCTGTAAAGAGACGCCATAGTTCAGCGCTATTGACCAGATTTTTGTCGTAAATAAGCCCACTTTCAAAGTAGGGCGCAAACAGGTACACCAGCAGAGATAAGGATAAAACAATAAGCGGTAACACGAGTGCTTGCCTAGAAATGGGTAATGACAACTTCAACATAAAAGGAATTCAACTTATACTGTGTGTTCTTTTTTCTCTTAAACGAGTATTGATATACAAATGAGCAGACAGTATTGCACAAGGTGTGAACGACCGCTAGTCACATGCATTTGCCAATTCGCTTGTCAGGTTAAAAATCAGGTAGAGGTTTGGTTTTTACAACACCCTTCTGAAGTGAATAAAGTAAAGGGGACGGCGAAATTAGCCAGCCTTTGTCTTGATAAGTGTAAAATCATCGTCGGTGAAAACTTTAGTCATAACCCCGAATTAAACGCAAAAATTGACGACCCCAATACCAACGTGGTTTTATTGTATCCAGATGACGAGGCGCTAAAGGTTAGTCCAATGGACGTGCCAACGCAACAACAAACCTTGCTGTTGATTCTCGATGGTACGTGGAAAAAAGCCTATAAAATGTTTCAACTTTCGAGCAATTTACATAATTTGGCGAAATTAACATTAGCAAGTGATATTACCAGTGAATATATTATTCGCAAACACCATAAAGCAACCGATGTATCTAGCTTTGAAGCCACCGTTCATGCGTTGACAGCACTTGAAAACAGCCAACAAAAATATGCGCCAATGCACGATAGTTTTGCATTATTTAACCAATTTCAATTAACATTGAGCAAGCAACATTCACCTTAGATGTGGCTTGACCACGTTAAGTTTACTAACACCTTAAATTTTTAAAGTACGTATCCAGTACATTACATAGGGATTTGCCAGAGTATGTTTGTATCTTCCCCAGTGACATATCGATTAATCATCATTAGTTTTGCTGTTTTACTGACCGCTTGTTCTGTTTTAAGTGACAAAAACAAAGTACAAAGGGAAATAAGAGAGCCTGAAGCCGCGACCGGTTTACAACAAGCAAAAGCGAAAGTTGGTGAAAGGTTTTTAGTGGCAGCAGCTAACCCATACGCCAGTGAAGCCGGACGACAAATATTAGCTCGCGGTGGTAGCGCAATTGATGCAGCAATTGCCGTGCAACTTACCTTAACATTGGTTGAACCTCAATCCTCTGGCATTGGTGGAGGCGCATTTTTACTTTATTACGACAATAAACATAATCACCTAACCACATTTGATGGACGCGAACAGGCACCGGCAAAGGCTAACCAAAACCTTTTTTTAAAGCCCGATGGAACCCCCGTTAAATGGATTGATGCCGTTGTTGGTGGTCGAAGTGTCGGCGTTCCTGGGGTGTTAAAAGCGTTAGAGCAAGCGCATAAAAAATATGGCACATTGCCATGGCAAAGCCTATTTGACTACCCCATAAAGTTGGCCACAGAAGGTTTTGTGGTATCACCTAGATTGGCAAAATTAATCGCTATGTCCTTTAACCCAGGGGTGAAAAAGTTAAAACCTGCAGCTGATTATTTCTTTCCGAATGGTGAAGCACTTAAAGCGGGAACCTTGTTGAAAAATCCTGAACTTGCTCGGGTTTATCAAGCGATTGCGCTTCAAGGGAGTAAGGTTTTTTATACTGGTTGGATAGCCAAAGACATTGTTCAAGCTGTGCAAAATACCAGCATCGCGCCAGGGGTTTTATCATTGGAAGATATGGCGAATTACCAAGCACGAGAAGTTGCACCTGTATGTGGTGCGTATCGACTTTATCAAGTGTGTGGGATGGCTCCACCTAGCTCTGGTGGTGTTGCAGTGTTGCAAATATTAAAACAATTAGAACCATATAACCTAGCAAGCTTTGCTTCAAATGACTTGCAATCGGTCCATTTGTTTACTCAGAGCTCACGTTTAGCCTTTGCTGATAGAGCCAGGTATCTTGCAGATCCGACGTTTGTTGATGTTCCTGTCGGTCAGTTACTAAATCCGCAGTACCTAAATTTTCGATCTGGCTTAATAAAACCAAATGCCGATATGGGGGAGGCCGTTGCAGGTGAGTTTGCTCATGTCATCGCGCAAGCGGATGATGATGCCATTGAAATGCCATCAACTTCACACATTTCCATTGTCGATGCTAACTCAAATGCTGTTTCAATGACGACCTCGATAGAAATGGCTTTTGGCTCAGCGGTTTTGGTCAACGGCTTTTTGCTCAACAACCAGTTAACCGATTTTTCTTTAAACCCAGTAAAAGACGGTAAAGTCGTGGCTAATGCGTTAGCACCTCATAAACGCCCACGCAGCTCAATGGCGCCAACGATGGTATTTAATTCTGACGGTAGTTTACGCTTAGTGATAGGTTCACCAGGTGGCAGTCGAATTATCAATTACGTAGCTCAAACGATTATTGCTGTGCTGGATTGGCAATTGGATATCCAAACGGCGATAAACTTACCTAAAATGACCAATCGCAATAAAGTAACCACCTTAGAAAAGGGTACGGCGTTAGTTGATTTAGCGCCTAAGTTAGAAGATATGGGACATAAAGTATCAATTCGAGACTTAAACAGTGGTATTCATGCCATAGAAGTCGTTGACGACAAATTGATAGGTGGTGCCGATCCAAGACGAGAAGGTAAGGTTCTCGGTCAATAAAATGACCTGGTGTGCAAACCCAAAGTCTATCATTTAAAATGATTAGATTTTGGGTTTAAAACGGCAAATATGATTTAAGCAAATTCTCTGATCACCACTCTATTGCGCCCTTGTCCTTTGGCGTTGTATAAGGCAACATCCGCTTCTTTAAAGCAATCTTCAATATTCATAGACGTTAACTTACTCACCCCAAAACTGCAGGTAATGGGAGCAATAAAGTGTTTATGTTGAGCAATGATCGAACACAACTTATTGGCAATGTTTATGGCGATCTGTTCACTGGTGTTTTCACAAATGAGGGCAAATTCTTCTCCCCCCCAACGCACAAGATGGTCGGACTCTCGGGTATGTGATTGGATCAGTTTGACTAAATTAATCAAAATATCATCACCCGCGTCATGACCTAAGGTGTCATTCACTCTTTTGAAATAATCAATATCTAGCATGATCAAAGAGCAAGGAATATCGCTATCTTGCTGATGAAGTATTCTATCTAAGATGTCTCGTACACCGGCTCTATTGTAGGCGCCCGTTAATGGGTCAACTTTTGCTAGGGTTTCAAATTTATCTTTTTCGATTTTTAATATTCGATTGATCTGATTGAGCTCATTGGCTTTTTGTGTGCTGACATTAAGTTTTTTACGCAGCTTAAGGGTGCTGATGAAAAAATTAATTATGATGATAAAACACCAAAGCAGAATGAGTGACAAATATAACTGCTCTTTTGATATCCATTTACCTTTTAGCGATACCGAACTTACTTCAATGATTTCTTCGCGTTCACTGGTGTTATCGCCACTGGAAATTTGGACATGGGTCACATTATTCAATTTTGCTTCACTGTTACCATCGGCGCGTTCGCCATTGGAAAATAACCACCAAGAAGGCACTGAAAAACTGTTTAAATCTAATGAATACAATTTTGTATTTGAGCCAGGGTAAATGGTACGGGCATTTGAACGTTTAAATTTGTTGCCGTTGGTATCGAACTCTTCATTAAGCAAGTACAAGATAATGGTATCTTTACTTGAAGACGTCATCGACAGTTCAACATCTAGGCTGTCATAACGAGTCAAATCCATACCCTTACCAGAAGGTTGTAGTGGCATTAAATAACCACAAAAGGCGAAGGTGTTTTGCGACCGTTTGAGTTCACATTGAAGTTCAACCTTAGAGTCCCGTATATTGGTTTTACCCGTGGAATTACCATCGTTTATACTGTCGTTCCAGTTAACGATTTTGACATCTTGAGCGGGGAATATTTGTAAAGATTTATTCATCCCAAAATTCTGCCAAAATATCAAGGATATTGACACTAAGGCTAAGGCGGGAAAAAGGTGTTCAGGGGTGAATGCTTTTCTCATAACCGTATACTACTTACATGGTTAAAGTCTTTATTTATATTTATTATGAATTTACTAGCATAAGGGATGTAACATTAAGTTACAATATTTTAATATTGAGATAAAACAAAAAAGCCTCCTAAAGGAGGCTTCTATTATGTCACAGCGATGTAATTATTGGTTTAATTGCGCATCGGTAAAGGTATCTGCAAACAAAGGACTAGAGAGATATCGCTCGGCTGAACTGGCTAAAATAACGACGATATTTTTATTAGCATTTTCAGGCTTCTCAGCAATACGTTTAGCGGCAACAATGGCCGCACCAGATGAAATTCCGGCTAATATCCCTTCTTCTTTCATTAACCTATGTGCCATCGCCATGGCATCGTCATTAGATACCCGTTCAACGCCATCAACCAGTGACAAATCGAGATTGCCAGGAATAAACCCAGCACCAATACCCTGAATTTTATGGGGGCCTGGGGTGAGCTCTTCACCAGCAAGGGCTTGACCGATAATTGGTGAATCTTCAGGCTCTACGGCGATGGTTTGAATGGCTTTGCCTTGCGTCTTTTTAATGTATCTTGAAACCCCGGTTAAGGTGCCACCAGTACCCACACCCGCGACAAAGATATCGACCTCACCATCGGTGTCATGCCATATTTCAGGTCCAGTCGTTTGTTCGTGAATTGCGGGATTGGCGGGGTTATCAAACTGACCCAGAATAAGATGCTTATCGGGATCTCTAGCTTTAATTTCTTCAGCTTTTTCTATCGCGCCCTTCATCCCTTTAGCACCTTCGGTAAGTTCTAACGTAGCACCAAGAGCAATTAACAACTTACGTCGCTCTAAGCTCATGGTATTAGGCATGGTTAAAATCAGCTTATATCCTTTTGCGGCCGCCACAAACGCTAACGCAATACCGGTGTTGCCACTGGTCGGTTCAACAATGGTAATGTCTTTGGTTAAGGTTCCACGTTTTTCTGCATCCCAAATCATGTTGGCGCCAATTCGGCACTTTACGCTAAAACTGGGATTTCGCGCTTCAATTTTGGCATAAACATTTCCACCTGTTACTCGGTTGAGCTTCACTAATGGGGTTTTACCGATGGATTCTGCATTATCTTGATAGAGGTTAGTCATCGTCGATCCTTTGAAATATGCTTTTATAAAGTTTAAATTTCTTATAGTTTAGTATAGATAGATTACAGGTATTTTGATTGTGAGAAAGGAACTAGACGTTATAACTAATAACCTAAGGTTTTAATGTTTTTATTTCTTATTGGAATATTAAAAAATAACCATTAACCGACTTAGTCTCGGCTTATAAAAGACACCTGCTGATATTCATATTTCAGTGGTTAAACCTATACTGATAAACACATATGTGCGAGTTTAAAGATTAGCAACAATCTTAGGTATTCAATCAAGGACAGGCTAAAGAAAAAATATGAAAAAACTGTTTTTTAAAGCAAAATCAAAACTTAGCGCTGATGAAACTCAAGAAATTATCACTCCATTTGCGTTTAAGCTTGATCCCAGTTTATATGGCACCCCCATTGCCGGCCCTATGAAGCGAGGGTTTGCCATCTTGATTGATCTACTCCTTATTGCGATTTTAAGCAGTGCAGGTGGTGAGTTTCTCGCCATTACACTGGCCATTTTGGCTTTTCGTTATAGCCAAAAGCAACAGCAACGAGTACAAGAGCTTACGGGTAATAAAGTGAAGGGCAAGAAGCGTCGTGCTTTTATGAGACTCGTTGGTGTGTTCCTTTTGTTTTTGGTGTTAATGAAAGTGATCCCACCCATTGTTAACCCTCTGATGGAAGATGAGCGCAAAGGAAGTATGAACAATGTTGGTGATATTCATATTGAGCAAAATGGTGAAGAGCTAAGCAAAGGGTTACAAGTCGGAGCCTTAATTATTAAGACCATTAAAAAAGCATCTGATCTTGCATGTCAAAACAATGTAGATTGTTGGAAACAAGTATTTGAAGACATACCTGAGCAAGCACTTGAATTTAACCTTGACCAGAACAAAGCCAAAGACTTGTTTAACAGCATTGCAGAGCAAACAGAATTATCTTTAGACCAAAAAAACAAATTAGTTGCTGGTTTAGAAAGCGAATATTTACGCTTAGTGGCGCAAAAAAATGAGGCAAACAATACAACCGAACAGAAGCTTCAACAGACAACTGACACGAGTCCTACTGTGAAACAAGAACAGTTAACCGGCGTTGATGAAGAAATAGTACAAGCAACACAATCGGCAAGTCAGCTCTCAGGGCAAGAGCCTAAACACCAACCTGTTAAGCAACCCGTGTATTCAATAATAAAGCTTATTCGAGGCATCATCGATGATTTAGGGTTGGGCTTTGGTTGGGCGGCTTTATATTTTACTTATTTTACTTCAAGGTGGCATGGACAAACACCAGGCAAAAAATTATTTTCAATACGGGTGATTCAACTGGATGGAACCGAGCTGTCTCTTTGGGATAGCTTTGGCAGGTACGGTGGCTATGGCGCGGGCATTGCGACAGGACTATTGGGTTTTTTACAGATTTACTGGGATCCTAATCGTCAAGCCATTCATGATCAAATTTCAGCAACCGTGGTAATAGATGATAACAAAAAAGTCGACCCTGAAATCGTGCAAAAGGCGAAATCGCGTTATCTAGCCTCAGTGGCAGAAGAGCTTGAATTAAAGACCGAACAAGTAAAAACGGGTCAACTAGAACAACCAATAAAGACACAAGATGAACCGGATAATAAGAGTGGAGAAGAAAACAGCAAAGGTGAAAATTAGTGACTACCGCTTTTGCAGAGCACACATTGTGTTTGGTAACACTAAGCGACGCACTTTAATCATAACCGAAGCATTTGTTTAAAGTTAATGAAATAAGTCAATGTCTTTTCTCGAATTTCAGAATAATTGTTGGCATAATCAGGGCAAGTGCAAGACACTCTAAAGCAAAAAGTCATGGTCATAGGAGCGAAAGGTGCCATTACACTTAATTGATTTTGTTGCCATTATTATATTTGTTACGTGTTGGGTTGGTTACACCTTTTTCTCAAAAGCCAAAGCCAAAAACACCGCTTGTATATCTCGTTGTACCCAACAACATAGAATTTTATGGATGCGGCAAATATTTGATACCGAGGTTAGGGTCGCGCATGCCGCTTTGCTGGCCAATTTAGAACGAAATGTTGCATTTTTTGCCTCTACCACCTTGTTCGTATTGGCGGGGGCGCTGGCTTTGTTTTCCCAAGTTGAACAAATAAGAGGTGTGCTTGCCAGTATAACCTTTACTCGCGAACCCAGTGTTGTCGCTATTCAGATTAAACTATGTTTTTTAATCGGAATCTTTGTGATGGCATTTTTTCAGTTTACATGGTCAATGCGTCAATATGGGTTTGTCAATATTATGATAGGCGCGGCACCTTATGAACCCCGAACCCAAAAACCCCATTTATTAAGTTACGCCAAACAGATGGCGGTTGCTCAAGATCAGGCAGCACATGCCTATAACTACGGTTTACGTTCATATTATTTTTCTTTGTCGTTGTTAAGTTGGTTTATCGACCCTTTAATTTTTATGTCTTCATCGGTCTTTGTTGTACTGGTTTTATATCGCCGAGAATTTAAGTCAAAAGCATTAAAAGCACTGCAAAAAGGTATTCGAGAGTTAGAAAAAGAAACCAGCACCACGTCCCGTAACGAACCATTTAAAGTGCAAAAGAAAAAGGTGGTAGAATGAGCAAATATAGTGGCGGTTGTCATTGCAAAAAAGTACGTTTTGAAGTCGAAGTTGAGCTGCCTGTTGTGTTGCATCAGTGTAACTGTTCTATGTGCATAAAAGTCGGCTTTTTACATTTGATAAGTCCAGCGCACAAATTTAAGCTGTTAACCGGTTTAGAACATTTGCAGTGCTATACCTTCAATACCCAAATGGCGAAGCACTATTTTTGCCGACATTGCGGGGTTAAATCATTTTATATACCCAGGTCAAATCCTGATGGTTACAGTGTTAACGCACGCTGTTTAGACTCCGATGATTGGGAGCAATGGCAAACAGAACATTTTGACGGTCAAAACTGGGAGAAAAACGCTCAGTCACTAGCGCATTTATCTAAAAAGTAATTAATTATGCATCCTCTTGCCCATTACTCACTGAAAGACTTTGATAAATACAACTGCCTAAAATTATCGGTGAGTTACTATTTTCTGTTAGCGTATTTACTTAAAGGATACGTGGTTGGATTGGTTTCGTTTTCCAATTTTAATGATAAGTTGTCGGTCATTCGTTGGTTTTATCCCGACTCAGAGGCATTTTATCTGAGTTTGGTTATAGGTTTACCGGGCTGGTTTTTTGCCTACCTGTTGTTACAAAGAAGGCCTGAAGGCAGTTCAATAGCAAAACGCTTTTGGCCGAAGGTGATGTTAATCGCGACTGTTTTGGTAAGTCTCAATGTTGCCTTTTCGTGGGGCTTGTATTGGTGGTTAGAACTCGGTGATAAATCCTCCCTTTTAGGGCAAAGCATGATTGGCGTCGTTTTACTTTGGTATTGTAAACAACATAAGCGCGCAAAAATTAATCGTACAGAGTTCCCTGAGATGATAGAAGATTAAAGTTAGGTTATATATACAAAAGCAGGGTAGGTGGCTCACACCTATTTTAGTTTGGCATGAGCTGATTTTAAGTCGATTGGGTTGCCTTAATTTAATGCATCAATACCTGAAATAGGGGTTTTAAAAAAGTGTAAGTTGTCGTGCTCTGCGCGTGGCAGGTCGCCAGCTTGAATATTGCATTGCAATGATTGAAAGATTAATTTGGGGTTGGCTAAGGTGGCATCCCGAGCATTGCGCTTTTCGATGTAATCTTGCTCACATACATCTTGGCTAATTTGAATGTTGTTTTGCTTTTGCTCGACAACGGTCGTGACATACTTTAATTCACGACCTCCGGGCTGATAATCGTGACACATATATAATCGAGTCTTATCGCCCAACGCATAAATTTTATGAATTGATTGGTATAATAGCGCCGCATCACCACCTGGAAAGTCGCAACGCGCAGAACCTGAATCTGGCATAAACAAGGTATCGCCAATAAACGCATTATCGTTAATCACATAAGTTAGGCTGTCTGGGGTATGACCTGGGGTAGATAAAACCTTAATAGATAATTTACCCAGCGCCAATGTATCTCCTTCTGTAAGTAACCTATCAAATTGCACCCCTTGAGTATTGAAGTCTTTGGCTAAATTAAAGATGCTCTTAAAGGTTTTTTGAATACTTTTGATATGTTGACCAATGCATATTTCCCCCCCAAGTTTTTTCTTTAAATAAAACGCTGACGAAATATGATCAGCGTGGGCGTGCGTCTCTAGAATGTACTTTAATCTAAGCTCGTGCTTTTGTACGTAATTAATCAGCGCATTTGCAAAGTCAGAATCCACACGGCTAGCCGTTGGGTCGTAATCTAAAGCAGGGTCGATAATGGCGCATTCTTTGGTTTGTGGATCAAAGACGACGTAGCTTAAGGTAAAAGAAGGGGAATGAAAAAAATATTGAATAACCGGTTGCATAGTAGAGACCTTTATAATTATTAGCACTGTGTTATTTATTAGCGTTAAGATGACACGACGTCGTGGTCATAAATATAAGTTTTAAGTTATATCATTTGCTTATAAGGCATATAGTAAATAACTAGAGGGTAATTTCAAGTGTTGCGAGCAGATAAACAAAAAACCAGTTTTATTAGCGTGTGAATGATTTACAATAGGTCTTTATATTGTGATTGATAAAACCAAAAGGGAACGTTTTGCAAACCCAACAAAACTCAGAATACGAACGTCTGGTCATACTGGATACGGAAACGACCGGTATCGACCCAAAAGCAGGTCATCGTATCGTTGAAATTGGCTGTGTTGAAATGGTCAATCGAAAATTAACCGGTCGAACTTACCACGCTTACATAAATCCTCAAATGGAAATGGAGCAAGAAGTTATTAACGTTCACGGCCTTACCAATGAATTTTTAATCGATAAACCTTTGTTTTATCAAGTGGCTCATGAGTTCATTGACTTTATTAAAGGCTCTGAACTTATTATTCATAACGCGCGATTCGACGTTGGCTTTATGGATCATGAGTTTGCGATGACAAGGCAAAACCTGCCAAAAACCGCTGATATATGTAAAATCACCGATACTTTAAAGGTTTCTCGCGATCAATTTGGTTCACCAAAAACCTTAGACTTCTTGGCGAAACATTATCGAGTTGATAAGTTAATTGATCGTACCTATCACGGCGCTTTAATTGATGCTCAACTATTAGCGTATGTCTATATTGAAATGACGCGTTATCAGAGCACGTTAAATCTGTCGAGTTCTGAGTCGAATAACAATAGTGATGGAATTCGTCGCTTAGATGCCAATCGAGCACCATTATCGATAGTGATGGCTGATGAACAAGAATTGGCCGCGCATGATGAGCGGTTATCTCTGATAGAGAAAAAAGCAGGGCAGAGTATCTGGCGAGGTGAGCGAACAGAACAAGGATGATCAAGCGAACAGTAAAAACTTGTTGATTATTTATTCGGATTGATCGACATTTGTTCACTTAACACTTTTTCTTAAATTTTATCAAAAAAACTGTTGACGTAATTAAATCATATCCGTATTATCCACCTCGCTTTCAACGACATGTGTTGAGCAGATGACTTAAGTGTGGAGTGGTAGTTCAGTTGGTTAGAATACCGGCCTGTCACGCCGGGGGTCGCGGGTTCGAGTCCCGTCCACTCCGCCAATTAAGTTCATCAGTTTGTATCCTAAGTGGAGTGGTAGTTCAGTTGGTTAGAATACCGGCCTGTCACGCCGGGGGTCGCGGGTTCGAGTCCCGTCCACTCCGCCAACGATACAAAAGCTAAAAATCTCTGCGGAGTGGTAGTTCAGTTGGTTAGAATACCGGCCTGTCACGCCGGGGGTCGCGGGTTCGAGTCCCGTCCACTCCGCCACGATTTTTCAGCTTTAAAAAACTCAAATACATGTATACTTAGCGACATATAGCGCGGAGTGGTAGTTCAGTTGGTTAGAATACCGGCCTGTCACGCCGGGGGTCGCGGGTTCGAGTCCCGTCCACTCCGCCAACTATGTAAAAAGTTAAATATTCATACCCCATTGTCTATTTAACACAATTCTCATATTAAGAGAATGCAAAAATAATCGCGGAGTGGTAGTTCAGTTGGTTAGAATACCGGCCTGTCACGCCGGGGGTCGCGGGTTCGAGTCCCGTCCACTCCGCCAATATTTTTGACTCAAATATTCCCTATATATCTAAATGATATAATTAAATATTCTTTAAACATGCCCGTTACGGGATTTTTTCGTTTTTAAATGCATAAATCGATTTAACCCACTTCTGAATATTCTCTATATCTCTACACAATGTAATTAAATCTTCTTTTAACATGCCTGTTAAGGTTTTTTTCGTTTTGTAGTGGCATAGTTATTTTATTTCCTTATGGCTAGCAATTAGTTAGCTACTCTGTTAAAAATATACTATTTGCAAAAGTGAGCGATGCAAATTAGAAAATGTACGATTCGTTCACTATAGACAGGTTCTAAGACTAGGTCGATGCTAAAGATTGTTGATACCAAAGACTTAAGGTCTGCTGCCCAGTTTACGTTTGACAACATGAAACCGTACTACGAAATGTACTCAGTAGATTGGAGTGTAGAAGATGTTTACCAAGCAACCAAAGATCTATCAAACTTTGATATTTTGGCTGATGGTCAACACATAGGTGTACTTAGACTATCGTTCGAGGGAGGACGATGTCAACTTCGTGACATCGAGATTGGATCTGCCCATCAAAACCAAGGATACGGTGCCCAAGTGATTTCCAAAGTAATCGATATTGCACGACAACGAAATTTAGAATTCATCGACCTCAAAGTCTTTCAGCGAAGTCCTGCCCATCAACTGTATAGTCGTACTGGGTTTATTGTTGATAATGCTGATGATCGTTTTTACTACATGAGCTTGTCCGTCATATAACAAGTCAATAATGGCAAGGGCGCAAAACGCCTGGCTTTCGTGCTATCTTCACTCATTATAGGCAAGCCTAATCCCCCCATATAGCGGGATTTCTCAACGTCTCAGCTGAACATTACGTGTTGTTGTTTTAACCATTATTGAATGGTAAACATTAACATATAGGCGAGGTTCAGAGTCACCCTAAACTGAACAAACGTCTTCGTTATATGGTTGGATGTCAGCGCCAATTAGTGAAGGTGCAAAAGAGATAATGTCTGACATAAAGCCCACTTTGCATACACATCGAATTGAGATATCTATTTTTTTAATGCCATGAGAAGATGAATTTTGACTCACTCTTATACGGCAACGTTAAAATACGAAACATTTGCTAAGCAATAAAATTGACCTAGTGTAACCATTATTTATAGAAACGATAGGGCGTTATGTTGAAAAAGTATTGTTTCAAGCGCTAGATGTGTCGTAAGGTGTGCACACACTGTTATGCTTTAAACTAGGAAACACGATGCCAACATTGATACAGCAAGATTTATTTTCTCAATACCAAGGTTTAATTTTTGATATGGATGGCACCTTAATCGACAGTGGACAACTGCATCAGCGAGCATGGCTAGAAACTTTGACCGAATTTTCTATTCCGGTTGATTTTACACTGATGCGCTCGCTTGCAGGGGTGCCAACCAAGCAAACCATCGAGTATTTAATTAAGCATTACCAGTTAAGCCAAATAGACATTAATGCAGCCACATTATGCAAAGAAAATTTGTCACACTCGCTTCTTCCCGATTATGTTAAGCCTACTAAACTTGCCGACTTTGCTCGCAGGAACAAAGGTATTAGACCGATGGCGGTAGGAACGGGTGCAAGTACAATCGAAGCAAAAAGTATTTTAGAACTGTGTGGTTTAAGCGATGTATTTGATCATGTTGTTGGTGCCGATCAAATCAAGCACCCCAAACCAGCACCAGATACCTTCATTCGTTGTGCGCAACTAATGAAGGTGAGCCCAAGTCAGTGTATCGTATTTGAAGATGCAAAGACGGGTATTAAAGCCGCAAGAAATGCAGGGATGCGCGTTGTTGATGTATTAGCTGAATTTCAAATAAAGAATGATTACTTTTTAAAATAAGCTAACTAATCGCTTACCCTGTGGTTATAGATTCTTTTAGTTGATACAGTGCTTTATATAACATGATGAAAAATTTATAAAATATTAATAATTACTAAAAGATAAATAAAAATGACGGGGTAGAAGATGAAATATATTTGGATCATTATTTTTGCAGTTGTGTTTATCTGGTCCGCCATAAGCCCAAAAGATCAATTTACTTGGGCTTTAGAAGTGGCGCCGGCACTGATTGGCGCGTTATTACTGGCCCTGACGTTTAAGTCGTATCGACTGACACCAATGCTCTATGCTTTCATTTTATTGCACTGTATTGTGCTAATGGTTGGTGGTCATTATACCTATGCAGAAGTGCCGTTTTTTGACGGTTTGCTTGGTGCTGATAGAAATAACTACGACAAAGTAGGGCACTTTTTTCAAGGCTTTGTGCCAGCATTATTGGCAAGAGAAATATTGATTCGGCAAAACGTGGTTAATGGCCATGGATGGTTAAATGTTATTATCGTTTCTATTTGTCTAGCTTTTAGTGCCTTTTATGAGTTGATTGAATGGTGGGTTGCTCTTTTAACAGGCGAAAATGCGGAAGCGTTTTTAGGTACCCAAGGTTACGTTTGGGACACTCAATCTGATATGGCGTTGGCGCTAATTGGGGCGATTTGCGCACTGCTGATATTGTCTAGGTTGCACGATCAGCAACTTTCTAAGATAAGTAATTAAAGTACCTGTTAATATTCAGGTTATGATCACAATGAAAATGGCAAGAAGGCTAAAGTTTCACTAAATAACACACAGACTGGACTTCCAACACATAGACAGCCACTGTAAATACAAATTAAAGTGGCTGTTTTAAAGGTTTATTGTTTCGCTTAATAAAAAAGGGTTAGGCCATAAATTAGATATTAGTCTTGCTTAATGTAATCTTTAATTTCTTTAACCGATTTAAAGGTTTTGTAGCCTGAAGCTTCAAGCTCTTCATTTACACAAACCAAAATAGCTTGTTTTTTATTTTCTTCACCTTCTGCATAGTCTACACAATAAGTGTAAGAGTCTCTTACAAAACTCACGCTTGCTTGTTCTTCTTCAGCCATAACCGTTGCACTCATAAATGTTAAAACGAAT
Organism: Thalassotalea sp. 273M-4; assembly: GCF_041410465.1. Classification (NCBI taxonomy): domain Bacteria; kingdom Pseudomonadati; phylum Pseudomonadota; class Gammaproteobacteria; order Alteromonadales; family Colwelliaceae; genus Thalassotalea; species Thalassotalea aquiviva. Next base: position 1,397,514 of record NZ_CP166961.1, read on the forward strand.
AAAATGTGCTTCATACACATATCCCTCTGAAATAGTTGTTTTTTTTTGCTTAATTAAGCTATTGAAAAGTAATGCTGTTTTGCCATTGAGTAAAACAAATAAAAATTATCGATAAGGAAAAATTAAATTTGAGACAAAATGACTTTAACCTGTGCTATGCATTCTTAGGAAAGGGCTATGAAATGTACTGTATCTTTGAGTAAATTACAGAGTCGTATATTCAATGTACTTTTACGGTTTAAGTAAAAATGAAAGATGGCATTGTATGAAAAACATTTCTATTACCTTCGAGTCTATAATTATTCCCATGCTACTGACCTATTGGCGAGATAAACATTAGATGTAGAAACTTGGGCTGCAACCACTAAGTTTTCCACCTTTAGCAATCAAGGTGATAGCTAGTTTAATAGTTACCCCTTTACATTGTGGATCATCAGTTTGATATGTTGGCAATGAGTATAAGCGATAAAATCCATTAAAACTTTACTATATACGACTCAAGAGAATGTAAGGCGAAGATTAAGGCTAATTAAATGATGATTTTAAAGGCGTCATCAAGTTTTTCTGAGTGAAAAATAAGACGCCTTTAAGGGCAGGTAAAGAGAGACTATTTACAGTTTTTTTTCGTTAAGTACTTATTCATAGCACGGCTTACCGCAAAAAAGGCAAAACTTGCTGTCACATGCGTTGCTGCGCCAAAACCACCACTACAATCTAATCGCATGGCCCCATCTTGGGTTTGTTTAGCATGGCAAACATCGCCATCATTGGTTGGGTAAATTAATTGCTCCGATGAAAACACGGCATCAATGGAAAACTTGCGTTTCACATTACGCGAAAAATTGTAGTCGCGACGTAATTGATTCTTGACCTTAGCTAAAAGCGGATCTTGATAGGTTTTACTTAAATCGGTTATCTCAATTTTGCTTGGGTCAATTTGTCCACCTGCGCCACCAATGGTGATCATCGGAATTTTTTGGCGTTTACAATGGGCGATAAGCGCGGTTTTTACCCGCACAGAGTCAATCGCATCAATTACATAATCAAATTCTGAGTGGATTAACTCGGTCAGATTTTCCATGGTAATAAAATCTTCCACTTCATTAACCACACACTCAGGGTTGATTTGCTTAATGCGCTCAGCCATCACTTCAACTTTGCTCTCGCCTACGGTATTGGTTAAAGCATGGATTTGACGATTAATATTGGTCATACAAATATCATCCAAATCGACTAGGGTAATTTGACCAATGCCATTACGGGCTAAAGCTTCGGCCACCCAAGAGCCAACACCACCAATGCCAATAACACAAAAATGAGCCTGTTTAATATGTTCAGCACCCGTTACGCCATATAGACGCTCGATACCACCAAAACGTAGTTGATAATCCGACATGTACAATCAGTTTCCACAAGGTTGAAAAAACCGAGTTATTATACAGAAAGATTGGTCGAAGATCTTGAGATTTCGTTACCTCTCGAAAACCTCAAGATCATGACAAAAGCAGACTAAACTAGGCTTTAAGTAGCTGACTGACCATGATTTTGGCGTTATTGATAATCCGTCTACTGTGCTCTTTTAATTGTAGTAACGCCATGTAAGCCAAGGGTACCAAGTATAGGCTGGTCATGGTTGAGAACAACAAGCCACCGATAATTGCAATGGCCATAGGAGCGTAGGTTGGACCATCACCACCAATTTGGGTGTTACCTAAGGCAAGCGGGATCAAACCCAAAATAGTAGTAGATACTGTCATTAATATTGGGCGAATTCGATCGCGACACCCTTCAACCACGGCATCTTGAACCTCTTTACCGGCTTCAATAAGTTGGTTTATTCTATCGACTAAAACAATCCCGTTATTGACGACAATGCCCATGAGAATGAGCATGCCTATCATGCCCATCACCGACATTGGGGTACCCGTAATAAAAAATGCCCAAAAGACGCCAACAAATGAAAATAACAAAGAGGTGATCACCGCCGTTGGCAATAATAAACTTTCAAATAAAGCAGCCATAACGATGTAAATCATACAGATAGCCAATAACATATTAACACCCATGACATTTTCAGACTCATCTTGACGAGTAAAACTGCCGTCTAAACTGTAATGATAACCAGAAGGTAGCTCAATGGCGTTCATGGTTGTTACAATCCGCTCACGTGCTTGCTCTAGAGTTATATCGTCTAAGTTCGCTTGGATGGTAATCGCTGTTTGGCGATTAAAGCGGTGAATCTCACTCAATCTTGGTTTTACTTCCATTGTGGCAACGCTGTCGAGCGTGATCACTTTGTTGTTAAACTCGGTGATTGGCAGTTTTTTTAATTCCGCAATCGACTCTTTTACTTTTAGGTCATAGTTAAGCCAAATATCGACTTCGCCGGTATCGCCATGGCGAAATGTACGAAGAGGGGTGCCTCGTAACGCTAACGAAACGGCATTTGATACATCGGTTGAACTTAATCCATATCGAAAAGCCGCGACTCGATCAACTTTAATCTGCATCTCTTCTTTGAGTCCTCGGGTATTTGAGCTGACATCTGAAATACCGTCAATGTGTTCAATAAGCGGGATTAAATTGTCTTTAAGCTGCAAAAGCACATCGGTTGATAAGCCCGTAAGGTTTATTTGCACGCCACCACCATTGCCTTGATCAAAACCAAACCTTGGCGTTGCACGAACAAATTTTGGCATCTTATCTCGAATCCGCTGTTTTAATTCTTTCATTGAAATAGGCAATTCTCCATCCTTTAAAATCAGCGTAGTTTGTAAGCTATGGCCGGCATAATAGCTGTATACCGACTGGATTAAGAACTCCTCTTTGTGCTCATACAGAAACGCTTCCATTTTATGGGTAATTTTTTCAGCGGTTTCAAAATTAAATTGCTCGTTTAGCTCCCAACTAATAAACAGCCTGTTGTCATTAAAATTTTGCTCTTCATCGGAAGATACCGCGCCCATAGGAATGGCAATACTGATTAAAATAAGCAAGGCTATTACGGCGGTAATTTTTTTATGTTTATGAGTCCATTGCAGACTGTTAAGGTAGACGGTTAAAAAACGGGTAAATGCCCCACTATTGTTAGGTGTAAGTGATAGCTTCATTTTACTGGTTAATAATGGGATCAAGGTCTGGGCAATAATCAATGAAGCGAATAACGAAATACAAATCGCAATGGCAACATGCTCAAGGAAAATAGTGAGCTGTACTTTTTGGCCAACAATATTAGGTAAAAACACAATCATGGTGGTTGCGGTTCCTGCAATAACCGCCAAGGACACTTTGTTAACCCCAATTTTAGTCGCTGTTAAAGGGTCTTTATGATGCTGCTTTTCATGAAAAATAGACTCAGTTATTACCACCGAATTATCTACTAGCATACCTACGGCCAATAATAACCCCATCATAGATAAAATATTTAAGCTATAGCCGGCAAAATACATTACGCCCAGAGTAATACAAAGAGAGATAGGAACCGACAATACCACAATCATCGTGGTCACTAAGTGACGTAAAAACAAGTACAGCACCCCAATAGATAACAAGGCACCTATTAAGCCTGCTTCAAGCAGATCGGCTAATGAACGGGTAACACCATCAGCTGTGTTGTCCATAATGTATAAATTTATTCCGTTAAATTGTGGGTTTTCTTTCGTTTTATCAATAACTTTTAGTACTCTATCGGCGACCTCCACCAGATTAGCATTCGACTCTTTTAAGATGTTCATACCAATAGCGTAGGTTTGATCTAAGTGGCGTCCTTCCCATGGGATCGGCAGAGCATAGGTGATGTCGGCAATGTCTTTTAAGCGCACGCCGTTTTGCACAATTAAATTTTTTACATCGTCTAACGAGCGGTATTCCCCAATCGGGTTTACCATCACTTTTTTGTCGTTGTCGTAAAAATACCCTGAAGCAACAGAAAAGTTATTGTCATTTAAGGTTTGAACCAATTGAGCTCGATTGATATGCAAGGAGACCAGTTTATCTGGGTCTAAACGAATATTTATTTGGCGTTTATCAACCCCATAAAGCTCAACTTTACTGACCCCTTGAACGCGTTCGATCGGACGTTTAAGGTTGCGTTCAAGTAAATCATAGGCCAGTGATAAGTCTTGTTGTGATGAAATTCTTAACTGAAATACCGGCATATCGTTGGTATTAAATTGATAAACCAATACGCGTTCAACATCATTGGGTAAGAGTTGGCGAATGGCGTCGACATTTTCTCTCGCTTCAATGCTCTTGGCATTAATGTTCTCATCCCAGTTAAATTCAAGGACAATGTCGGTACCACCTTCATGCGAGGTCGAGCGCATGCGTTTAACGCCCGAAATTGTTGCTAACGACTCTTCTATCGGACGAGTAATAAGGCGCTCAACTTCTGCTGGTGAGGCATCAGGGTAGGGCACTTGAATCCACAGTCTTGGAATATCAATGCCAGGGAATTTTTCCAATGGCAGTAAACGACTGGCCAAAATTCCTGTTAAAAGCAAGGATAAAAAGATCATCACCGTGGTGATAGGGCGACGCAGAGCAAAAGCCGCCAGTGACGCGCCCATACTGTCTTTGCCTGTTGTTAGGGGGGATTTAAAATCAGTCATGATCACCACCAAAACGTTTACGATCAAAGACGCTGTACAAGGTGGGAATAAAAAATAGAGTCAGTATGGTAGCAAACCCTAAGCCAAAGACCACGGTTATGGCCATAGGGGCGCGAATTTCGGCGCCTTCTCCTTGGCTTATAGCCAAAGGCAGTAACCCTAACGTTGTCGTCAACGTGGTCATCACAATGGGTCTTAGCCTTGACGTTGCAGAGTCAATAATGGCTTGCGTTTTCTCAAGCCCCTGTGCTCTAAGTTGATTTATTCTATCTACTAAGACGATGGCGTTATTCACTACAATACCGGCGAGCATAATCAAACCTATAAAGACAATCACACTGATAGGGGTTTGGCTTAGGTATAAACCAAAAATCGAACCCGCGGCGGCTAATGGTACGGTGAATAAAATAAGAAATGGGTGTAGCAAAGACTCAAATTGCGACGCCATAACTAGGTACACCAAAAAGACCGCCAGAGCGAGTGCAAACATTAAGGAATTAAACGACACATCCATTTCTTCGTTTTGACCGGTGATTTGCACAGCAATATTTAACGGTACTTGCATTTGTGCAATGATCTCTTTTAGTTCAGTCACCGCCGCACTGATATCACCATAGGCAAAGTTTGCAGAAATAACCGCAGCGCGTTGTTGGTCAATGCGGGTGATTTCACTGGGGCCTGTGGATATTTGCACATCAGCAACTGCGGCGAGGGTAATAGGCTTGTCGCTTTGAGGGTTAATAATAAGTTGTCTGATGTCACTGACTGAATCTCGACTTTGCTCATTTGCGCGCACTAAAATATCAATTTTTTTATCATTAAGAGAATACTGACCGGCGACACTGCCACCCACTTTTGTGGTCAACAGTTTTGCTACTTCTGGGGCTGATAAACCCAATTGTGCTAGGCGTTCGTGGTTAAAAAACACTTTGATTTCAGGGTGCCCTGTTTGCAGTGAGGTTTTCACATCAACAAAACGAGGGTTATCGCTTAAGCGGCGATTAAGTTCGTCACTGTATTGTTTAAGAAGAGTTAAATCATAGCCCCCAAGTTCAATTTCAACAGGTGGTTTAAAGGAAAATAGCTCAGGGCTGGCAAATTTCATTTGAATCCCTGGAATGGTTTGCAAATAGAGACGAAGCTTCTCCTTAACGTCTTGTTCCGTCTTACGCGAACTACCTGTTTTTAACACCACATTTAATCGTCCCCAGTAGTCGCCACCTTGTGCTGGTGAAGCATTCATTAAGCTCCCCGTACCCGCTAGAGTATAGGTGCGTTCAATGGCGTCAATGTCTGCGGCCATCACTGACAGTCGGGTTAAGGTGGCATCGGTTTGTTCTAAAGGCGTGCCAGGTTGATGGGTTATTTCTACAAAAAACTCACCTTGTGACAGTTGGGGGATAACTTCGACATCCAGCTGCTTGATAAGTGGAATGGCGGTCGCCGATAGCGTGATGATGGCAAAAATAACCCAAACACGTGCTTTTAGAGCGAGTTGCAGTAATCGATGATAACTTTTTTCAATGGCTAAATATGCGCGATCGAAAGCCCAAATGATTGGCCCAAATACTTTTGCGAAAACCTTTTTACCTAACCGAAAAGTAAACGTTAAACATAATGAAACAAACAAAGGCAGATAATAGAACAAACCACGAACCAACCAAACGAAAGGGGTGGCCAAATAAAAACCGACTTTTTTTATTTTGTTGGCATCGTTGGCGATTACTCTTTTTGTTGGTGATACCACTTCAGATGGCGTAGGTTTAGAGGTTCGCGAGGACAACATCGGAATTAATGTTAACGCGACGATTAAAGAGGCTAAAAGAGCAAAGGTTACGGTTAATGCTTGATCGCGAAATAACTGACCCGCGATGCCCTCAACAAATACTAAAGGAAAAAAGACCGCCATGGTGGTTAATGTTGACGCAACAATGGCAGTAGAAACCTCTTTGGTGCCAACTCTTGCGGCTTCTTTTATATCACCTTGGTGTTGCTTCATTTCTTTGTGTCGGGCAATATTTTCAAGCACCACAATGGAGTTATCTACAAGCAAACCGATAGCTAATGCTATACCGCCTAAGCTCATAATGTTTAGGCTAATGTCATTGGAATACATTAAATTAAACGTACTTATCACTGAAACCGGAATGGAAATAGAAATGATCACCGTTGACCAAATGTTCTTTAAAAACAGGTAAAGTACAATCATCGCTAAAAGCCCACCCATTACCGCGGCGCTTTTTACTTCGTTTATGGCGTTAGCGATAAACGTTGATTGATCATACACTTTAATAAGTTCAAAATTTTCGGGGATCTCATCGGTGAGTTGGTTGAGGCGAAAATCAACGCTTTTAGCCACGTTTACGGTATTTGCATCCCCTTCTTTGTATAACGCAATCTCGACCGCTTCCGCGCCGTTGACTCGGGTTATTGAGCTGCGTTCTTTATGCGAGTCGACAACATCAGCAATATCGGATAAGCGAATGTGCGTACCATCCACACTGGTAATATAAACATTTTCAATATCAGCTAAAGTTTGAAACTGATTTAGGGTTCTCACCAAATATTCATTGGTACCATCTTCTACCCGACCACCTGCTTGATTGATGTTTTCTTGTTGTAAACGTTGAATAATCAGTTGCGAGCTGATCCCTAATTGTGAGATTTTATGCTGATCGATTAAAATCTGGATTTCTTTTTCAAGACCCCCACCCAGTTTTACCGAAGCTACCCCACTGACCGATTCTAATTTACGTTTAAGCTCTTCATCTGCGTAATCGCGAATCGACTTAAGCGTTTGTTGATCAAACTGCTCAGTAGAATCTTTCGCCTTAAGCGCAAAACGTATAATGGGATCTAAATTTGGGTTAAAGCGCAGCAACAAAGGCTTTTTAACGTCCAGAGGAAGGTGAATAATGTCGAGTTTCTCTCGAACCTCTAAACTGGCTAAGTCCATTTCGATACCCCATTCAAACTCCAGTAAGACATCGGACTGTCCAGCTTTAGAAATGGATTGGACATTGCGTACACCTTTAACAATGCCCACTACCTCTTCAATGGGTTTGGTTACCAACTGTTCTACTTCACCAGGTGCAGCGCCTACGTAATCGGTCCGTATGGTCAAGGTCGGGTACGACAGCTCGGGTAACAGGTTGACCGACAACCTTGATAACGACACCATACCAAATAGCAAAAACGCCAACGTAAACATCCAAACAGTCACTGGTCTTTTGACTGCAATATTCACCACACTCATGATTATATCCTTTTAATTATTATTGGTATTGTGGTTTAAATCGCGTCGATAACTTGCACTACCGCTTGATCTTTTAGGTTGTTGTGCCCGGTGATCACGACTTGCTCGTTAATGTTTAATCCATCTAAGATTTCTACAAAAGCATCGTCTTCGTACCCTAAAGTCACCACTGTTTTTTCGGCTTTGTTATCGGTTATCTTATATACCGTATGTTTATTATCCATTGAAATAACGGCTTTTTTAGGTAGTAAACGAGTGTTTTGATGAACGTCATATACCAATTTAACTTGTGCAAACATGCCTGATTTTAATGTGTTATTGGCGTTTTCAACGTTGAGCTTTACTCTAAAAGTACCACTATTAGAATCAACAATAGGGCTTATGCGTTTTACATAAGCAACCACTTCTTGCTCTGGCATAGCGGTAAATTTGAGTTTTGCAGGTTGATTTATTTTTAATTTACTAAGTTCTTGTTCTGGTAAGTTAATGGTGGCTTCAAGAACATCTTGTTTGACGATGTGAAATAACTTTTGTTTTTTATATTGCTCAACTAAGTTACCTTCTTTAACGTAACGCATGGCAATGTAGCCAGATATTGGCGCCACAATTTTGGTTTCTTTTAAATCCAATTCAGCTAATTTCAAATTTGATAATGCCACTTCGTATGACCATTTAATCTTGTCGTAAGTATCGGTACTAACCAATTTTTGTGAGTGAACTTTATTTATTCGCTCAAGCTCTCGTTTAATACTGGCCAACTCGGCTTTGGCTTTGGCTAAGTTTAGCTTAAAGCGCTCTGGTTCTATTTCGGCAAGCAGAGTGCCAGCTTCAACGTATTGACCTTCTTCTACATAGAGCTTTTCTAGGATCCCCGATGCCTTTGAAATAACCTCGGCTTCGTCTTTGGGCTCAAGAACGGTGGTAGTGACATAGTTGGTACTAATTTCACCTTCTGTAACATTAGCAACTTCAACGGGGATAGCGATAATCTCTGGCTCTTTATTCTCGGCAGTCGCTTTAGCATTATTACAACCTTGCAACAGCAAAGCCGAAATAATTAGGGTAGATGCGCAAATTAGTTTGTTGATGTGTTGTGTGGAATACGTCATTTTTTCAACCTTCGTTTCATTCGATGGTTAGTTCCTGCATCTAACGTGCCAAACTATTCAAATTTTAAATTTGCCTTAGTTTTCGTAGGTTAAGATGCCCCATAAAGTTCTCATAAAGCATAAATAAAAAATTTGATTAGTTAAAATTACAAATTGTTAGCAAATTTTACCAATCATTAATATTTATTACTAAAGGTTGATTTTGTCTGCTATTTGGTTGATTGTGACATTGTGTGTTTATAAATTTTTGCTTAACAGTTGATATTTTATGGTTCTAATCCCTTTCGCAAAGAGAATATGGCTTATTGCGCAATTTGAATTGGTCAGATTATTTTTAACGCGCACCGGTGTATTGAGTGTTTCAGCTTTTTTGTTGGTGTGGGCGTTATTGTTATATTACCCAATTAGCTCAGCTGTTGAATGGCTCTCAACCCCAGCTTTTGAGGATATCGCAGAACGGTTATTTGGTGCGATGGGATTAAGAGAACTGCTCACTTGGCCTGTCGCCGAGCTGGTTATATATTGGATGTTAGCCGTTTACTCGTTTGTGCTTTTCGCGATTGTCTTTTCTTGCGATCAAACGTGTGGAGATAGGGCAAGAGGAACACTACGATTTCTTTCGTTAAGATCGACACGAAGTGAAATCGTGTTTGGCCGTTTTTTAGGACAGCTGGTGATTATGGCCCTGTTGGTTATTTTCACCTTGCTTGCGACCATGATTTTGGTGTTAGTTCGCGCCCCGAGTTTACTTCTTATCGCCTTGCCCTTATGCATAGATATATTTATTCAGTTGCTCATTTTAATCTTGCCGTTTGTGGCTCTGATGAGCTTGGTCAATAGCGTCTCACTCTCTGCTAAGCGTTGTCTTATTTATACCATTTTGTTCTTTACCTTATGGCCTATATTCGTCGCATCATTAGCGTATTTTTTTGCCCCTGCATCGTATTTATATTTGCTCACTCCTGGCGTACAAATCGAAGATGTTATTAACCCCGCGAACACCACTTTTGTAACGTATCTTATCCCGATATCACAGACCATCGGCTTTCTTGCACTGGCAACATGGATGCATCAAAGGAGCAGTTTATAATGTCGATAGTGAGTAAAAATCCTAGGGCACTAATTGAAGTGCAGGGCGTCGATAAATATTTTGCTGATAAGCAAGCCCTCGATAACGTCAATTTTTCATTAACCAGCGGAAGTCCGATTGCATTGGTTGGGCCTAATGGGGCGGGTAAAACTACCTTATTTAGTATTTTGTGTGGCTACATAAAACCAACGCGTGGCACGGTAAGATTATTTGGTCATCAACCTGGGCATCAAACTAATTTAGGTAAACTGGCCGCTTTACCTCAAGATGCTCAACTTGATCCTAGGTTTAGTGTCGGTAAACAGTTGGCGTTTTATGCGCAGTTACAAAACTTTAGTCGTAAGCAAGCGCACGTTGAGTCTGAGCGAGTACTATCTTTAGTGGGACTTGGTGATACTTTTAAAGAAAAACCTGGGGCATTATCACATGGGATGCGAAAACGCTTAACCATAGCGCAGACTCTGATTGGCGAGCCAGAACTTATTATGCTTGATGAAGCGACATCCGGGCTTGATCCGATTCACGCCAGAGAAGTACGTGAGCTCGTGGCATCTTTGTCTGAGAACATTACCTTTATTCTTAGTTCACATGACTTAAGTGAATTAGAACGGGTGTGTGAGCGGGTGTTATTTTTACAACACGGCAAATTATCACACCATCATAATCACAATGAGCAGAAACATGTGCGCCATTTAACCATTCGAATGGCTCAAGATTATAGCGACTTTATTGCTCAGGTAAGTGCTTTGACAGGGGTCATTAAAGTGGAAAGAACTCAAGACAAAGAGTTTGTGATAGCCTGTGCGGTACAGTGTCAAAAAATGGATATGGCATTATTGCAATTATGTTATCGACAGCAATGGCAATATAAACAACTGATCCAAGGGGATACCCTTGAAAATCAGTTGTTTAAGTCCTAGTTTCGGCTTATTAAAAACGTTACTTAAACGGTTTAACCGACGCTGGATGAGAGTCTAATTGGTAATATCTAAACCAGTCATACTGGGTTATCATGGGGTAAATATTATCTTTTTTATTGCCGCCAAAAGTATCTTGAATAATATCAACCGGAATCCAAAAATTCATAAATAAGCTGGTTGGATTATCTGGGATTGGGGTCGCAAATTGCTGTGGTCCGACACACTCTGGCTGACAATCAATATCAGATTGTTTTAGAGTTTTAACTAATTGACCATCAACATACCAACGAATGGCATCAGGTAACCATTCAATAGCAAATACCCGCCATTCATCTACTGGTCCAACAACAATTTTGTCTTCCCAAGCACCATAGTTACGAGTTCGCCACCATTCCCAAGTATTTTTACCATAAATCAGGTTTGCCTGAAATTTATCTGGACGACCACCTTCTAGCTCGACATCAATTTCTTCCCATTCTTGGTTGCCTGCATCCGCGGCCTTAGGGTCGTAATTATTGGTGTAGGTAAATAAGGATGAGATATACCCAGATGCGGTTTCCCTATTGGGGGCTTTCATTCTTGTCTCAATACGACCATAACGAAATTTTAATTCCGGCAGCGTTCTAAGCTCACCACACGAATAGGGGTAAGCTTTTTTCATGTGTTGATGATCTTCTGACCAACTTGATGCGATGTCTTCTTTTTGAATTATTAAGTTCAGCAGACCATCTTTAACGTCAATACCTTGGTCTTGAAAGCGACAAAGAGATTCATTGCCAACAGCACCATCGCCTTTGCGCCATATCTCTGGGTTAAATGTATTAAAACGCTCGTCTATCACAAGGGTAAATCCCTCATATGCGCCAGTATACTCTGGGTACGAAATAAGTGCTTGCTTATTGCTCGTTTGCTCCCCTTGAACAAGGGCACAAGCAGATAAACTTAACGCTAGGCCAGTGGTAAGTAGCTGTTTAAAAATCATCGATTCCTCTGTGGATTAAAGATACGGTTAAAGACAGGCTTTGGAAAACAAAACATTATAGGCAAATATCAGTACTAGCCAAGCGTTTATCGACCAATGGTGCGATGAAATGGACTTTACACTTGAGGTAAAGCTAACCGCTTGTCAATAAATCGCCTTAATTGGAACACAAAGGGTTAATAGGCGGGCATGATCACTTTAAATTGGGTTGTCTTTTCATTAATGACGGTGAAATTAATTTCACCGTTTTGAGCCTCGGTCATCAATTTAGCGGAATAGGTACCCAGACCAGAACCTCTAGCATGATTTGAGCTGGTAAATTTATCAAATAAATTGGCACGAAGTTCTTGGGGAACCACGCCAGTGTTTTCAATGCAAAACTCTACTTTGCTGTCGTTTAATTCGCGTATGTTAATGTAAACAGTCTCATTGTCTGGTGACGCTTCTACGGCATTTTTAACCAAGTTATTAAAAATGGATAAACACAGTAACTCTTCCGCATCGATATAAGTAGAGGGGGGATCCGAGGTGATATTAAAAGCTATATTTTTTCGCTTCGCCAGTGTGTTTACCGCTTTAACGGAGGCGTCGACTAATTTATTTAAATCGACCATGTCTGGGTTAAATGGATAGGTACCATTTTCAATTTTAAACACATCTAAAGTATTGTTGATCATCCCTAAAACATTATTGACGGACTCTTCAATTGACTGTTTGACCTGTTGATCTGGAATCTTTGGAGTCTCAAATAAAATGACCCCAAGCGGGCCTTTTAAATCGTGATGGGTTAATTTTTCAATGTCTTCTCGTAACTTAGTATTTTCTATCAGAGTATGCACTTGCTGCTCTAAGGCAAATTGGCTTTGGCGTAAACTCACATGCGTTTTAACCCGAGCTTTTAGCACCTCGGGCTGTAAGGGTTTGGTGATGTAATCCACAGCCCCCAGTAAAAAACCTTGGGTGATGTCATTGATTTCGGACTTGGCAGTAAGAAAAATAACCGGATACGATTTCGTTTGCGGGTTTTGCTTTAGCGCTTTACAAACCTCAAAGCCATCCATTTGGGGCATCATCACATCAAGTAGTATTAAATCTAACGGTTGCCCACTAGAGGCAATTTTTAGCGCTAATTCGCCATTGGTAGCGGCTTTTATTTTATACCCGTCTTTTAATAAATTTGACGCAATGTCGATGTTTGTCGGTTCGTCATCGACAATTAAAATGGTGGGTTTATCAGGATATAGCGAAGTTGAAGCGCTAGGCTCAGACACGGCTCTCTCATTGTTTAATGTAACGGTTAGTCTGAGTTAAATTTAGGAATATAAATGATAAATATGCAAATTTTAGCAATAAAAAGGCAGCCTAAGCTGCCTTGGTAACATCGTTTAAATTACTGATGCCTGTTTAGAGGGGTAAAATCACGATTGATTTCACCGGTGTAATTTTGACGAGGACGGCCGATTTTCTGACCTGGTTGACCTAACATTTCATCCCAATGGGCACACCAGCCAACCGTACGAGACATCGCAAAAATTACGGTAAACATACTTGTTGGGATACCGATAGCTTTTAAGATAATGCCAGAGTAGAAGTCAACGTTTGGATATAGCTTTTTCTCGATGAAATACGGGTCTTCCAGCGCTACTTTTTCTAGTGCCATGGCAACATCTAGAAGTGGATCTGTGATCCCTAACTCACTTAAGACTTCATGACACGTTTCGCGCATTACCGTAGCACGAGGGTCAAAGTTTTTATAAACACGATGACCAAAGCCCATTAATCTGAATGGATCGGACTTATCTTTGGCACGAGCCACAAACTCGTCAACACGATCGACAGTGCCAATTTCTTCTAGCATGTTTAGACATGCTTCATTAGCACCACCATGTGCAGGGCCCCAAAGCGATGCTATACCTGCTGAAATACAAGCGTATGGGTTAGCCCCTGAAGAACCGGCTAAACGAACCGTTGACGTCGAAGCATTTTGCTCGTGATCCGCGTGCAATATAAAGATCCGATCCATGGCTTTTGCTAACGTCGGACTAACTTTGTATTCTTCAGCAGGAACAGAGAACATCATGTGCAAGAAGTTTGCAGAGTATGACAAATCATTACGAGGGTATACAAAAGGATGACCGATGCTGTAACGATAAGCCATAGCTGCTAAGGTTGGTAGCTTAGCAATTAAACGATGAGCACAACGCATACGTTGTTCAGGATCATTAATGTCTAGGTCTGAGTGATAGAAAGAAGACATCGCACCAACAACACCACAAAGCATTGCCATAGGATGAGCATCAGATAAAAAGCCTTGGTAAAAGTGGGCAATCTTCTCGTGAACCATAGTGTGATTGGTGATCACATTTGTAAACTCGTCGTATTCTTCTTGAGTTGGGGCTTTACCATTTAGCAATAGATAACATACTTCAAGATAGTCAGCATGTTTTGCTAAATCATCGATTGCGTAGCCTCGGTGTTGCAATATACCTTTAGCACCGTCGATGTAAGTGATTTTCGACTCACATGATGCGGTTGCTAAAAATCCAGGGTCGTAAGTGAAATAACCTTTGCTTCCTAATGTGCGAATGTCAATCACGTCGTTGCCAGCGGTACCTTTAAGAATTGGTAATTCAGCAATGTCTTGACCTGCAATACTCAGAGTGGCTTTCGAATCAGCCATAGAAGTTTCCTCTCTTAATTTCATAGTTCTAATTATTAAAATCTGACTAATATTTTTGGATTTGCGTCATTTGCAAACATCAATCGAGTTATATTTGTTAACGCAGTTTACAAAATGGAACATTTGAAATATAACAAACGTAACTCGATTGAAACGGGTCTTTTGTCAGTAAGCCCGTAGGTGAATTGCTTTATTCTACTCTATTTACCTGCCTGAAAGTCAATTTAAAAGTATACAAGTTTAAGAAAAAGTAAAAATTCGTCTAAAAATCCATCATATAGTCACCCTAGGGCCAATAAAAATATTGTTAAAATTGTAATTCAATTTATACATCTATATAATTTCCCCGATCTATTTGTAGTCGTAGTATCATTACGTTCTCCACGTCGAAATGGACCACGTAGAAAATACTTAATGAAGACTAGAAAACAGAGGTGGCATTAATGAGCAAAATGATCTGTTTTGTTTCAATGCTCATAATAACAATAGTTAGATAATCAAATTATTTAGGCAAGAATTGTGAAAAAACAACGACCTATAAATCTTGACTTGACTCAAGTCAAGTTTCCAGCTGCTGCTAAAGCCTCTATCTTACACCGCATAAGCGGGGTGATGATGTTTTTCGCAGTTGGTATCTTAATCTGGGCACTTTCAATATCACTTTCATCTGCAGAGGGTTTTGCAGAAATAAAAGGCTATATTGATGGTGCATTCTTTAAATTTATCATCTGGGGCATACTGTCTGCTCTTATCTACCATTTTGTCGGTGGCGTTCGACATTTGATAATGGATTTTGGTCACCTTGAAGAAAAAGGTTCGGGTCAAACCAGTGCAAAAATTGTTATTGCATTATGGATCCTTCTTTCTATCGCAGCAGGAGTTTGGTTATGGTAGGCAATGTCGCAACCTTAGGCCGTAATGGCGTTCACGATTTTATCCTTATTCGAGCTTCAGGCATTGTACTGGCAGCATACAGTTTATTTTTATTAGGCTTTTTTCTCATTACTCCAGAAGTGACGTTTGACATCTGGCAAGGCCTATTTGCCAACTTAGGCATGAAAGTATTTACCATTTTGGCCGCTTTGTCGGTTTTATACCACGGTTGGATTGGTATCTGGCAAGTTTTGACTGATTACGTAAAAAACATCAAATTGCGTGGTTTTCTTCAATTCATCTTTACTGTTACCTTGTTTGTATACACTGTGGCTGTGTTTCTTATTGTGTGGGGTGTTTAAGTGCATAACGTTCCTGTTCGCGAATTTGACGCGATTGTAATTGGTGCTGGCGGCGCGGGTATGCGTGCGGCTTTAGCAATCTCTGAATCGGGCCAATCTTGTGCCCTAATTTCAAAAGTTTTTCCAACTCGTTCTCATACGGTATCAGCGCAAGGTGGTATCACTGTTGCGTTAGGTAATGCACATGATGACCATTGGGAACATCATATGTATGACACCGTTAAAGGTTCTGACTTTATCGGTGATCAAGACGCGATTGAATACATGTGTAAAACCGGCCCTGAAGCGATCATCGAGCTTGAAAATATGGGCTTACCATTTTCACGTTTTGAAAACGGTAAAGTTTACCAACGTCCTTTTGGTGGTCAGTCAAAGAATTTCGGTGGTGAGCAGGCCGCGCGAACCGCGGCAGCGGCGGATCGTACCGGACACGCTTTGTTACACTGTTTGTACCAACAAAACGTTAAAAATAAAACCAACGTTTTCTCTGAATGGTATGCCTTAGACTTGGTTAAAAATGACGACGGTTCGGTTGTTGGCTGTACGGCTATTGACATTGAAACTGGCGAAGTTGTGTATTTTAAAGCGCGTGCAACCGTATTAGCAACAGGTGGTGCAGGTCGAATTTTTGCTTCAACAACCAACGCCCACATAAACACGGGTGATGGTGTTGGTATGTCACTTCGAGCTGGCGTACAAATGCAAGACATGGAAATGTGGCAGTTCCACCCAACGGGAATCGCCGGTGCCGGTGTCCTTGTGACCGAAGGTTGTCGTGGTGAAGGTGGTTACCTGTTAAATAAAGATGGTGAGCGCTTTATGGAGCGTTACGCGCCAAATGCCAAAGATCTTGCAGGTCGTGACGTTGTTGCGCGTTCGATGATGACCGAAATCCGTGAAGGTCGTGGTTGTGACGGTCCTTGGGGTCCACACATTAAGTTAAAATTAGACCATTTAGGTCGAGAGACATTGAATCAACGCTTACCAGGCGTTTGTGATTTATCTAAAACGTTTGCTCACGTTGATCCTGCACAAGAGCCTATTCCAGTTATTCCAACCTGTCACTACCAAATGGGTGGTGTTCCTTGTAATGTTAATGGTCAAGCAATTCAAATTGATAAAAATGGCAATGAGAATGTGGTTGAAGGTCTGTTTGCCGTTGGTGAAATTGCCTGTGTTTCTGTACACGGTGCGAACCGCCTAGGGGGTAACTCATTACTTGACTTAGTTGTATTTGGCCGTGCAGCGGGTAATTTCTTAGGTAAATACCTAGCAGATACGCAAAACGCACGTGACGCGGGACAAGACAACATCGACGCTGCACTTGCTCGTTTCAACCGTTGGGAGAACTCTGAAAAGGGTGAAGATCCTGTTCAAATCAGAAAGGACTTACAACAGTGTATGCAAATGAACTTCTCGGTATTTAGAGAAGGTAATGCGATGGCTGAAGGAATGAAAGAGCTAGAGACCATTCGTGAGCGTTTACAACACGCCCGTCTTGATGACAAATCATCTGAATTTAATACTCAACGTATTGAGTGTCTAGAATTAGATAACTTGATGGAAACAGCGTACTGTTCTGCTAAAGCGGCAAACTTCCGTACCGAATCTCGTGGTGCGCATGCGCGTGAAGATTTCCAAGACCGTGACGATCAAAACTGGTTATGTCATACCATTTACTCACCTGACACTGAAGAAATGTCTAAGCGTGACGTCAATATGACCCCAGTTCATCGTGAAGCTTTCCCACCAAAAGTTCGTACTTACTAAGGAGTTGAAATAATGAAGCAGAAGTTTTCAATCTATCGTTACAACCCTGATGTTGATACGAAACCTTATATGAAAGAATATGAGCTGGAAGTCCCTGAAGGCTCAGATATGATGGTACTTGACGCCCTTATTCTGTTAAAAGAGCAAGATCCTACTTTAGCATTTCGCCGTTCATGTCGTGAAGGTGTGTGTGGTAGCGATGGCTTAAACATGAATGGTAAGAATGGCTTAGCGTGTATAACGCCATTATCAGACTTGAAACAGAAAGTGATTGTACTGCGTCCACTACCAGGCTTACCTGTGGTTCGTGATTTAATTATTGATATGACGCAATTCTACAATCAATATGAAAAAATCAAGCCATACTTAATTAATGATGGTCAAAACCCACCAGCTCGTGAACACCTACAAAGCATTGAAGAGCGTGATAAGCTTGACGGGCTATATGAGTGTATTTTATGTGCTTGTTGTTCTACCTCTTGCCCATCTTTTTGGTGGAATCCAGATAAGTTTATTGGTCCAGCCGGTCTATTGCATGCTTACCGATTCTTAATCGATAGCCGTGATACGGCAACCGATGAACGCTTAGACGACTTACAAGATGCGTATAGCGTATTCCGTTGTCATGGCATTATGAACTGTGTAGATGTATGTCCTAAAGGGTTAAACCCAACGAAGGCCATAGGTTCTATCAAGTCCATGTTGTTACAAAGAGCGGTTTAACAAAATGAAGCCAGAGTCTTGCGATTCTGGCTTTATTTCTAAACCATTAAATAAAGTTGCTTTAATCTAGAAAATTAGGAACAGGCAATGCCAGAAGGTGCAATGAAGGCTTGGTTAGAGTCTTCCCATTTCAGCGGCAATAATGCTGAATACATAGAAGAATTATACGAATCGTATCTTGAAAACGCGCACTCTGTATCCGATGAATGGCGCAAGGTTTTTGACGAACTACCTAAAGTAGATGGGGTAGACGTAGACACCAACCACTCGGTTGTACGTGAAGAATTTCGTCAGTTAGCCAAAGAAGGCGCAAAAACGGTTATTAATACCTCATCTGAAGCAGATGCGAAACAAGTTCGAGTTCTTCAATTAATCAATTCATATCGATTTAGAGGACACCAAAATGCTCGTCTAGATCCCTTAGGTCTATGGGACCGCTCACGAGTACGTGATTTAGACTTAGCCCATCACGACCTTTCAAAATCTGAATTTGATAAAGAATTTAACGTCGGGTCTTTAGCCGTTGGGCAAGAGTCGATGAAGTTGGGTGATATCTACAATACCCTAAATAAAACCTACTGTGGTTCAATTGGTGCTGAATACATGCACATTACCTCAACCACAGAAAAACGTTGGATTCAGCAACGTTTAGAATCGGTGCAATCGCAAGCAAAATTTAACATTGCTGAAAAAACCGAAATCCTTAAAGGGTTAATTGCCGCTGACGGCTTAGAAAAATACCTAGGAGCGAAATACCCAGGAGCTAAGCGTTTCTCTCTTGAAGGTGGTGACAGCTTAGTCCCTATGCTAAAACAATTAATTACCCGTGCAGGTGAGCACGGAACCAAGGAAGTGGTTCTTGGTATGGCTCATCGCGGTCGATTAAATGTGTTAGTGAATGTCATGGGTAAAAACCCAACCAAACTTTTTGATGAATTTGCTGGCAAAGTTGACCATATTGGCTCGGGTGATGTGAAATATCACCAGGGTTATTCATCTGATTTTGTCACCCCTGGTGGTAATGTTCATGTCGCTTTAGCCTTTAACCCATCGCATCTTGAAATTGTTAACCCGGTTGTTATGGGTTCTGTTCGTGCCCGTTTAGATCGTCGTGATTGTAAAACAGGCGACTTAGTATTGCCTATTACCATTCATGGTGACTCCGCTATCGCCGGTCAAGGTGTGGTACAAGAAACCTTTAATATGTCGCAAACCGCGGCTTATAAAGTCGGTGGTACCATTCGCATTGTGGTGAACAACCAAGTTGGTTTTACAACCTCGAAACAAGAAGATACTCGTTCAACAGAATATTGTACCGATATCGCTAAAATGGTGCAGGCACCAATATTCCATGTCAATGGTGACGATCCGGAAGCGGTTATCTTAGCGACCCAAGTTGCTCTTGATTATCGCAATAAATTCAAACGCGACGTGGTCATTGATTTAGTCTGTTATCGTCGTCATGGACACAACGAAGCGGATGAGCCTAATGCGACTCAGCCATTGATGTACCAAAAAATTAAGAAGCATCCAACGCCACGTCAAATTTATGCAGAAACGCTAGATCAAGAACGTTCAATCACGTTGAATCAAACAAAAGAGCTGGTCGAATACTATCGCAGACTGCTTGATGAAGGTCAGTGCACAGTAGAACAATGGCGTCCAATGACCGAGCATTCGGTTGACTGGACCCCATATGTTGGACATGACTGGGATGATGAATACGATGATGAAATCTCAATCGACAAGCTTAAGCGATTAGCCAACAGTATCACCACGTTCCCTGAAGATCATAAACTCCAGTCTCGAGTAAAGAAGATTTACGATGATCGTAAAAAAATGGCGAAAGGTGAAAAGCTCTTGGATTGGGGCTTTGCTGAGAATATGGCGTATGCCTGTATTGTTGATAGAGGTGAGCGCGTGCGCATTACCGGTCAAGATGCAGGGCGTGGTACTTTCTTCCACCGCCACTCGGTCTTGCACAATCAAAAAGATGCTTCGTTGTTTATGCCGTTGCAACATGTATCAGAAGGTCAAGGTCCATTTGAAATTTACGACTCCGTTTTATCTGAGGTTGCGGTTTTAGCCTTTGAATATGGCTATGCAACAGCAGAGCCTAAGGGCCTAACCATTTGGGAAGCGCAATTTGGTGACTTTGCTAATGGGGCACAAGTTGTTTTTGACCAGTTCTTATCGTCAGGTGAGCAAAAATGGGGTCGTTTATGTGGCTTAACCATTTTATTACCACATGGCTATGAAGGGCAGGGACCTGAGCATTCATCTGCTCGTTTAGAGCGCTTCTTACAATTGTGTGCGGATCACAATATGCAAGTGTGTGTACCGTCAACACCCGCGCAGGTATTTAACATGCTGCGACGTCAGGTGGTTCGCCCAATGCGTAGACCTCTTATAGTAATGTCACCTAAGTCTTTGTTACGTCATCCTTTAGCGGTTTCTTCTTTAGAAGAGTTAGCGGAAGGTACGTATCGTAATGTGATAGACGAAATCGATGACATCGAGCCGAATAAGGTAACACGCGTTATCATGTGTTCTGGTAAGGTTTATTACGAACTGTTGGATCAGCGTCGTAAAAATGAACAAGATGACGTTGCCATTATTCGTATAGAACAGTTGTATCCGTTCCCAGAACAAGAGACCAAAGATATTATTGCTCGATATGAACATGCTGAAGACTTTGTTTGGTGCCAAGAAGAACCACAAAACCAAGGTGCATGGTACTGTAGTCAACATCATTTTCGCAGTGTGATCCCAGAAGGGGCAAATTTGCGATACGCAGGTCGTAAAGCAGCCGCCGCACCGGCATGTGGATATATGTCATTGCATGTAAAAGAACAACAAGCATTAGTTGCAGATGCACTAAATAATAATTAAGCCAAAGAAGAAAAGAATTTTAGTAAGGAATAAACATGACAACTGAAATCAAGGTTCCAGTTTTACCTGAGTCGGTGGCAGACGCTACAGTTGCAAACTGGCATGTTCAAGTAGGTGATAAAGTTTCTCGTGATGATGTTTTAGTCGACATTGAGACCGATAAAGTGGTTTTAGAAGTTGTAGCCCAAGAAGATGGTGTAATAGCCGCTATTGACCAAGACGAAGGCGCAACTGTTTTAGGTGAACAAGTTATTGGTACCCTAGAGCCTGCTGGTAAAGAGCAGGCGAGCTCAAATGATAGCAATGAAACTCAATCTCAATCTGATGAGCGCACTAAAACTACATCAGCAAGTAACGAGGCAAAAGCATCGACAGCGTCGACTGCAACCATTGACATCAATGTACCCGTATTACCTGAGTCGGTTGCCGATGCAACTATTGCCACTTGGCACGTAAGCGAAGGTGAAGCGGTTACTCGCGATCAAAATTTAGTTGATATTGAAACCGACAAAGTGGTTTTAGAAGTCGTTGCACAAGCCGATGGTATCATTGAAAAAATTATTCATGATGAAGGCGATACGGTATTAGGTGAGCAAACTATTGGTCATTTAAAAACCGGTAGTGCAACAGAGTCTACTTCTTCTGATCAAGATGAAAATGATGATAACTCTGATGATATCGCATCACCTTCTGTACGTCGTTTATTAACGGAGAAAGGCTTAACACCAGCAGCCGTTAAAGGCACTGGCAAGGGCGGTCGTATTTCAAAAGAAGACGTTGAAGCACATTTAGCGAAAGCCAAAAAACCTTCTAATGCAAAAGCAACAGAAACGACAAAAGCACCTGCTTCTGCACCGAATGTGACCCATGGTGATCGCAATCAAAAACGTGTGCCGATGACCCGTTTACGTAAAACCATCGCTAACCGTTTATTGGAAGCGAAAAATTCAACGGCCATGTTAACAACGTTTAACGAAGTGAACATGAAACCAATTATGGATTTACGAGCTCAATACAAAGATGTTTTTGAACAGCGTCATGGTTCTCGTTTAGGTTTTATGTCGTTCTATGTTAAAGCGGTAACGGAAGCATTAAAACGCTATCCAGCGGTTAATGCTTCTATTGATGGTGACGATATTGTTTATCATAATTTCTTTGATATTTCGATCGCGGTTTCAACCCCTCGAGGTTTAGTAACACCGGTTCTTCGTGATGCTGATAAACTTAGCATGGCAGGTATTGAAAACGGTATTCGCGATTTAGCAATCAAAGGTCGTGATGGTAAGTTGACTATGGATGAAATGCAGGGTGGTAACTTTACCATTACTAACGGTGGCGTATTTGGCTCGTTAATTTCAACCCCAATTCTTAACATGCCTCAAGCCGGTATTTTAGGAATGCACAAGATTCAAGACCGTCCTATGGCGGTGAATGGTAAAGTTGAAATTTTACCTATGATGTATCTTGCGCTTTCATACGATCATCGCTTGATTGATGGTAAAGAATCAGTAGGATTCCTTGTGACCATTAAAGAACTATTGGAAGATCCAACAAGATTGTTGTTAGATATCTAATAATCGAAATGTTCAGTTAACAAAAGCCGCTATTGCGGCTTTTGTGTTCTTAAAAATCAATATCATTCTCGTCCCAAATCCCCGCAAATATTTTCATCAAAAGGCTTAAAAGTTGGCTATTGGTTGAATTCTCAACAAATGCGAAAAAATGGCCAATAAATGCCAAAAATAACGTAATTATTTGGTTAATTAGGCTTACACATGCACAGTTTTGTCGTTATAATTTGCGCCAGAATAATATTCTGCTTCATTATTGGTGCTAATTGGCAATATAGCTGTATGACTGATAGTGCAAGCGAAAAACCCGTCGTGTTTTTATTCTTGTTTTATTACAAACCAATGTTCAAATTTTGTTATGTTTTGTGCACAACTGGATTTGCTCAAAATTAACGCTAAAGCAAGAAAATAAGCACCAATTTAAAATAAAAAAGTAGTTGGGAAATGCCATGAATTTACATGAGTATCAAGCGAAACAATTGTTCGCAGAGTATGGTTTACCAGTTTCTGAAGGTTTTGCATGTGATACACCTCAAGAAGCTGCAGAAGCTGCCGATAAGATTGGCGGTGATATGTGGGTAGTTAAAACACAAGTTCATGCTGGTGGTCGAGGCAAAGCTGGCGGTGTTAAACTCGTTAAAACAAAAGAAGAAATTAAAGAATTTGCGCAAAACTGGTTAGGCAAGAATCTTGTTACCTATCAAACAGACGAAAATGGTCAACCAGTTTCTAAAATTTTAGTTGAAAGCTGTACTGATATTGCCAATGAGTTATATCTTGGTGCCGTTGTTGACCGTGCAAGCCGCAAAGTGGTTTTCATGGCTTCTACAGAAGGTGGCGTAGAGATTGAAACCGTTGCTGAAGAAACACCAGAGCTAATTCACAAAGCTGAAATTGACCCACTTGTTGGTCCTCAGCCATACCAAGCACGTGAATTAGGTTTCAAACTGGGTTTAAACCCTACTCAAATGAAGCAGTTCGTTAAGATCTTTATGGGTCTTGCTAACATGTTCAACGACTTTGACTTCGCGTTATTAGAAATCAATCCACTGGTCATTACTGAGCAAGGCAATTTACACTGTCTTGACGGCAAAATTGGTGTTGATGGTAATGCTTTATACCGTCAACCTAAGATTCGTGCCATGCACGATCCTTCACAGGAAGACGAGCGTGAAGCTCATGCCGCTCAATGGGAACTTAACTACGTTGCTTTAGATGGGAACGTTGGTTGTATGGTTAACGGTGCAGGCCTTGCGATGGGTACCATGGACATCGTTAACTTGCACGGTGGTAAGCCAGCAAACTTCCTTGATGTTGGTGGTGGTGCAACCAAAGAACGTGTTGCAGAAGCCTTTAAGATCATTTTATCAGATGACAATGTAAACGCGGTTCTTGTTAATATTTTCGGTGGCATCGTGCGTTGTGACATGATCGCAGAAGGTATTATTGCTGCTGTTAAAGAAGTTGGAGTAACCGTACCGGTTGTTGTACGTCTAGAAGGTACAAACGCGGAAGCGGGTCGTGAAGTATTGGCAAGTTCAGATGTAAACATCATCGCTGCCGAGTCATTAACTGATGCTGCACAAAAAGTTGTTGCTGCTGCGGAGGCTAAATAATGTCTGTATTAATCAATAAAGATACAAAAGTAATCTGTCAAGGTTTCACTGGTGGTCAAGGTACTTTCCACTCGGAACAAGCAATCGCTTACGGTACGCAAATGGTTGGTGGTGTATCACCTGGCAAAGGTGGCCAAGAGCACTTAGGTCTACCGGTATTTAATACCGTGCGCGAAGCGGTAGAAGCAACGGGTGCAACAGCAACCGTTATTTACGTACCAGCACCATTTTGTAAAGACGCCATTCTTGAAGCTATTGATGCAGGCATCGAGCTTATCGTAACCATTACCGAAGGTATCCCAACCTTAGATATGGTTGATGTGAAAGTAAAACTTGAGCAAACGGGTGTTCGTATGATCGGCCCTAACTGTCCAGGTGTTATTACCCCAGGTGAATGTAAAATTGGTATTATGCCAGGTCACATTCACAAGCCAGGTAAAGTAGGTATCGTTTCACGTTCAGGTACCCTTACGTATGAAGCGGTTAAACAAACGACCGACGCAGGTTTTGGTCAGTCAACATGTGTTGGTATTGGTGGTGACCCAATCCCAGGCACGAACTTCATTGACGTTTTGGAAATGTTTGAAAACGATCCAAAAACCGAAGCAATTGTGATGATAGGTGAGATTGGTGGTACGGCTGAAGAAGAAGCAGCGGAGTACATCAAAGCCAACGTGACTAAGCCTGTTGTATCATACATTGCAGGTGTGACCGCACCTGCTGGCAAGCGTATGGGACATGCCGGAGCGATTATTGCTGGTGGTAAAGGTACAGCCGATGAAAAATTTGCTGCACTTGAAGCAGCGGGTGTTAAAACCGTTCGTTCTCTAGCTGACATCGGTAAAGCATTAGCTGAAAAAACAGGTTGGAAATAATCTGTTTTAACGCTGCACCGCACAGCGTGTAGAATCTAAAAAGGTCGCGTATGCGACCTTTTTTGTTACTAGAATTTTTATCTTTTTAGCAATAAAAACTCAATGACAAATCACTCGACCTTAATACGCACCAGCCGAGTAGGTAAGTTCGTAACTGTGGCTGTATATTTCTAAAATATTTCCAAACGGATCTTCCATATAAATCATTCGATAAGGCTTTTCGCCAGGGTAATAATACCGAGGTTCTTTCATCCGTCTTTTACCACCGGCAGCTTCAATTTTTGCAGCAAGCTCTTCAAGGTTTGGATCTTGTACACAAAAATGAAAAATTCCTGTTTTCCAATACTCAAAGTTATCCGCTGGGTTTTGTTGATTTTCAAACTGAAAAATCTCAACACCTATACGATCGCCAGTCGATGTATGAGCAATCCTAAAGCTTCCCCATCCTTTACCAAATACATCGGTACACATTTCACCAATTGGGCTGTCATCTTCGACAATCGTGGTGGGTTTCATGATCAAATACCAACCAAGTACTTCAGTGTAAAATTTCACCGCAGCGTCTAAATCTGGAACTGAAATTCCAATGTGAGAAAACGTTCGTGGGTAAGGGCTTATCATCGACTATTCCTTAATTAAAATATATGAGCTAACAGGACATTATGTTCAACCGTTTTAGCGCGGGTAAAACTATAATGCTAAAGAGTATAGTCGGGGATTCATAAATCACCTTATAAGGCTTTTTTGCGTTTAAACTTTTGCGCTATGACTTGCTGTTGATAATCTTTTAACATGGCGTAATGTTGTATAGTCAGTTGCTCGATAGGATTGCGATAACTTATGTCTCTTAGGTACTCGATATTAAATGGGCAGGTGTTGATAAGTTGTTTTAACGCTTCAATGCCATTTGTGATCGCCTGCGAGCCTTGCTCTGATTCATTTTTAGCCATCCGATAAAACAGACATTCGGCAAAGGTTGTCGGTGTTACACAGTAGTAATCCGTATTGTTTTTTTTAAGCAAACACGGGGCAAAAGTGGAGACGGCTAACAGCCGAGAAGGGGTGGGGAAGTGTAAATTTGTCTGATTTAATTGTAATAATTTCCCTGATTTCACCGTAAACCCATATTTGATAAAGAAATTAATGAGGTATTGGCGTTGGCCCAAGGATAAAATGTCGTAATCGTTACGGACAAAGAAATTATCATCGTATATGGTGATTAAAGGTAAGTTATTTAACGCGAAAATGTGCTTGTCGTTTTCGATGTATTTCAAGTCGATGTTTGCAAAACGATGTATGTCATTACTCATTTTAGGCTCGCGTTGGTCATGACCGATATAAGCTGATTAGGGTATGCACAGTTTAGGTCGATTAAACAGGCAAAATAAAACTCGTTTATATTGTTTATATGAAAGCTAACGCTTTGGTTGGCTAAAAAGATCAACTGTTCGTTGGGGACTTTTATTTATGCTCATTCTAGTGTCAAGGTATTCGCTATATTTATAGCTTGATGTCACGGCTAATAATAAATGCCGAGCAAAGACATTGGTAAGTTTATGAGAGTGACACTTATTTAAATATTGCACTATTAGATGCGATTAACTGTTGCTATAATGCAAGATTCAGTATTTCCTAAGTTTTATATTTTTTAATTTTTCAGAGGTTCTCTAGATGTCGGAAGTTGAAAACCGTCCTAGCAATTTTATTCGTCAAATTATTGACGCCGATCTGGCCAGTGGCAAGCACACCAGTGTGCAAACTCGTTTCCCGCCAGAGCCTAATGGTTATCTACATATTGGTCACGCCAAATCTATTTGTTTAAATTTTGGGATTGCTCAAGATTATAACGGACAGTGTAACTTACGTTTTGACGACACTAACCCTGAGAAAGAAGACATCGACTATGTCAACTCTATTCAAGAAGATGTGCGTTGGTTAGGTTTCAAATGGTCTGGAGATGTACGTTATTCTTCTGATTATTTTGATCAACTCTACGGCTATGCAGTGGAATTGATTAACAAAGGCTTGGCCTATGTGTGTTTTCTTACCCCAGAGCAAATGCGAGAATACCGTGGACCGTTAAATGCACCCGGAAAAAATAGTCCATATCGTGATACGCCAGTGGAAGAAAACCTAGCACTGTTTGAGAAAATGAAAAACGGTGAGTTTAAAGAAGGGGAATGTTCTCTACGCGCAAAAATTGATATGGCATCAAGTTTCATTTGTATGCGCGATCCGGTAATTTACCGAGTTAAATTTGCTCATCACCATCAAACCGGTGACAAATGGTGCATTTACCCAATGTACGATTTTACCCATTGTATTTCGGATGCGATTGAAAATATCACGCACTCATTATGTACATTAGAGTTCCAAGACAATCGTCGCTTATACGATTGGGTAATTCAAAATATCAGCATTGAATCAGAACCACACCAGTACGAGTTTTCGCGCTTAAACCTAGAATATACGGTGATGAGTAAACGTAAATTAAACTCTTTGGTCACTGAAAAACTGGTGAACGGTTGGGACGACCCTCGTATGCCAACGATTGCTGGTTTTCGTCGTCGTGGTTTTTCACCTGCTTCTATTCGTGAATTTGCCAAACGAATTGGTGTCACTAAAATGGATAATACAGTAGAAATGAGCGTTCTTGAAGCGTGTATCCGTGAAGATTTAAATGAAAATGCACCGCGTGCCATGGCCGTACTCGATCCCATTAAAGTGGTTATTGAAAACTATCCTGTCGGTGAACGTGAAATTTTAACAGTGAAGAACCATCCAAATGATGATGCCATGGGCACACGAGAAGTGCCTTTTAGTGGTGAGTTGTACATTGAAGCAGAAGATTTTCGTGAAGAAGCAAACAAAAAGTACAAACGTCTGGTACTGGGTAAATCGGTACGCTTGCGTGGTGCTTACATTATTACCGCAGAGCGTTGTGACAAGGATGAAAACGGCAAGGTGACAACGGTTTATTGTTCGTATAACCCGGATACTCTTGGCAAGAACCCTGAAGATGGCACCAAACCTAAAGGCGTTATTCATTGGGTGAGTGCAGAGCACAGTTTACCAGCCGAAATTCGTTTGTACGATCGCTTATTTACGGTGCCAAACCCAGCTGCAGCCGAAGATTTCCATGAAGTATTAAACCCAGACTCATTAGTCGTGATTAACACCGCACGGGTTGAGCCTGCATTGGCTGATGCTGTTGCAGAACATGCGTACCAGTTTGAACGTCAAGGTTATTTCTGTTTAGATAATAAGGATGGTAGCAAAGAGCATTTAGTCTTTAACCGTACGGTTGGCTTGCGTGATACATGGGCGAAAGTCTCTGCTTAAACTTGTTTAAACTACCCGCACTAATAAAAAGAGCGATGTTTTAGGCATCGCTTTTTTTTATCTGAGTTTTTGGCGCTTCGCCTACTCATTCGGTCATCTTACTCATTTATCTGCTAAAGCGATTTCGCGTTAGCAATTGCTGTCAAAACAGGGTTATGAAACACAGCTTGTTGGCTTGATTTTCAGCGCTGGTAAA
Source organism: Thalassotalea sp. 273M-4 (assembly GCF_041410465.1). Classification (NCBI taxonomy): domain Bacteria; kingdom Pseudomonadati; phylum Pseudomonadota; class Gammaproteobacteria; order Alteromonadales; family Colwelliaceae; genus Thalassotalea; species Thalassotalea aquiviva. The sequence goes on from NZ_CP166961.1 coordinate 1,426,381, forward strand.
CTCGTTGCATGCATATTATGATAAAAAGATGATTATTAGCTATTGAATTACTTATAAAATATTATATTTTCAGCTAAACTTACCAATGGTTAATGATATTTTTAACAAATATCATTAACGTTACAATGTATTAGTCTATTTGAACTAAGCAGACGGACAAAAATACGTATAAAAAATGCTTAGAGAAAGTCTCACAATTAAAAAGTATGGGTTTATAACAACTACCTTCCCAACTACTATGCCAATGACTGTGATGTATAAACCGATATTAATAATGAGAGATGTGAAATGCACAAGATAAAAGGATTTACTTTCATGGAATTAATGATGGCTATATTAATTCTTGGAGTCTTATCGTCTGTCGCAGCGCAAGTTTATTCTCAGTTAACACTTAAAGCCCATATGGCAGAGCCTATTACCTACGCCGGTACTTTAAAGCACCAAATCACCATTTACTATACGCAACACTTTAAGTTTCCAGAAAATAATCAACAAGCAGGTATCCCAGCATTTAATAAAAAAATGTCAGGAAAACTAAAAAGTGTCACGATTGAAAATGGCGCCATACATCTGCTAATTGGTAATAAGGTCCCTAAACAACTCGAAGGGAAATATTTAACCTTTAGACCTGCCATTGATGAATCAAACGAAGTGAGCCCCGTTTCCTGGTTGTGTGGATATCAACAACCAACCGAAGATTTGAAAGTTATTGGAGAAAATAAAACCGACATATCGAAAGACTTTCTTTATGGAACTTGCGGTGGTTAACTTGTGCTTGGTCGGTGTTATCATAACTTAAGTCTTAGCAATAGGTTCTTTGCCAAACTTCATCGTTTCCATAAATAGCAACAAAAATTTAAATTAATCAAGTTTTATAGAGTGTTATCGGCCATTTTCTTTGTTGCCTTTTTATATCATTGATGTGTTACCAATAATTTAGAAGATAAAAAAGAGCTTTTGAATGCATTATTCAAAAGCTCTTTTAAAATAAATGATAAAAATATCAAACTCTTTATTTAAAGATTATGTAAATTACTTTATTGGTGCTCTTCACGAAACGCATTGCATGCATCGCGATCTTCACACTCACCATATAAATATAAGCTGTGATTGGTCAGTTTTATCTTATTCTTTTTGGCAATCAACAATTGGCGTTTTTCAATCATATCATCTTCAAATTCAACCACTTTGCCACAACGTAAACACACCAAATGGTCGTGGTGTGCCTTGTGGGATAGTTCAAAGACTGACTTACCACCTTCAAAGTGGTGGCGAGTAACTATACCGGCATCATCAAATTGATTTAATACACGATACACAGTAGCTAGACCAATTTCTTCTTGTTGGTCTAATAAAATTTTATAAACTTCTTCGGCACTGACGTGTTGATTCGCGGGCTTTTGTAGGATATCTAAAATTTTGATTCTTGGTAAAGTAACCTTTAATCCAGCTCTTTTTAATTCTTCATTTTGATCTGGCATACAAACCTAACTGAGTCCATGATTGAATAAATATGATTGAAATTATAGGGGGTTATTTCATTGGATAAAAGGGCTAAACGAGAATTATTTTCAGTAAATTTTATCTATTGAAGCGATTTGAAAAGCATCGAGTATAAATCCGACAACTATTGTCGTAAAAAAAAGCCCTGCATCATGCAGGGCTTTAAGAATTCAAGTTGTAAGAATATTATGTCTATTAGTCGAGCAACTCAGAAAGACACATTTCATCGTTCAGTTGTTCAATCCAAGCATCAACACGTGCTTCGGTAAGTTCTGGCTGACGATCTTCATCAAGAGCCAAACCAATGAAAGTGTTTTCATCTATAAGGGCTTTAGATGCTTCAAACTCGTAACCTTCCGTTGACCATTGACCAACCATGATAGCCCCTTTAGCTTCAACGATATCACGAAGTGGTGCCATCGCATCAACAAAGTATTCAGCGTAATCTTCTTGATCACCTAAACCAAAAATAGCCACTAATTTGTCGTTGAAGTCAATTTCTTCAAGCTCTGGCAAAAAGTCATCCCAGTCACATTGGTTTTCACCATAATACCAAGTAGGGATACCTAAGATAAGCAAATCAAACTCTGCAATATCTTCTTTGGTACTTTTTGCGATATCCTTAACATCTACGTTTTTTTTACCCAACTTCTTTTGGATCATTTTGGCTACGGCTTCGGTATTACCGGTATCACTGCCAAAAAAAAGTCCGACTGTTGCCATCTTCTAAACCCTTAAATCTTAATTACTTTCAGTTACTAATGCTTTTGTGATCAAACACTCAATTAGCTGACTTCGGCTTACGCCTTTATCTTTTGCTAGATTGTCTAGCTTTGCAAAGACATCGGAATGTAATTTAAATTCCACCCGTTTTAAGCCTTTACTTTTATCTCTTTTTACTTGATTTCGCTTGTTAATCTTAACCTGTACTTCGCGCGAAAACGGATTCGTTTTTGGCCGTCCTGGTCGTTTTTCATCAACAAACAAATCGATTGTTGTTAAATCTGCTGCTTGTTTAGCCATAAATCAGCCTATTCCTTTACTTTCCCAAATGATTTGAATCACCCCTTTGGCGATAAATCCGGCACATCCTAGAAACAAGACAAGATAAACAACGTATCTGCCTTTTTTAGGTACATCATTTTTCTTCATCACGTCGTGGATCGACATACCAATAAAGAAAAAAATGACCAGGAAAAATAAATTCAAGCCAATCGATTCGATTAATTCGATATTTTCTAGAAGCATACTACACCTTGCTTATGATACCGATTGGTAATATCGGCGAACTATACCATAAGGTCATGCCTATTTACATAAAAAATCTTGATAAAAATGGCGGTAAAAAATACCCATTATTTATCGCTTTAATCACTCAAATATCTGCCTGGGCGCTAAGAATTCAAAATAAAGTCTTTCACTATTTTGTTAAAAGCGGCAGGTTTTTCCGCGTGCAACCAGTGACCTGCGCCTTGAATGATTTTAGCCTTAGCATTGGGGAAAAAAGCAACTATGTGTGGTCTGTGTTCCGGTTTTATGTAATCTGACTGGCTACCTTTAATAAACAATACCGGTTTATCAAAGTGACTTTCACTTTGGTTACCGGCAATAACTTGATCATATGCGTCACTGATATAGTTAATATTTGCCCGCCAATAAAACCCATCTTCAGCTTTGGCTAAGTTCTTCAATAAAAATTGACGTACCCCCAACTCTTGTACGTACGCTTTTAATTTCTCATCAGCTTGTTTACGATTTTCAATGGCATCTGGATTAATTGACTTTAAGCCAGCAATGATTTGTTGATGAGAATGTTGGTAGGTGACAGGAGCAATATCAGCAACAATGAGTTTTTCAACCTTCTCAGGGGCATTTAGTGCACACTGCATAGCAATTTTTCCCCCCATTGAATGACCTAATAGAATGGCTTTTTCAATGTTCAAATGGGCCATGAGGGTTAAAATGTCAGCCGCCATGTCGTTATATGCCATTGACCTGTGGTGAAACGAGTTACCATGGTTACGAACATCAACACTGATTACTTGGCTATAGTGTGCGATGTCTTTGGCCACCGAGTTTAAATTTTCTAAACTGCCAAATAAGCCGTGAATGACGATGATTGGGGGTTGATTAGGGTGAAGCTCCCCTTGAACGGTGTAATTTAGAAGATTGTTTTGCATCGATATCTTAATTTAAGCCATTTATTTAAAGGGGCGTATAATAGCGTAATCAATTGGCTAACGAAACGCTCAATTAAAGCTAAAGATTGCTCACCCAGACGTTATGTTGATGATAATTTTTTCTAACGATGAAAAAGAGTTTGTTTTGACTCAATAAAAAATTTAAAAATCGAGTCATAATCTGCTAGAGAGTTACCAATAAGACACGTATAATTGGACACTTTCTAATAATAAGTCTAGTGGAAAGTAAATGAAAACCATCGAAGTTGATGACGAGCTATATCAGTATATTGCCTCAAATACCAAGTTTATTGGTGAAAGCGCCTCAGATATTTTAAGACGATTATTAATCATTGATCAAAAGGTTGCGACAACTGATACAGATACTGTGAAGCCGGTCTCAGAACAACAAAAACAAAAAACAGAGCAAGACATCGATCAATCAGCAAGCTTAGATGCAGACGTTACAACAGCTTTAAATGACGGCGAAAATAACGTTGATGTTATTACCGAAACGCAGGCTGAATCAAGCGTAAACGATACACCGGTTTATAACCAAGATGTTTTCGATCTGATCAACAAAGAAGAGTTAGCGACTCAACGTGGCGCAGTAGGACGTTTTCTACTGATTTTATCCGCTTTGTGCCGTGTTCACCCACAACAATTTAACGAAGTATTAGATATTCGTGGTCGTGACCGTTTGTACTTTGCCACCAGTGAATCTGATTTATTGGAAAATGGCAGTTCGACAAAACCAAAACAAATACCGGACACAAAATACTGGGTGATCACTAACTCAAACACCACAAAGAAAAAGTTAATGTTAACCGATGTTGCTACTGTTTTGGGGTATTCAGTAGAAGAAACCGAAGCAATCCGAGATCTTTTATAACCTAAAATATCAAGCAACACTGATATAAGGACACTTAATGAGCATCCATCCTCACGCTGGGAAACCAGCAAGACCCGAAGACAGAGTTAATATCGCCCGTCTCACGAGTGATTATTTTCTCTATAAACCTAATGCCGACATCGTCGAGCAAAAGGTAACTTTTGGTACATCCGGCCATCGGGGCAATGCTTCAAAAGTCAGCTTCAATGAACATCATATTTTAGCGATTTCACAAGCGGTAGCTGAATACCGTAAGCAGCATGGCTTTACTGGTCCACTTTATCTAGGGAAAGATACTCATGCCTTGTCAGAGCCTGCTTTTGCCAATGCGATCAGTGTACTAATTGCCAATGACGTGCCTGTTGTTATTCAACAGGATGAAGGTTTTACGCCAACTCCTGTGATTTCTCGTTTGATCATAGCGCATAATAAAAAGCACTCTGAGCAAGCCGATGGTTTGATCATTACACCGTCGCACAATCCACCAACCGATGGTGGAATCAAATATAACCCACCACATGGTGGTCCTGCAGAAGGTGGTATTACCAAGCTAATTGAACAACGTGCTAATGAATTACTTGCCAACAATTTAGCGGGGGTAAAGCAGTTACCATTTAGCGCAGCAATGCAATCACCTTTACTACAGCGTGCTGACTTTATTGACTTTTACACTAAAGAGTTAGCTCAAGTTATTGATATGGAAGCTATTCGCAAAGCCGGTATTCGTATTGGTGCCGATCCATTAGGTGGCTCAGGTATTGATTATTGGCCTGCAATCGCCAAAGAATATGGTTTGAATATCGACGTGGTTAACCCATTAGTTGATGCAAACTTCTCTTTTATGAGTCTTGATAAAGATGGAAAAATTCGAATGGATTGTTCATCACCTTATGCCATGGCAAGTCTCATTGCGATGAAAGACAATTATGACATTAGTGTTGGTAATGATCCTGACTTTGACCGCCATGGTATTGTGACTAAATCGGGTGGGTTAATGAACCCCAACCATTATTTAGCCGTGGCCATTAACTACCTATTTACCCACCGAAATGATTGGCCTGCGACAGCAAAAATAGGCAAAACACTGGTTTCAAGCTCATTAATCGACCGCCTAGCGGTAAAACTTAATAAGCCTTTAGCAGAAGTGCCGGTTGGGTTTAAATGGTTTGTCAATGGCTTAATGGATGCCAGTTTTGCCTTTGGTGGTGAAGAAAGTGCCGGTGCCTCTTTCTTAGCCAAAGATGGTAGCTGTTGGACCACAGACAAAGATGGCTTTGTAATGTGCTTATTGGCCGCCGAAATGTTGGCGGTAACCGGTAAAGATCCACATCAGTGGTATCTTGAATTGGCCAGCGAATTAGGTGAATCAAACTACGGACGAGTTGATGCCGTTGCCACTACAGCGCAAAAGAAAGTGTTAACCTCGTTGTCACAAGATGATATCAGCACAGAGACCTTAGCGGGTGAAAAAATTCTTGCGGTTTTAAGTCATGCACCGGGCAACAACGCCGCCATTGGTGGTGTGAAAGTGGTGACTGAAAACGGCTGGTTTGCCGCTCGCCCATCAGGTACTGAGGAAATTTATAAAATTTACGGTGAAAGCTTTATCAGTGAAGAGCACTTACAAACTATTTTTGTCGAAGCCAAAGAGTTAGTGAGCGCAGCATTTAAAAAAGCCGGTTTATAAAATCTGTACGTTATAGCGACTCATCTGTTTAAACGCCATCCATCTGTGATGGCGTTTTTTTATTCAATGCACCCAAATGATTCAATGACTTTAGGATATTATTCGCCTCAACAAGAAATTTTGCATAGAATAGCGTGAATCTGAAAATCAGGGGGTACCAGTGCCAAATATAAAACAACAATTATTAATTAACGGCGACTTTCTTGCGATTACGCGTCAATATCCACATCAGTTACCTGAAACCTTTTCTCATACCTTAATTCACCCAATCAGTGGCCAACAGACCCTGATGCGGGTGCTTGATACAGGGATCATTAGCTTTGAGCCTGGTCATGCAACGTCGAATAAAGATATAGTGTTGTCCTCAGCCGTACATGGTAATGAAACGGCGCCGATTGAAATTTGTCAGCAGTTAATCCAAGAGATTATTTTTGGCGATTTAATCTTGACCGAAAGGGTATTGTTTTTATTTGGTAATCCTGCTGCCATTAACTTAGGCCAGCGATTTGTCGAAGAAAACATGAACCGTTTGTTTTCTGGGGCTCACAGTGACGGTGCCGGTTTGGTCAATGAAGAACGAAAAAGAGCCAAAGTACTGGAAGATGTCCTCAGCGAATTTTACCAACAAGGTAGTCAAATTTCGCCGCAAAGAGAGCGATTACACTACGATTTACACACTGCTATTCGAGGTTCAAAAAACGACAAGTTTGCGGTTTATCCCTATTTAAGAGAACGTGAACATAGTAAAGAACAATTACAGTTCTTATTAAGTTGTGGAATTAACACAATTTTGATCTCGAACAGTCCAACCACTACGTTTAGTTACTTTTCAACCAATAGGTTTCAAGCGCATGGATTCACCGTAGAGCTTGGTAAAGTAAAACCGTTTGGTGAAAATGACATGGCTAATTTTGCCGCGACTAAGCAAAGTTTAAGCCGTTTATTAAGCGGACAACCGTTGATGCTTGGTCAATATGAGCCAAGTAAATTTAACTTATTTAAAATTTTTAAAACCATCAATCGAACGGCCGAGCACTTTGTGCTGCATTTTCCTGATGATGCCGAAAACTTCACCGACTTTCCAGTGGATTATTTATTAGCTACCGATGGTGAGATTGAACATCGAGTCACCGAGCCTGGTGAGGCGATTATATTCCCTAATGCGGATGTTGCTATCGGCCAACGGGCATTATTGACGGTTATTCCAACGACTTTGTAACGACTTTAACGTGGTGAATAAAACGAGCCGTTTAGGTAAAGGCTTTACCTTGGGTAAAAGTGTAAAGCCTTATTTCCACTAATATTTAAATTTACGTTGTTAATTTTACTAAAATATTGCACTTCAGTTTACGTATGGGTAAAGTTTTCGACATTCTAAAATAACGAAAATATGCTCTAAAAAAGGTGACAGGTGTCACCAATATTAACAATATGGCGACAGCCAAGAGCAAATAACTATTACTGTAGGGAACAACAAAGAGAAGCTTATGCACTCACAAACCTATCAAGCAGACCGAGTGACTCATGCACCTGAGTACATCGACGGTCATAGCGTCGACATTCCAATATTAAAAATTTTACAGCAAGACGGCACTACATACTCTGGTGCGGAACTACCGGACATTGATCAAAAGCTGGCGACAAAAATTTACCATACACTAGCCATGCACCGTGTTTTAGATGAACGCATGGTCGCGGCCCAACGTCAAGGTCGAGTGAGCTTTTACATGACCGCGCTTGGTGAAGAGGCCGCAACGGTTGGTAGCGCCGCAGGACTTGATGATAACGACATGATCATGGGTCAATACCGTGAACAAGGCGCATTGATGTTTCGCGGTTTTAGCCTTGAGAACTTTATGAATCAAATGTTTTCAAATGAAAAAGATTTAGGTAAAGGTCGTCAAATGCCAATTCATTACGGTTCTAATGAATTAAATTACATGACCATTTCTTCACCTTTAGGGACCCAAATTCCACAAGCAGCAGGCTACGCTTATGGCCAAAAGCTAAAAGGGAATAAACAATGCACTATCTGTTATTTTGGTGAAGGCGCGGCGTCAGAGGGGGATTTTCATGCCGGCCTTAACATGGCCGCGGTTCATAATGCACCGGTTATATTCTTTTGTCGTAATAATGGCTACGCCATTTCAACCCCGTCAAAAGAACAATACGCTGGTAACGGTATCGCGTCTCGCGGAGTGGGGTATGGCATTAAAACCTTACGAGTCGATGGTAACGACATTTTTGCGGTATTAAAAGCGACCCAAGTTGCGCGCAAATACGTTATTGAACATAACCAACCGATGCTAATTGAAGCAATGTCTTATCGCCTTGGTGCTCATTCAACTTCGGATGATCCAACCGGTTATCGTACCAAAGATGAGGAAGCGAAATACGCTGAGCACGATCCAATTTTACGAATGAAAAACTGGATGTTAGCGCAAAATTGGTGGAGTCAAGAACAAGATTCTGAGTTGTTCGAAGGCTTGCGAGATAAGGTGTTAAAAGCGGTGAAAACGGCTGAGATAATAGACAAACCCGAGTTAGACGAATTAGTTACCGATGTGTACGACCAAGTGCCAGAGCATTTACAGCAACAATTGTCGGATTTAAAACAACACATTAAGAAATACCCACAAGCCTATCCGGTGACGTCAGGGAGAATAAAATAATGCCGCAAATGAATTTATTACAGGCAATTAATAATGCGCTAGATATTGCCATGACCGAAAATGATAGCGCGGTATGTTTTGGTGAAGATGTCGGCCATTTTGGTGGCGTTTTTCGTGCCACCAGTCATTTACAAGAAAAATTTGGTAAAGACCGTTGTTTCAATAGCCCGTTAACTGAGCAAGGTATTTTAGGTTTTGCCAATGGTTTGGCAGCTCAGGGCAGCGTCCCCATTGCTGAAATTCAATTCGCTGACTACATTTTTCCAGCATTTGATCAAATCGTTAATGAAACGGCAAAGTTTCGCTATCGCAGTGGTAACGAATTTAATGTGGGGAACCTAACCATTCGTACCCCTTATGGGGGAGGAATTGCCGGTGGTCTTTATCACAGTCAATCACCAGAAGCGTATTTTGCTCATACCCCAGGTTTAAAAATTGTGGTACCACGCAATCCATACCAAGCTAAAGGTTTGTTATTAGCCTCCATTCGAGACAACAATCCGGTGGTGTTTTTTGAACCAAAGAAATTGTATCGCGCGTCCGTAGGTGAAGTACCGGCAGAAGATTACCAATTACCACTGGGCAAGGCTGAAGTGGTCAAAGCCGGCACTGATATAACCTTGCTAGGTTGGGGGGCCCAGATGGAGACCCTCGAAAAAGCCGCCGAAATGGCGGAAAAACAAGGCGTTTCTTGTGAAATAATTGACTTGCGAACCATTTTACCATGGGATGTTGAAACGGTTGCCACCTCTGTGGCTAAAACGGGCCGTTTGTTAATTAACCATGAAGCACCATTAACCGGGGGGTTTGCTGGTGAAATTGCTGCGACCATTCAAGAAAAATGCTTTTTACACCTAGAGTCACCAATCGCTCGTGTGTGTGGGCTTGATACGCCATTCCCGTTGGCTCATGAAAAAGAATATATGCCGGACGAATTGAAAACATTTGAAGCAATCATGGCTTCGGTAAATTATTAGGAAGACTAAAATGAGTATAGATTTTATTTTACCGGATATTGGTGAAGGCATAGTGGAATGCGAACTGGTTGAATGGTTGGTCGCTGAAGGGGATCATATTAAAGAAGATCAACCCGTTGCTGACGTAATGACCGATAAAGCCTTGGTGCAAATTCCAGCTATGCACAGTGGTGTGGTAACCAAGCTCTATTACAAACAAGGGGATATCGCCAAAGTACATTCACCTTTATTTGCGATGGAAAAAGAAGGTGAACAAGCATCAGCCCAAATTGAAGCCCCATCTGCTTCTTGTCAAAATTCTGAGTCAGTGCAAAGCTCATTGAGTACGTCCTCGGTGGTTGAAGATTTTATTTTACCTGACATTGGCGAAGGCATTGTTGAATGTGAAATCGTTGAATGGCTTGTTAGCGAGGGTGAGGTCATTGCCGAAGACCAAGCCGTTGTGGATGTGATGACCGATAAAGCCTTGGTCCAAATCCCTGCTAAGCATGCCGGCAAAGTGGTGAGCCTTTATTATGATAAAGGCGATATTGCCAAAGTCCATTCGCCTTTGTTTGCCATTGAACACCGTGTTGACTCTGGTGGTGAAAATGTTTTATCGCACACCGAAGCGCTCGCAAGCGAACCTGCTTCAAGCGAACCCGCTTTGAACAACACGTTAAAAACGACACAAGCGATTACAACACCTAGCCAAAGCAACGCCAATAAAGTCATTCAAAGTACTTCAACACCATCAGGTAAGGCATTGGCCAGCCCCGCTGTGAGACGTATTGCCAGAGAGCTAAACGTCAATATTCATCAGATCCCAGGCTCAGGACCAAAAGGACGGGTGTATAAAGAAGATGTCATAAATTACACTCAACCAGACACAAATAACGTTGATACACCAGCGAAAACCACCCCAGTTGTTGGAAATTCTAAAGTAGAACCCATTCGTGGCGTTAAAGCCGCTATGGCAAAGGCTATGGTGGCGTCCGTGTCGAGCATACCGCACTTCACCTATTGTGAGGAAATTGACCTAACTAAGCTTATTGCTTTAAGAAAAGAGCTGAAAGAGGTTTACGCTAAGCAAGATATTAAGCTCACCATGATGCCATTTTTTGTCAAAGCAATGTCGTTGGCGTTAAAACAGTTCCCATTGATGAACAGCAAAGTGAACGACGACTGCACAGAAATAACCTATTTTGACGATCATAATATTGGTATGGCGGTTGATTCTAAAGTTGGCTTGCTGGTTCCTAATGTTAAACAAGTTCAAAACTTATCGATTGTTGAAATCGCCAAAGAAGTGACTCGTTTGACCAATGATGCTCGTCAAGGTCGGGTGGCCTCTTCGGACTTAAAAGCCGGCACCATTAGTATCTCCAATATTGGCGCGATCGGTGGGACTGTTGCTACTCCGATTATCAACAAACCGGAAGTTGCTATTGTGGCGCTGGGTAAATTGCAAACCTTGCCACGATTTAATGAGCAAGGTGATGTTGAAGCACGCTCCATTATGCAGGTGAGTTGGAGTGGCGATCATCGCGTTATTGATGGTGGCACCATCGCTCGCTTTAATAATTTATGGAAATCTTTCCTAGAAGAGCCTAGTAATATGTTAATGCATATGGCATAACGTGAGTATCATCAATCACTTAACACGTGGTTAACAATTTAAAACGCCCGCATATCTTGCGGGTTTTTTGATCGTGTGATTTAATCTGAGTCTGAAAACGTTCTTTCCCCCGTTTTAAAGGGGTTTGAACAGGTCTATCGCAACGAGAATATATTTACCCTAGATGATAAAACACATACGTACTTTTCTACTTTTAGCATGCACCACAGCTTGTTTTACCACGTTTGCTAGCATTAACCAAGGCACCGTCTACCAAGCTAAAGTCGATTTAGTTAAAGTCGACAAATCGTCGCGCAAAATGTACTTATACGCCGGTGATAAACTTGTCAAAAAGTACCATATAGCGCTTGGCAGTCAACCCAAAGGCCATAAAGAGCGAGTTGGGGATGAAAGAACACCAGAAGGTGAGTACAAGCTTGACTATATTAAAGAAGACTCGTCTTTTTATCGGGCAATGCACATCAGTTATCCCAATAAACAAGACATTGAACGGGCAAGAGAGAAGGGCGTTAACCCAGGTGGTTTTATTATGATCCACGGTCAAAAAAATGGTACTGAGCACAGAGCGAAAATGGCTCAAAGGTTTAATTGGACGAACGGCTGTATTGCATTAACCAATGAAGAAATGGATGAATTTTTAGCCTTAGTTGAATCGGGTACTAAAATCAGTATCGAGTGGTAAGCTGGTATTTTAAAGTTTAACTTAAATGGATCAAAGCGATTGTTTTGGTCCATTTTTCATATCTAATACACCGTTTTCATGCAATTTACTTGTTCTGTTTGAATTCAAGCCTTAGTCGCTTTATTTAGAACATCTGAAAGCAAATCTTTGCCCTTTTTATTTGTTGTCACTATAAATTATGATTTTGACAATGATTAACGTTAACGAGTCATTGCTCATTACAAAAATGGCGACAAGCAGAGCAGGTTGGTATTAAACACAAAAAAGGGACCTACAATAGATCCCTTTTCGATTTGAGCTCAGATGATTTGAGCATAAGTTACAGGGGTTACATTACACGCATACCCGGCTCAGCACCATTGTCTGGGCTTAAGATAAAGATATCTTTACCACCAGGGCCTGCGGCAATGATCATGCCTTCAGACATCCCAAAGCGCATCTTACGCGGCGCAAGGTTAGCAACCACCACGGTTAATTTACCAATTAAATCTTCAGGTTGATAAGCCGATTTAATGCCAGCAAAGATTTGACGAGTTTCACCACCTAAATCCACTTCAATTTGCAGTAGTTTATTGGCTTTCTCAACGTGCTCAGCTTTGATGATTTTTGCGACCCTAAGATCGACTTTAGCGAAATCGTCAAAACTGATTTCTGCACTAATAGGGTCATTGGTTAAATGCTCACTTACCGGCGCTTTTTCTTCGGTTTGAGTGCTGGCTAAATTGTCTTTTGATGCTTCAACCATGGCGTTTACTTTATCCATTTCGACACGTTGTAATAGCGCTTTAAATTTATTGATCTTGTGATCTAGTAATAAAGCTTTATGGCCATCCCAGTTCAGATCATCGTTTAAAAAGCCCGCTGTTTTAGCTGCTAGCTCTGGTAAAACCGGCTTTAAGTAAATCATTAAAATACGGAATAGGTTAATACCTAAAGAGCAAATGTCCTGAACTTCTTGACGTTTGCTTTCATCTTTAATTAATTGCCATGGCTCTTTAACCGCTATGTATTCATTTACCTTATCGGCAAGTGCCATGATTTCACGCATCGCTTTACTAAATTCACGAGCTTCATAGTGTGCTGCAATAGAATCACCGGCGTTCATCACTTCGTTTGCTAAAGCTTGATCGTCAACATGACTTGATAACATTCCGTCAAATTTCTTGCTGATAAAGCTTGCACAGCGAGATGCAATATTAACCACTTTGCCAACCATATCTGAGTTGACACGTTGAGCGAAGTCTTCAAGGTTTAAGTCTAAATCATCAATACGACTGGTTAGTTTGGCAGCAAAGTAGTAACGAAGATATTCTGGGTTTAAATGTTCTAAATAAGTACGGCCTTTGATAAAGGTTCCTTTAGATTTACTCATTTTTGTACCGTTTACGGTCACAAAACCGTGGGCAAATACATTGGTTGGCTGGCGATAGCCTGAGCCTTTTAGCATGGCAGGCCAGAATAATGAGTGGAAGTAAATAATATCTTTACCAATGAAGTGATAAAGCTCTGCTGCTGAATCTTTTTTCCAAAACTCATCAAAGTTAATGCCTTTTTTATCACATAGGTTTTTAAAACTTCCCATGTAACCAATAGGTGCATCTAGCCATACGTAGAAAAATTTACCCGGTGCGTTAGGAATTTCAAAACCAAAATACGGCGCGTCGCGAGAAATATCCCATTGCTGAAGCCCAGACTCAAACCACTCATTTAACTTATTCGCCATTTCTTCTTGTAACGCGCCACTGCGAGTCCAGTCTTGCAACATGTCTTTAAATGCAGGCAGGTCAAAGAAGTAATGCTCTGAGTCTTTAAGTACAGGTGTTGCACCTGATACTACAGAAATTGGGTTAATTAAGTCCGTTGGTGAATAGGTTGCACCACAGCTGTCACAGTTATCACCGTTTTGATCTTCGCTCTTACACTTAGGGCAGGTACCTTTTACAAAACGGTCGGGTAAAAACATTTCCTTTTGTGGGTCGAATAATTGTGAAATGGTGCGCGTTTTAATGTGCCCATTTTCATTTAAACGGTTATAAATTTGCTCGGCAAAAAGGCGGTTCTCTTCGCTATGGGTCGAGTGGTAATTATCGAACTCAATTTGGAAATCAGCAAAGTCGGCCATGTGTTCTTCACGAACTTGGTTGATCATTTCTTCAGGGCTGATACCAAGTTGTTGTGCCTTCAACATAATTGGCGTACCGTGTGCGTCATCGGCACACACATAATATGTTTCGTGGCCACGCATTTTTTGGAAACGAACCCAAATATCTGTTTGAATGTACTCTAATAAGTGGCCTAAATGGATTGGCCCGTTAGCGTAAGGCAACGCACTGGTTACCAAGATCTTGCGATTTTTGCTGGTCATTGACGAAAATTACCTAAATAAAAGTAGATATCTGTGGAAATAATGGCACAGATAGTACAAAATTTAGGGCGTTTTTTCATTAAAAATTATTTGAAAAACCTCATAAAGCTGAGAAAACCAATAATATGATAAAAAATTTGTTCTCTAGTAAGGATAAATCTTCGGATTTAACCGACGAGATAAAAAAATACCTGCAAGATCACAAATCGACAACCTTTCCTGATGGTCTGTTACATAGCGTGTTAGATTTTGACGTTAAAAAAGAATCTCGACATTATGTGGTTTCGATGTGCCTACCTTTTCCTTGCCAAGGCGAACTTGAAAACTTGCTGGCTGAGATGGTTGATGCGTTAGACATTGATCTAGAGCTGTCATTATCGCTCAAGGTAAATCCAGTACGTCAACACCAAGTAAAAGGCATTAAAAATATTATTGCTATTGCGTCAGGCAAAGGTGGGGTTGGAAAGTCTACCACATCGGTAAATTTGGCATATGCATTAATGGCCGAAGGCGCCAGCGTGGGGATTTTAGATGCGGATATCTATGGGCCATCACTGCCGACTATGCTCAATCTAAAAGGGCAAAGACCCACATCTAAAGATGGCAAGCTAATGCAGCCGTTAACTGCAGAAGGTTTAAGTGCGATGTCTATTGGTTTTCTGATGGGCGAAGACGATGCCACGGTATGGCGTGGCCCTATGGCAAGTACGGCCTTTACGCAAATGCTTAATGAAACCGACTGGCCTGATTTAGATTATTTGATTGTTGATATGCCACCGGGCACCGGTGATATTCAATTAACCCTAGCGCAGAAAATACCAGTTGCCGGAGCCTGTATTGTCACAACCCCACAAGACATAGCTTTAGACGATGCCAAAAAGGGCATCACCATGTTTGACAAAGTTCAAGTGCCAGTTCTTGGGGTGGTTGAAAACATGAGTTATCACATTTGCGATAATTGCGGCCATCAATCGCACTTATTTGGCGTCGGTGGGGCTAATCGAATCAGTGAACAATTTAACGTGCCTGTGCTGGGGCAATTACCATTAAACTTATCTATCCGTGAGGACGGTGATACCGGCACCAATTGTGTGTTGCAAAATGCAACTGGTGAGTTAGCGCAATTTTATCGTAATATAGCGCGTAGCATGGCTGCAACCCTATATTATCAACTGGATGCCAACAGTCCTTATACACCGAACATTATAATTAAAGAAGAATAATCATGAGACTTTGCGATAAAGACATTCAAACTTTACTTGAACAAGAAAAAATTATTATTCAGCCGACTCCCGATGAAAGCATGATATCTGGGGTTAGTGTTGATATTCGTTTAGGCAATAAATTTCGAGTTTTTGAGGACCATAATGCCCCTTATATTGATTTAAGTGGGCCAAAAGATGAAGTTCAAAAAGCGATGAACACTGTGATGAGTGATGAAATCCACATTGATGATGGTGAAGCCTTCTTTTTACATCCAGGTGAGTTGGCATTAGCCGTCACGCTTGAGTCTGTCACTTTACCATCTGATATTGTTGGCTGGTTAGATGGACGTTCATCACTGGCTCGATTAGGTCTTATGGTTCACGTAACCGCGCATCGAATTGATCCAGGTTGGTCTGGCCAAATTGTGTTGGAATTTTATAATTCGGGTAAACTACCACTGGCTCTTAGACCTAAGATGAAAATAGCGGCATTAAACTTTGAAACCATGTCTGGTGCTGCACTGCGTCCATATAATGAGCGTAAAGATGCTAAATATAAAGGTCAAGTTGGTGCAGTAGCAAGTCGTATTAGCCAAGATGAAAAATCGTCTTAGAACGGGGCAGTTAATAATAAAAAAGCTCAGATTTATTCTGAGCTTTTTTATTTAAAGCAGTTTACTAAAGGTAAAAGGTACTAGTTGCGCTTATTGAGGCGACACAATAGTTGCCTTGCATCTATTGTCACTTTCTCTTTAAACATTTGACACCAAGGCTTTACGCTCAAAGTGTTCAGATAAAGCCAACTCTAACGCACTAATGAGTTTATCTTGATCATGAAAACCTTTGTCTTTGGCGCTAGATAAAGGGGCGTTAATGATGTTAGCGTACTCACTCTGGGCATCTTCTTGTTCTGTAATAATGGTATCAATTAATTGATTGCCAACATTGTAACTCAGCCATTGCAACTTTTGATCTAAGCTAAGCTTACCCGCAGGGCTGTTTTCTTTAGCCAGATTGTCAATAAATACGCAGTGCGCCTTACTTTTGGCAATGGCATTACTGATGTCTCGAACTAGCAAAGGCGGCACAATACTGGTTAAGAAACTTCCTGGGCCAAGTATAATGATGTCGGCCTCTAATATGGCTTTAATCGTTTCAGGCAGAGCTTTAACTAATGGGGCCAGCATCAAACTCTTTGGCATTTCAGGCATATCGTCTACAGACATTTCGCCTACTTTGTAACGGCCTTCTTTATAAAATGCCAGCAAGTCGGTTGGTTTTACCGACATTGGATGCACCGAAGTCTTAACCCTGAGCATCTGCCTTATTAAAGAAATCGATTGCATCGGCTTAGAATGAATTTCATTTAAGGCATATAAAATTAAATTACCCAGGTTATGACCTGCAAGCTCATCGGTATCATCAAAACGAAAATTAAGCAGTTTACTGCCGACAGAATCTTCCTCAACCAATTGGGTGAGGCAATTTCGAAGATCGCCCCACGCAATAGAACTGCTGCGTTTGCGTAACTTACCTGTGGAACCACCATTATCTGTTGTCGCGACAATCCCCGTAAGTTGATCGCCTAAGAAGGAGAGGGTAGATAATATTCTGCCAAGACCGTGTCCACCGCCAATGGCGACGACCTTTGATTGTTTAATATGCATATGGGGTACCTGAACAAAACCATTTAACAGTTAAAGTCATTGTTAAGTGATTTGTTATTATTATTTTCATACCTGTATTATAACCGCTATTTTTGAGTTGATGTATATAGAGGAAGTTGTTATTTCAAACAATGTGGGCAATAAAACCCATAGGCAATAATCCAATAACAGCATATTAACTAAAATGTGGCGACAACAACCTGAAGATAAATGATTGCAATCTCACCCACGAGTAAAACCATGGACGTGTTATATAAGTGGCTTTACTTAACTTGATTAAACGTGCCTAGGCAAAGGTTAAATTTTCCGTTGTTTGTGCCATGAGCACAAGTAAAGGCGCAAGTGATGGTGTGATAGTTTGGACTTGATAGGTTTTTGACCAATCATAATGTATAGGAAAGTAGGGGAGAGGGACTCGTAGGGTGATCAGCCAATGAACTTTTATTTAAAACGTTTTCTAGATACGGTTTCATTAGCCTTTGTTTTTAATCTGTTCAGCCTCATAATGCAGACGTTTTCATTACGCATTTCGTTTGCTTTAGATATAAAATAATCAATCTGATCGATAAATAAGCGTTTGAACATAAATATCGATATTTTTCTAAATTTATTAAAAAAAGGTGTTGACACTTTTGCGGTAGGTGTCTAATATTCGCCTCGCTTTCACGGAGACTAGGTCGCTCCTGAAAGTGTAAGTAAATAGTGAGGGGCTATAGCTCAGCTGGGAGAGCGCTTCGCTGGCAGCGAAGAGGTCTGCGGTTCGATCCCGCATAGCTCCACCATCTTTTACTTACTTAGGTTTTGGCAAAAACCGACACAAGGTAACTTGTGAGAAGGCGTTATACTGAGGTATAGCGAATGCGTCATTACATGTTGATTGAAAGGCTTCATGTAATATCAGCGTCCCCTTCGTCTAGAGGCCTAGGACACCGCCCTTTCACGGCGGTAACAGGGGTTCGAATCCCCTAGGGGACGCCAATTTTTTTAAAATAAGTTGTACCGTTTAGGTATTTTCAAGTTCTTAGTGCCGGGTGTTTACACCAGACACAGAATGTTTAAAGCTCAAATCTTTATCTTGTTAAAGATGCGTCTAAAACATATTCTGCGTCCCCTTCGTCTAGAGGCCTAGGACACCGCCCTTTCACGGCGGTAACAGGGGTTCGAATCCCCTAGGGGACGCCAACTTATTTATTGATAACTTAAGTGATTTAAGTTCTAGTGCCAGGTGTTTACACCGGACACAAGATCGACAAGGCAATGCTTTGTGAACCGATTTTGCGTCCCCTTCGTCTAGAGGCCTAGGACACCGCCCTTTCACGGCGGTAACAGGGGTTCGAATCCCCTAGGGGACGCCACTTACTTTATCAAACAATTTATGAATTTAAGTGATTTAAGTTCTAGTGCCAGGTGTTTACACCGGACACAAGATCGACAAAGCAATGCTTTGTGAACCGATTTTGCGTCCCCTTCGTCTAGAGGCCTAGGACACCGCCCTTTCACGGCGGTAACAGGGGTTCGAATCCCCTAGGGGACGCCACTTACTTTCAATAAATAAAATTTCAAGTTAAAAGCTTAAGTGATTTAAGTTCTAGTGCCAGGTGTTTACACCGGACACAAGATCGACAAGGCAATGCTTTGTGAGCCGATTTTGCGTCCCCTTCGTCTAGAGGCCTAGGACACCGCCCTTTCACGGCGGTAACAGGGGTTCGAATCCCCTAGGGGACGCCACTTATTCTTTTAATTACGTTATTGCTAGGTCTTTACCTTCTGGTTGAAGAAAGCTCATTAGTAACTGTTTTATCGTCAGATAAATCAAACCAACTAATTTT
The DNA here is from genome assembly GCF_041410465.1 of Thalassotalea sp. 273M-4. Taxonomy (NCBI): domain Bacteria; kingdom Pseudomonadati; phylum Pseudomonadota; class Gammaproteobacteria; order Alteromonadales; family Colwelliaceae; genus Thalassotalea; species Thalassotalea aquiviva. The sequence continues at coordinate 1,445,658 of NZ_CP166961.1, forward strand.
GCGTCCCCTTCGTCTAGAGGCCTAGGACACCGCCCTTTCACGGCGGTAACAGGGGTTCGAATCCCCTAGGGGACGCCACTTATTTAAGTGACAAAAAAGCCGACGTAAGTCGGCTTTTTTGTATCTAAAACTTTATCCATTGAATTCTTTCTCGCTAAGTTAATTTTCCTATTACTCGTTGTCGCTAAACGCTCCAGAGTATTTACTAATACCAATCCCATTAAGTTTTTGCACAACACACCTAAGTTAGGTAGGGCTCGGTTAAGCTAAGGCGAGGTGAAAATTCGACAGGTATTTTTTAAGGGGAAGGCGCAATCTAAACATGCAATCTAAACATGCAAGGTTAAATTGCGCTCAATGTGATTAATTTTGACAGCAACAAACAACACCTATTGTCGCTGCCTTAAAACAATTAACGGTTATTTCACGTATTGGTCAAGGTACTCTTTCATTTGTTGAGCTAATAATGGTTGCGCTTCTTTGGTTGGGTGAATCCCGTCTGCTTGCATGTAATCTGGATTTAGCGCTATTTTTTCAACAAAAAATGGCAGCAAAGGGGTATTGGTTTGTTTTGCGGTTGCGGTAAACACATCTGCAAACATTTGTGAATATCTCGGACCATAGTTTGGTGGGATCCGAACATTAGACAGAAGTACCTGAACATCGTTGTTTTTAGCTAAATTAATCATTTGTAACAAATTTTTTTTAATTAGATTTGGCGGGAACCCTCTTAAGCCGTCATTTCCCCCCAGTTCAATTAATAAATAATCATATTCCCCTTTAGCTAAAATAGCCGGAAGTCTAGCTAAACCGCCTTCTGTAGTCTCACCAGAGATACTGGCGTTAATAATGGAATAGGGCGCATTTTCCTTCGCTAATTGCTTGTTTAAGAGCGCCACCCAGCCCTCATTTTGCTTCATTCCATAACTTGCACTGAGGCTATCACCTAATAGTAGAATAGAGTTTTGAGCCAAAGTTTGGTTTACTAACGTACTAGTAAAGATAACAATTACAGTCAGAAAAAGTTTTTTAAACATGAATACATCACCTAGCATTATTTTAGATTGTCGACAGTTAACCAAAACGGTAGTAACCGGCAGTGGATCAGATGAAAAATCACTTACTATTTTGCAGCCAATAGATTTGCAAGTAAATAGTGGTGAAACAGTTGCCATTATTGGTGCTTCAGGATCTGGCAAAACGACCTTATTATCTTTGCTTGCGGGCTTAGATTTACCTTCTTCAGGCGAAGTTTTGTTAAAAGGGCATCCGTTGCATCAATTTGACGAAGAACAGCGTAGCAAAATTCGCGCAGAACACGTAGGTTTTATTTTTCAATCGTTTTTGTTGATCAACAGTTTAACAGCACTTGAGAACGTGATGTTACCTGCAGAATTAAAAGGCGATAAAGACGCTAAATCCAAAGCTGTTGAGATGCTCAAAAAAGTTGGGCTTGACAGTCGTGTAGAGCATTTTTCAAGTCAACTTTCAGGAGGCGAGCAACAGCGTGTTGCTATCGCACGAGCGTTTATTGCTAACCCTGATATTTTATTTGCTGATGAACCAACGGGTAATCTTGACAGTAAAACTGGCGATCATATTAGCGACTTATTGTTTGAACTTAATCAACGCCAAGGAACAACGTTAGTACTTGTCACCCATGATCAAAAACTGGCCGCTAAGTGTGAACGCCAGTTAACCATGTCCGCTGGGCAGTTTGTTGACCAAAGCCTACCAATGGCGGAGGTGGGTTAAGATGCCAATGTGGATAAAGCAATCGATTCGCTTATTTAAACACGAGTTAAAACGAGGCGAATTAACCATTATTTGTTTTGCCATTATGTTAGCCGTGGCAACCGTATTTTCTTTATCGGGCTTTTCCGACAAAATTCAATCAGCGTTGATCAGTGAAAGTAACAGCTTTATTGCTGCCGATAGGGTATTGCAGTCATCGCGTCCAATCGATTCAAAAATCATTGAAAAAGCAGAAGAAAGTAACGTACAACATGCACAACAGTTATTGTTTTCATCCATGGTATTCGCCGGCGACAATATGTTGTTATCGTCGGTGAAAGCCGTCAGTGACGCCTATCCGTTGCGTGGTGAGCTGCTTGTACGTACAGCATTAACATCGGACTATGCTAATGCCAATGCACCTAAGTTAGGCACCGTGTGGGTTGGTCAATCGCTGTTAAATAAACTTGCGGTCACTATTGGTGATTCGATCGAGCTTGGGGTTGCTAAATTTGTTATTGATGGGGTGATTCATCAAGAGCCAGATGCGTCATTTAGTGTTTTTACCCAAGGTCCAAGGGTTATTCTAAATATTGCTGATGTAGCGAAAACAGAAGTGGTTCAGCCGGGCAGTCGATTAACCTACAAATATCTGTTTGCTGGCGAGCTGGATAATATATCTCAATTTGAAAAGTGGGTGAAACCACAAGTTCAAGAGTATCAACGCTGGCGAGACATTAAAGGTCAGCAATCACCTTTGGCTAATGCACTTACACGGGCAGAAAAGTTCTTATCGCTTGCTAGCATGCTAGGTATTATTTTAGCTGCGGTTGCGGTTTCGGTTGCCAGCCGTCGTTATGCTCAGCGTCATCAGCCCATGGTTGCGGTTTTTAAGGCGATGGGGGCAGGTCTGAGTTATATTCGTAACTTATATCTATTGCACTGGGCGTCTTTAGCCTTATTTTCTATTGTCGTGGGCATGCTTATTGGCTATGGTTTGCAACAAATTGCCCTAAGTTACATGGCAGAGTATTTGCCTGAATCGGCGAATACCCAGTCAATGTATCCGTTTGTGGTCGCCATATTTACCGGCCTTATTTGCGCCAGTGCTTTTGCTATAGCACCAATGAAAGAGCTTATATCTACCCCTGCATTATCGGTTATTCGAGGGTTTAATGGTTTTAGCTCAGGCCAAACATGGTTAAGATATATCCCCGCTTTTTTGGCGGTTTTTGCTTTGCTGGTGCTGTTTTCAAAAGATATATTTCTGTCACTGGTATTAATGCTTTGCGCTGGTATCGCAATAGTAGTGCTCGCATTGTTTGGACACTTATTGGTTAATGCCGGTCGTAAAATTGGTTCTGGTGCCGGTCAGTCCTTATTATTGGCGATGGCGAATTTAAAGCGAAGAGCGAAACACAATAACGTGCAATTGGTCAGTTTCACTATTGCTATTATGTTGTTGTTGATGATGTTGGTGGTTAGAAACGATTTGATAAATGACTGGCAAGCGCAATTACCAGAAACTGCACCAAATCAGTTTTTAGTCAATATAAACAAGCAACAAGTACCCCAAGTAGAGTCTTTCTTAGCCGAAAATAATATGGCTGCCAGTGGCCTTTACCCCATTGTCAGAGGGCGCTTAACGGCCATTAATGAAGATGTGTTAACAAAGTCTGCTTCTAAAGAAGAGGACGATGCTTCCGAACAAGGGCGTCGAGGTATTGGTCGTGAATTAAACATGACTTGGCGAAACGAACTACCCAATGAGAATAAAGTCGTCGCAGGACGTTGGTTTGAACCCAATTCAACCGTTGCCGAAGTATCAATAGAGCAACGACTTGCCGAGCGCTTAGACGTTCGACTTGGTGATAACCTCACTTTTCAAATTGGTACTGAGGCGGTGCAGTTACCGGTTACCAGTATTCGTGAAGTAAACTGGCAATCGATGCAACCCAACTTCTATATGATCTTTAGTCAAGGAGTTCTCTCAGATTTTCCAGCCACATACATTGCTTCTGTGCATGTGCCCCAAACACTCAGGGACGACATGCAGCAGTTTTTATCTCAATTTCCAACCATCTCGGTTATCGATGTTGACGCTTTAATCAATCAACTAAGAACCGTCATTGGTCAGGTATCGCTAGCAATAGAGTTTATTTTAGCTCTCGTACTCATTGCGGGTTCACTGGTGTTAGTGGCACAAGTTCAAGCCAGTATGGAAGAGCGTGAACGAGAACTTGCGATTTTGCGCACTCTTGGCGCTAAAGGCAGTTTGCTGCGTAACTCGACCTTATTGGAGTTTGTTGTCTTAGGAGCCATTTCTGGCTTCTTAGCCAGTGTGGTGATGGAGATTGCCGTTTATTTTGTTCAAACGGAGTTGTTTAAAATTGAACCCAGTTGGCATTTTGCCTATTGGGCGCTGGGAATTGTATCAGGTGCTCTTTTTGTCGGTATTTTAGGCTTGGCATCCTGTTGGCGATTGCTTAACTTATCGAGTTTAACCTTAATAAGAAGAACTCTTTAATTAAAAGCCACCTCAAGGTGGCTTTTTTGTCTTTCGTTCTTTATCAATGTCTTTGTTAAAGAGCCTAATCTGTTACCGCTAATGTTATGACAATAGATCTTGCAAGGCAGGTTCTAATGTAGGGAACTTAAACTCAAACTTTTCTTTGAGTAAATGATGTGGGATTGCATTTTGGCCGTATAACACCAAGTCGGCGCTTTCCCCCATCAGAAGTTTTAAGGCAAAAGCCGGTACTGTGGCAAAGTCTGGACGATGTAATGTTTGCGCTAAGGTTTTTGAAAACTCTTTGTTGGTGACTGGGGTTGGGGCTGTTACGTTATAGACTCCTTCGCTGCTAGGATTTGTCAGCAAAAAGTCTATCGCCCTGACCATATCTTGAATATGGATCCAGGGCATGTATTGATTACCATGCGATATTTTACCACCGACACCGCATTTAAACGCTGGCAACATTTTACTTAAGGCACCTTTTTTAGGATCTAACACTATGCCAGTTCGAAGTAAACATACATGGGTTTTTGCTTGCGCAAGCTTGGCTTTATCTTCCCATATTTTACACACCCGATGACTGAACTCAGGGTAAACTTTGGTAAATGACTCATTAATTTCATCGTCACCCTGGCGACCATAAAAGCCAACCGCTGAACCGGAAATAAAGGTCGCAGGAGGGGAGGTTGAATCATTAATTAACTTGCTTAAATGATGGGTCAATTTCCAACGGCTTTGACATATTTTGCGTTTCTGTTTGGTGGTCCAACGTTTATCAACAATAGGCTCGCCAGCAAGATTAATAACCGCATCGTATTCGTTTAAATTGGACTTTTGCTCAATATTTTTAATAAAGGTTAACGTCTTCGCAGAGGTAAATAAATGAGCACAGCCGCTACCTTGACGACTCAGTATATCGAATTGATATTTATCGATATAAGTATTAACAAAATGTGAGCCAATGAGGCCTGAACCGCCAGTAATAAGTATCTTCATAAGAAAGGAAAACCAACATAATTATTGTTTCTAGAGCCGTTAATGTGTTGTCAAAGTGTGATAAGCACCTACCTTAAAAATAGCGTAAATAGCCAATATTCACAACTTAAGTTAGGCATGATAGATTTCTGGTTAACGTAATAAATTCAAAATAATAGATAATTTTGTTATGGTTATGATAAGACTAAAAATAAGAGAAAACTATGAATTCAACGCCGTCTATACCACCGCCTAGTCGTAGCATTTTTACCATTGCTGCGGTTGTCATCATTTTGGCAGGCATGAAAACAGCAAGCGACATATTGATCCCGTTTTTATTGTCTGTATTTTTGGCCATCATTTGTAATCCGCTGATTAAACGGTTGGAACGATTTAAAATACCCAAGGTTTTGGCGGTGGTGTTTGTTATCGCCATTATCCTTGGCTTAGGCATGAGCTTAGCGAGTCTTATTGGCACTTCACTCAACGAATTGTCTTCGTTAATGCCACAATACAAACAACAGTTAAGTGACAAATTTGTGCTGCTTGTCGATAAGCTTGCAGAATATAACATCATGATGTCGTCATCGGTGATTGTCGAGTACATAGACCCAGGTGCGGCCATGGGATTTGCCACCAATATGCTATCTGGCTTTGGTAATATCATGGCCAATTTATTTTTGATCCTGTTAACCGTGGTTTTTATGTTGTTTGAAGCGCCGAGTGTGCCAGCAAAATTGCATTTGGCGTTAAAAGATCCGTTGATGAAAATCCAAAAGATTGACAAGTTTTTGTCAGCGGTAAATCAGTACTTAGCGATTAAAACCGTGGTTAGCTTAGGTACTGGCGTGCTAGTTAGTACGATGCTCTGGGCTTTTGGCTTGGACTTTTTTATTTTATGGGGTGTATTGGCGTTCTTGTTTAACTACATTCCCAACATCGGCTCGATCATTGCGGCCGTGCCGGCGGTGTTATTGGCCTTACTGCAACTTGATCCTATTTCGGTTGCGGTTATTGCTGGTGGCTATGTGCTCATTAATATGGTGATGGGTAATGTGATAGAGCCTAAGTTTTTAGGTCGAGGTTTGGGCTTATCGACCTTGGTTGTATTTTTATCCTTAATATTTTGGGGCTGGCTATTAGGTACTGCAGGAATGTTGTTGTCGGTTCCCTTAACGATGATCATAAAAATAGCCTTTGAAAATACCGAACGAGGCAAATGGATTTCGGTAATGCTCAGTGATAGCTCGGAGTCGAAGTCGGAAATTGAAGCGATTCAAGAAAACCAAGGCGGTGAGAACGCAAAAGATTGGAGCGAAAATGATGATGAAAGCACCAAACAAAGTCCGTCACAAGGTATCTAAACACGGTTAAGTGATTAAAAATCTAGAGTGTATGTTATTAACTTATGCGGAAATCGTGTAAAACGGGAGCTGTGTTAGTGTTGTTTTTAACCATAGAACACTAACACAGAGATTTTCATTAGAGACTGTTCACAGTGCTCTAACAGAACAAACTAAGTACCAAAGACCTTTTTATAGGGTTTTACCGTCACTTTTTGATAAACACCTGCAGCCATATAAGGGTCGTCGTCAGCCCAGCGCTTAGCGTCTTCTAGACAATCAAATTCTAAAACCAAAAGCGAACCAGTGAAGCCGGCTTGTCCTGGGTCATTGCTGTCAATGGCTGGACATGGACCGGCAATAACCAAACGACCTTGATCTTGCAATGTTTTTAATCGCGCTAAATGTTTGTCTCGTACCGACAAGCGTTTTTCAAGTGAATTAGGTACGTCTTCACTGTAAATCATGTAAAGCATATAACACCTTATTTTTGTTGTTCTTGCTCGTTTAAATCAGAGCTTTCTTGCGTGCTAACGTTTGCTGATTCTTCTTGCGGTAAATATTTGTATATCGACAAGATAGAGACAATAGCAAAAACAAACGTCATCGCCATTAGCCCAAAGACTTTAAAGTTAACCCAAGTTTCTTGGTCAAAGTTATATGCGATGTATAAATTGAGCACAGCACACAACATGAAAAAACTTGCCCAGGCTAAATTAAATTTATCCCAAATCGACTTAGGTAATTTAATTTGTTCACCCATGAACTTTTCCATTAAATTCTTTTTTAAACCATAACGGCTGAACAACAGAGCAAGGGCAAAAATGCCATTAATGATGGTTACCTTCCACTTTAAAAATAAGTCATCATGAAAAATAATGGTCATAGAGCCAAAAACAACAATCAGACCTAAGAATATCCATTGCCTTTTTTCAATGGGTTTTTTCTGCAGTTTCAATACCAATAAGTGCAATACAGATGCCACGATTAAAGCGCCTGTGGCGACAAAAACATCGAATAATTTAAAAAATATAAAAAAGACTATCAGTGGAATGTATTCTAAAAAGGCAGCCATAAATATATAAAACCTAGTTAAATGAGAAAATATTTTAACATTCTAACCAATTGCCAACTTGCTGACCACTACCTTAGGGGGATTTAAGCAATGGTTGGTCAGTAAATGTGTTTATCAATTTTACCATTATGGGTTGATTGCACTTTATTTGGGTGTTTTATTTGGTTCCATGCAGTGACTTTTCCGCCCATATTTAATTTTTCAAATCCCTTGATATTGCTTTCTTTATTAATAAAAGCCAGCAGTTTTGCAAAACTTTCAGGTGCACTAATATCAATACTTAATAAATCGTTCTCACGATGGTGAAAGTAACTTTCTACATAGTGTTGATGACGTAAATAACAGTCAGTTAAAAAGCCATCTTGACCAATATTATGCTCGGTAAATGGGGTAAATGTTTCAAGAAAACAACGTTTTATATGGGGGTTAAAACCACCGTCTTGGCGCGTTAAATTATGCTGCATGCGCTGCAATAATTGTTTTATGGAGGGGAGCCAAAGTGCCATGTCTCTATTGAGGTAAACAAATTTTGACCCCGGATACAAAGCATCAAGTTGTTCAAAATCGTAATAGATAGGGGTATCGGCAATCACTTCGGCTTGTGCCAAACATGCTTTGGTATAACAGGTATGAGCGGTTAAATAGCCGAGCTGTAAAAATGCATGACATACACTGGTGGTGCCGGTTCGAGGTAAACCAATAATAAATATTTTATGCGACATAAAGTTAGGTCGAGCTAAAGGCGCTAGGATGGCCAGCGCCCTAGGTTAATATTAAAGATGATAACCAAAAGGGTTATCAATACTGTGTGCCGGTTCTGTGAACCACTTTGGCCCCTGTTCGGTCATGTAAAAATGATCTTCAAGGCGAATGCCAAACTCTGATGGAATACAGAGCATTGGTTCATTGGAAAAACACATACCAGGAGCTAATAACGTTTGTTCGCTTTTTACCAGATAAGGCCATTCATGAATATCTAAGCCGACACCGTGACCTGTACGATGCGGTAACCCAGGTAGGGCATATTCTGGACCATAGCCTTGTCGCTCTAAATACGCCCTTGCTGCTATATCTACATTGGCGCAAGGCGTCCCGATTTTGGCCGCATCAAACGCAAGTTGTTGCGCCTTCTTTTCGTCTTGCCAAACTTTGATTTGTTTTTCTGTAGGGCTACCAAAAACATACGTGCGGGTAATATCCGAATTGTAACCATGAACCTGACACCCCGTATCGATTAAGACGATATCATCTTGTTCTAATGTTTTTGGATTGGCTACCCCATGCGGATAGGCAGAGTCCTGCCCAAACAGTACAATACAAAAATACGAGCCTGCAGGTGCCCCTACTTTTTTATGGGCCGCATCAATAAATTCTTCGACTTCTTTGGTGGTTATGCCAAGGCGTAAAATCTTGGCTGCAGCTTTGTGGACTGCCATAGTCATATCTTTAGCTTGCTGTAATAAAGCAATTTCGGCTTTTGATTTTTGCATGCGACAACCTGCAGTAACAGGTTTTGCATCGATAAAACTAAGCTCGGGTGCACATTGGCTTATACCATGGCTAATAAAAAACGAGGTTGACTCATCAATGCCAATGCGCCCATGACTAACGCCCATTTTGGCCAGTATTTTTGCGGTTAGTTGATAAGGGCATTGGTGTTCATGCCAACCTTTGATGTCGCCCTTAATCACCATATATTGGTTTAATGTGTCAATTTCAAAGTAAGGGGCTATGTATTGAATTTCGCCGTGGGCGGGTAAGATAGCACCCACCATGCGCTCAGAAGGGTACCACTTGGTGCCCGTAAAATAATATAAATTGGTACCGGCATTTAAATAAATAGCATCGATATGTTGCTGCTGCATAAGGCGCTGTGCTTTTTCGATACGCTGTTTAAATTCACTTTCACCGACAGGCTGTACATTTTGAGTCATATCGGAAAGTTTTGCTAACTCTTGCTCCGGGCTTGAGCCACCAATGCCATTATTATTCATTTTTATCTCTGTTTAATCGTTTGCCATGTAAAAACAAAATCTTAACACGTAAACCGAAGATACCAAAAAATAGATTGCGTTTAAAACCACATAGCCGCTAACCAACCAAAACCAATTAAAGGCAGATTGTAATGAATAAATGTTGGCACCACTGATTGCCAAATATGCTCGTGTTGGCCATCGGCATTTAAGCCAGAAGTTGGCCCTAAAGTTGAGTCAGAGGCTGGTGAACCGGCATCGCCAAGTGCTGCAGCAGTGCCAACAAGGGCTATTGTTGCCATGTCGCTAAAACCAAAGCTTTGACATAAAGGGACATAAATTGCTGCAATAATCGGGATGGTAGAAAAAGATGAACCAATGCCCATGGTGATCATTAACCCCACCAGTAACATTAATAAAGCCGCTAGGGGTTTATTATCACCGATTGCAAAAGATAAAGACAAAACCAAGCTTTCGATCCCGCCACTGGCTTTCATAACAGCAGCAAAGCCGGCGGCGGCAATCATAATAAAACCTATCAGGGCCATCATATTAATGCCTTGAATGAAAACATCCTGAGTTTGATCCCATTTAATGGTGCCTGAAATAACAAACACGCTAAAGCCTACAAGCGCCCCTATGATCATCGAACCCGTAGAAATTTGGGTCGCAAGACCCAATATAATCGCCGTTATTGCAATATATACATGCGTTATGTTGATGCTACTCGATTCAGGTTCAATGGCTAAAATTTTTTGTTCATCGTAGTCCCTTGGTGCTCGGTAGCTAAATAAAACGGCTATTAATAAGCCGAAAAACATGCCTATGGCAGGTAGGAGCATTGCCATAGGGATTTGAGCTAGGGTAACGGTTAAGCCGTTTTGATTTAAGTTTGGCAACAAAATATTTTCGATAAAAATGCCACCAAAGCCAACGGGAATTACCATATAAGGGGTGATTAAACCAAACGTTAAAACACACGCAATAAGCCGACGATCGAGTTTTAATTTGGCAAAGATATGTAACAAGGGGGGGATCACTAGGGGAATAAACGCAATATGAATTGGGATCACATTTTGAGAGCAAATTGAAAGTAATAAAAGCAGTGACAAAATACTGTATTTTAGCGAGCGAGTTGCCATCTTACTGGCAGATGTACTGGGTTTTGCACGAATTTTTTTGATTAGTGTTGCGGCCAATAAATCGGTGATGCCAGAGCGTGAAATAGCAACCGCAAAGGTACCTAACATGGCATAACTTAATGCTGTTGTTGCACCATTTCCTAAACCACTTTCAAACGCTTTAATGGTATCGTGCATGGAAAGACCGGCCATTAGACCACCAACAAGCGCACTCACAATAAGCGAGATCACCACATTGACTCTAAGCAGAGCTAAACCAAGCATAAGGCAAACCGCCAAAACCACCGGGTTCACGTTATGTTTCCCTGCAATCGAAATAACAAGGTGTATTGATAACGAAAGTTGTCATTAGCGAGTCAATGTCCAATTTCAGAGTGTACGGCAAAAGAGTAGGGCTTAAGTGCAATATCACAGGTGACAGTGCACCGAGGTAAAGGTCTTTTGGTGCAACAATAAAACCCCAAGAAGGTCGTTAATAAAGGAGGTCTTAGGTATGATGAAAGCACTTAACTGGCTTTAAATTGGTTTGAAATAGGATCATATTCGTAACCAATTAATGCCATTTTTTCTACCAACACCATTTCATCTAAATTGTACCGAGATACCAATTCGTCTAAATCTTTACATTCAAGACGAAGGCGTTCATTGACAATACCAAATACAATACCACTGTCCATATCAAGCAAATTATTAATTTCCATATACCCTCCAATACACAAAAAAATGAACCGTTATTTTTAACTATAGACGGTTTATGAAAAATCATAAATGAGAGTATATTTCAGCGCTATATTGGCTATAAAGTCACTAAACCAGTTGTTTTTAATAAGGATAAAAAATCGTTACAAAATGAGGGGCGCATTGGCAGCATTTGTGTACGTAATCTACACTTGAGTAACGCTTATTCCTTAAGAATAAATCCATTCGAATAATAGCGATACTAGGATATTTCATGGCAACAAATACTTTCTCAACGATTCCTCAAGCAACTGTAAAAGAGCCGTTTTTTGCTATATTTGTACTCACTTTAAGCATACTATCGTCAACTGCCTTTGCTAGCGAGAAGGATGTTGAAACGCGCTTAGAAGCTCTTGAAAGGCGACTAGCCACTTTAGAGCGCCAAATTGAAGATAAAGACGCTCAAATAGAAGATCTTAAAGATCAAGTACAAGAAAAAGCCATTAACGAAAAGCGAAATGGGCAAAGCGCTAGCTCATTTCGTACTTTACGAGCTTTTAAACAGCGTTCAAGTCATAAATATAAAACCCCAGAGCGAAGTATTCGGTTAAGTGGTACCGATACGCGTTTACAAATTGGTGGCCAAATTTGGCTTGATGCTATTTACAATCATGGTGAGATGACCAATCGCGCTGGCTTTCAACCTTCATCTATTGCTTACGAAAACAACACGGTTGATGACAACACCTTATTGTCAGCAGGACAATCTAAACTGTATGTTAAAAGTATAACCCCAACCACTTTTGGTGACATGAAAACGCGTTTTGAGTTTGATTTTTTTCAAAGTAATGGCAACGAAAGTTTAAATTTATTGCACTTGTGGGGGGAGCTTGGTGGTTTGGGAGCGGGAAAAACTTTTACCGGCTTTATGGATATTGATTCATTTCCCAATATGCTCGATTACTGGGGCCCGAACGCCATGGTTTTCGCGCGCCAACCACAGGTACGTTATACCTACTCTATAAATGATTCAGAAAAGTTGGCGATTTCAATAGAGCGCTCTGATTCTGATTTTGCTCTACCCAATACACTCGACCCAAACAGTTATCAGTATGACGAAGTCAATGAATGGCCTGATATCGCAGGTTTTTATTATAAGAGTGGTGATTTCGGTCATTTTAAAAGTTCTGTATTGCTACGAAAACTTGGTTACGAAGCCGAATTCACCGATGGTGGTAGTGCCTCTGATAGCGCCTTAGGTTGGGGTGTTAACTTAACTGGGGCATATCAAGTAGCCAGCAATGACAGTATTAAATACCAATTGGCGTATGGGAAGGGCATTGGTCGTTATCTAAATGATCCCTGTTGTAACCTTTATGCCGAGCAAACGGGTGGCGCAGATGCTGGCGTTAATAGTCAAGGCGAGCTTCGAGCCATAGAAGCGTTTGGTGGCTTTATTTACTTAGATCACCAATGGAATTCAAATATGAGTACTGCCATTGGTGCCGGTTATGTTGAAGTCGATAATATAGCCAGTCAATTTGATAACGCATTTCATAAGAGCTTATACAGTACCGCTAATTTTATTTGGTCACCCATCCCGATGGCAAAAATTGGCATAGAGTTGCAATGGGGAGAGGTTGAAAGTAAAGCCGGCGACTCTGACGATAATACCCGCTTGCAAACCTCCTTTGCATTTAAATATTAAGGAATCATTATGATGATTAGATGGCTGTTGATTATTGTTTGTATCGTACCGATGTGCGCATGCGCTAATTCCAGTGAAAAGGTCGACATTAATAAGGTATTAGCCAGTGCTCATACTTTGTATAAAAATGATAATTCAGGCGCGAATGCTGATTACATTCCAGCACTTGCGAAGGTCGACTCTGAGTTATTTGGCATTGCTTTAGTCACTACCGAGGGCAAATTATATACCTATGGGGATGTGGATGAGCGATTTTCCATTCAATCAATCTCAAAAGTATTCACCTTAGCCCTTGCCCTAGAGCAACAAGGTGCGGATGTCGTAGTAGAAAAGGTTGGCGTTAATGCAACGGGTTTACCGTTTAATTCAATTTTGGCGATTGAACTAAATAAAGCACGCAGTATGAATCCTCTTGTTAATGCAGGTGCCATTGCCACCATGAGTTTACTTAATGGTGATGGAAAGAGTAAATGGCAAGACGTTTCTAATTGGTATAATCAATTTGCTAATGCGACGTTGCCCGTCTTAGAAGATGTTTATGAGTCGGAGTCAAAAACCAATGATCGTAATTTGGCTATTGCTCAGCTACTCAAAGCCCATAAACGTTTTTATGGCGATGTTGCCATAAACTTAGATTTATACACACGACAATGTTCAGTAGGTGTGACAACAAAAGATTTAGCCATTATGGCGGCGCCATTTGCAAATAATGGCACACATCCCATCACTAAAAAACAACTCATGAGTGATGAGAATGTTGAACACTTATTGGCGGTAATGACCACTGCGGGGCTTTATGAAACCAGTGGTGATTGGGCGTATAAAGTCGGACTTCCTGCAAAGAGTGGGGTGGGTGGTGGTATTATTGCTGTCGCACCGGGTAAATTTTCAATAGCAGTATTTTCTCCTCGTTTAGACAATGCAGGCAATAGTGTGAGAGCACAACGGGTTATCGATTATGTTGCAGAGCAATTAAATGCTAACGTTTTCTAACACAGTATTAATAAAGCAGCTTCGGCTGCTTTTTTATGTATGAACTCAGAGTTATCTACAAACAAATAAAAAATGCAAATGGGCTTTAAGTTATTGATTTAAAGTTTTTAAGTCATTTAAATTGTAAGGTTAAGTGCCAATATTGGTTATCTTTATCACCAATACTCAACGGCAGGTTTGTAGCATTCAGAGTCATTAACTAAATCAGAAAAATAAAGCCGTCATCCCATCATGGTTTTGGATGGAAGCCCCTTAAGTGTCGAGGTGAACTATTTGCCCGAGTTGTGCCAATCAGAGTCGTTCACATAATTAGAAAAATAGCACCAAAGAAGCACGCACACTATCGAAAACAGTGCACGTCACAGAAAGAATACGCTCATCCATGAGCCTTCCTGCATTTATCCGCATCAGGCTTCAAATCGCTCTTAAGAGACATTAACCTTTTCAATCAGTTAACGTCAAGGTTATAACAGGAAAAGACTTTTTAACAGCTGACTGTATGTATGCTTTGCAGGCTTAATTATGTTGTTATGTGTTGTGGTGTGTGTAGTAGCAAGATGATTGGTTTACGCGTTTTTATTCAATGGCAATATATTACAATCCGTAGCCAGTTAATCGACTACGGATTTTTAATTGTTTAGTGAAATTATTTGATCAGTAGATTGGCAGACTTACTTTAACGAGAGCTTATACTGATTTAAAATACGCCAAAAGCTCACTCACTTAGTGTTTAGTATGCGCTTAGACCTTACGCAGAACCCCCTAACATTTTTTTAATTGCGCCTATAATAGCTAACAACACACCGCCGCCAACGCCACCGCCAGCAATACTGCCAAGAACGCTTTCTACATCCATTGCGCCTGAGCCAATATCCATACCAAACATCGCAAGGATCTGCCCACCTATACCACCGCCAAGAATTCCAACGAGCGAATTTAGTAAGGTACCAAGAGATAAATTTTTCATTAAACTGCCGGCAACGTTACCGCCAACAGCGCCACTTATTAGTTGAATAATTACGGGTAATAAGGTTTCCATTATTGTTTCCTCGTGTAAATATGAACACATAAATGCAAATGCAACAACATGCACCTAAACCTTTGGGAGGCACTTAACATCACACCTTTTTTAAGTTAAGCACTCGATACAGCGGAATATATGGCTCAATAAAATTGATTCGAAGCTAGGTTAACTCAGCTGAAACTTATAAAAACCTCCCCTAACTAGCTTATAAAAGGCTAGTCTGGATGATGGTAAAATCAAATTTTAAGTAAATTGTTGCTAAGTTCAACAAGGTTGCTATTGCATGCACGGCACTAAATCGGTGTTTTTGAACACGAAGAAATTAATCCAAATTTTGATTAATCTTAACGTACGGTTATATCAAAACACTTTAATAATATGGAAAATAGCGAATTTAAGCCCCATCATCTTTTCTTATATCATCTATAGTTATGTACAGATCGTCTTAATAGTTGATAAGCCCTTAAGGCTACCCCTGTTTAGTGCCAGTGAATATTTGAGAATCGTGTGCATAAAACCACCCAGTTTGGAAACCTCAGATGCTATCTAACAGTATAAAATCCCTTTATTTTGCACTTTATATTGGCTTTTTAACCGGTTGTGCTCAGCTACCTGAACGCAACACAGTTGCAGAAAGTTATGCTATCGATGCAAACACCCCAAGCCGTATTGGTGATGCAATTAGTGATCAATATCCTGGACTTACCGGCGTTTACCCTTTAGTTGATGGTGTTAATGCCTTTGTCGCACGGTTAGCATTAATTCAAGCGGCTGAACATACTATCGATGTACAGTACTACTTATATCACCGCCAACAAACCACAATTATTTTCACCAAGTTTTTGCTCGATGCCGCTAACCGAGGGGTAAGAGTTAGGTTACTTCTTGACGACTTAGCGCAAGCAGAAAGTGAGATAGACCTAGCCGCTCTTGCTGTTCACCCAAACTTCGAAGTGCGTTTATTTAACCCTTTTCCAAACAGAACATTCCGTGCACTGGGGTTTATCAGCAACTATGGGCAACTCTCCCGACGAATGCACAACAAAAGCTTCATTGTTGACAACCGAATATTTATAACCGGTGGACGCAATATGGGTAATGCCTATTTTTCTGCGAAAGATAGCTCAGAATTTATTGACTTAGATGTTATGGCTGTGGGAAGCGCAGTGTCAGATGCATCGTCGGTATTTGACACCTATTGGAATCATCAATTATCGTACCCAATTGAATTGTTATCGGGGCCGAGTCATCAACAAGGTTTAACGCAAACATCGAAAAACCTTGATGATTATATGAGTAACAATGAAGACAACGAATATGTGATACAACTTAAAAATAATAGTTTTGTTGAGCAATTGCTTAATAAAAAATTAAGCTTCGATTGGCAGCAAACGACATTGTTCTACGATCACCCCGATAAACTTCTAAATAAAGTTAACGACAAATCGGCTAATATGTCTGCCGATTTATTTGCTCAAATGGGGCAGCCAGATAAAAAAGCAATTATCGTTTCCCCGTATTTTATTCCTAAAGATAAGGGGGTTAAAACCCTTACTGAATGGGTGAGTAGAGGGGTGGAGGTTATTGTTTTAACCAATGCTCTATCGGCAACCGATGTATCGGCGGTGCACTCTGGTTATGCCGAGTATCGGGTTGACTTACTTCGTGCAGGGGTGCAATTGTGGGAGCTTAAACCTAGTGATTTAATGGCGAAAAAGCGTAAACAGGGGAGACATTTTTCAGGTTCATCTACCGCCAGTTTACATGCGAAAACCATGGCCTTTGACGATAAAAAAATATTTATAGGAACAATGAATTTAGACCCTCGTTCATTTAATTTAAACACCGAAATGGGGCTATTAATCAACAGTGAAAAACTGAGTCATTCGTTATCGCAATGGGTGAGTAACAACGTCGCAGAATATGCATGGCAAGTTAAGCTAAAAGATCCAAATTCAGAGGCATTGGTTTGGGATGACAGAGTAACGGGTGAGCAATTTAATAAAGAACCACAAACTTCTGCATGGGATCGTTTTAAAGTTTGGTTTATGTCACTTCTACCTCTTGAAGATCAACTTTAGTAGTCATAGCAATAAATAAATCCAAGGCAACTCATTAAACACAAAATTGCAGGCACCTAATGTAAGATGTCTGCATGTACAAGAATTATCTATGAGTCTTTTCTTTAACTTCTTTACTGGGTTTTATCCCAAGTAAAACAAGTTTTTTATTTAATTGCTGGCGATGTAAATAACCTTTTTGATACCTGACTCATCCTTAGTCTTAGCAATATCTATAATCTCAACAGAGTAATTAATACGATGTTTAGGTAATACTCTTTTATTTAAAAATGCACTTGTTTCATACGCTCCATAGGTGTGTGCGAAGTGATTAATGTCTAGACCGTTACATGAAATTTCTTGGCTCAACTTTCTATAGTTTCGACTAAACAATCTGGTCGCCATAAACTTAAGACCCGTTAAATCATTGGTTACAGCATAAAGACAGGTTTTGGTAGCTGGAGAGTTATCAGCGGCTACAAACTCGTATTCCACGGCTTGAGTTGTTGACGTAATAGCTAATAATCCCATAGCGGCTATTGATGTCATAATCGATTTCATTTGTCCTCCTTACGAACCAATTCGTTTAATACGACAACGTAACGTCTAAAGACTTGCTTCGTTTATTCATCAGTACATTAACAACCAAAGAATTTCGCCCAATGTTTAATAACTAACTAACTAAACTAAATATAAAACTAACGCTATAAAACTAACGCGACCTTCCTTGACGACACCCTAATTAAAGCGAGATACAGCTTGAAAATCCTGTGTTTTTTCTAATGGATAAGTGATGTTTATATAAAATAAATATTTAAATTCAGTAGGTTATGAAGTCGTTGTGTAAGTTGTGAAGAGATAATCGTTTGCAGAGCGTTTATAGCGCAAAATAGGGTGTATAAAGGTAAGGGGACTGTTGGCTCTGGTAGGCTCAGGTATTGGCGAGTAGACAATCATTCAATGGTAATATCAATGTCGCTTTTAGGTATGCAATAGCAAGGTAGGATTTCGTTATCTCTAATAAAAGCCAAAGGTTCACCTTTATGGTAAGTGACTTCTCCCGCGTTTAATACGGCACGACAAGCCCCGCAGAACCCGTCACGACAGTGATAATGGACTTCAACTTGATTGGCTTCAAGAAATTCCAAAGTGGTTTTGTGAATGAGGTTGTCAAACGCTTGTTCGACAACCTCACCATTAACTTTTACTTTATGACTCATTAATCAATAACGGTTATAAGTCAAAACCTGCAAAATCAGCACTGTCTACCGCAGAGTCGGTTTGGCCAACTAGGTAAGAAGAAATTTCGGTTTCTTGTGGTGCTACTTGAACGTTATCACTCGATAAGTAGGAATTGATCCAAGGTAGAGGGTTACTCTTAATCTCAAACTGAGCAGGGTAACCAATGGCTTGTAAACGTTGATTTGATAAGTACTCAATGTATTGTTTTAAAATTTCGGCATTCAAACCAATCATTGACCCGTCTTTAAATAAGTATTCAGCCCAATCTTTTTCTTGCTCAATAACATCTAAGAAAAGCTCTAGACCTTCTTGGTGTAGTTCTTTCGAAATTTCGGCCATTTCTGGGTCGTCTTTACCACTCGCCCAAATATTTAAAATATGTTGAGTCGCGGTTAAGTGAACGGCTTCATCACGAGCAATTAGCTTAATGATTTTGGCGTTACCTTCGAGTAATTCACGCTCAGCAAAAGCAAACGAACAGGCAAATGACACATAAAAGCGAATCGCTTCTAATGCATTGGTAGAACATACAGAACGGTATAACGCTTTTTTGATTTCACGCACCGAAACTTCAACTTCTTCACCTTCAACAGTGTAAGTACCTTCACCTTGAGATTGGTAAAGTTGAGTTAACAAAATAACGCGGTCAAAGTATTTACTGATCGCACTTGCACGCTTAAGGATGTTTTCGTTAATGACGATGTCATCAAATACTTCTGAAGGGTTAGTAAATAAGTTTCGTAAAATATGGGTGTAAGAGCGAGAATGGATGGTTTCGTAAAAACCCCATGTCTCAATCCAGGTTTCAAGCTCAGGAATAGAAACCAAAGGTAATAAACTAACGTTAACACTTCGAGCCGCAATAGAGTCTAGTAATGTTTGATATTTTAAATTTGAAATAAAAATATGCTTTTCACTGGTTGTTAGCGACTGCCAGTCAGCACGGTCTTTAGAAATGTCGACTTCTTCTGGACGCCAGAAAAATGACAGTTGTTTTTCGATTAATTTTTCAAAAATAGGATGCTTTTGTTGATCATAACGGGACACGTTCACGGTTTGTCCCATAAACATTGGCTCTAATAAAGGATCGTTTATGTTTTGATTAAACGTTGAATACGACATGGTTTCTCCTTTAAATACTGCGAAATGCCGAAAAGAGCAGTATTTAATGCTTTTTAACTGAGCTTCATTAAATACTTAATATTCAATGAATTATTGTAAAATACCAAAGCGAATTCACCATCTTTGTGAGTCCGCTGTATTAATTCAATAGTGTCTATGGTGTCCTGAAAGAATGGCAGAAAGTATCGATGATACGGAGCATCCATTTATAGGGCTTTGTAACACGTATTATTTATTATTGTTTTTTGACTATGAAACAGGAATTTTTTGATATTCCGTGCCTAAATCTAATGACGATGATAACACCATTGACATTAAATTTTCTACTCAATATTGTTGAAATTTGTGCGAGATTTTCTTTGTTATTTAAAATCAGCAAACTATGACTCAAAGCTTTGCATAATAATGCTTAGTGGCTTGAATTGCCCCCTTTATTAAAGCTTAAAAATACTGTTTTTCTTATAAAAATAAATAACTTATTTGCTGACTAAGTGAAAATATGTTAACTCTATCAACTACTTGTAAAGTATGGTAAATATTTGTATTTAAAGATGAAATTCTCTTTGTCGCGTTCTTTTTAGGGCTCGTCTACACTGTAATGTATTGATCATGCTATTGCCCAAAATCGACTTTGGTTGAACACATACGCGACATTGCGTCTATCGACCATGGCGAAGGGATTATTTAAAGGATTGAGAATCACGATGCTCGATATCAGTTTTCCAGATATACCAAATTACCATGCGTTGGGTGTTTTGATTTTTACTTTATTTGCCTTGTACTTGTTTAAACGTGACGACATTCCACTGGAAACATCGTCTTTGGTGGTGATAGCGGTTTTAGCCGCAGGCTTTACTCTTTTTCCTTTTCAAACTAACCGTGGTGAGGTACTGAAACCCAGCGAGTTTTTTTATGGTTTTGGTCATGAAGCGTTGGTTACCGTGTGTTGTTTGATGATCATTGGATTTTCTTTAGTACGCACAGGCGCCCTTGAACCTATTGGCCGAAGTTTGGCGAAACTTTGGAAAAACTGGCCGACATTGTCGTTGTTATTAACCCTGATTATTGCTGGTTCTCTTAGTGCATTTGTTAATAACACACCAATAGTTGTGTTGCTGTTACCGATTTTAATTAATGTGGCGCTAAGAACTAAATCAGATCCAAGTGGCATGTTAATGCCAATGGGCTTAGCGACTTTGGTTGGTGGTATGGTAACAACCATCGGAACTTCGACTAACTTACTGGTGGTTAGTGTGGCTAATGATATGGGGTTAGAACGGTTTGGCATGTTTGACTTTGCTTTACCGGCTCTTATTGCCAGTTCCGTTGCCATGTTGTATTTGTGGCTAATCGCACCGCGAATCTTACCGTCTCGTACACCTACTTTACCCGACACCTCACCAAGATTATTTACCGCCTATTTAAACATTAGTGAAGGCAGTGTGGCCGAAGGTAAGACAGTAACCGAAATCATTGCTCTGACCGATGGCCAGATGCAAATTGGTGGGGTTCAAAGAAAACCCGACAATCACAGTTTGATCCCTTTTCCCGATACGGTTATACGCGCAGGCGATCGTCTAAAGGTTAAAGATTACCCTGACCAATTAAAAGAATTCGAAAGTGTGCTAGGGGCGACATTGTATTCAGGGCAACATAAATTAGATGATGATCATCCTTTAGTTACTGCTGAAGATCAGATCCTCGCTGAGATTGTGATCATTCAAGGTTCGGGTCTTAATGGCAGAACATTAAAGCAGGTGTCATTTGCCCACTTACACAAGTTGTCGGTGGTCGCACTGCATCGAGAAGGGAAACCAATGGATGTCGGCCGTCAGAGCCTAGGCAAAGTCAAACTTAACATTGGAGATATACTGTTAGTACAAGGCTCTCAAGAGCAAGTTGATAGCTTAAAAGATAGACAAGGGCTTCTGGTTTTAGATGGTGCTTCACAATTGCAAAAAACCAAAAAAGCTGGGCTGGCATTATTCATATTGTTTGCGGTGGTAATTATTCCGGTATTAGACATATTTCCCATTGTCATTAGTTCTCTTTGTGGTGTGTTAGCTCTATTACTAACCCGCTGTTTAAACTGGCAAGAAGTATCGGCGGCCATGAGTACGCAGGTTATTTTAATCGTTGCAGCCTCGCTTGGCTTAGGTGTTGCTATGATGGAAACGGGAGGGGCAGAGTATATCGCTCAGTCATTTGTTGCTTTATCTCAAAGCTTGCCTGTTGGTGGTGTGCTCGCGGCCCTAATGCTGTTATTGGCTATTTTAACCAATATTGTGTCTAACAATGCCGCCGCTGTTATTGGTACGCCCATTGCCATTTCAGTGGCCAATCAGCTTGGTGCACCAGCAGAGCCCTTTGTACTAGCCGTGCTGTTTGGCGCCAATTTAAGTTACGCCACCCCAATGGCCTATAAAACCAACTTGTTGGTTATGAACGCTGGCGGTTATCAATTTTCTGATTTTATGCGAGTTGGGATCCCCTTGATAATATTAATGTGGGTGATTTTGTCGTTCACGCTTACTTGGCTCTACTTATAAAATTATAAAATGTTTTAAAAGTAACCCAATGTAAGACGCAAGCCATGCACTCAGTTGCCAATCTTAACAAGTGAAGAATAAAAGCTAAGTAGAACCCAGAGCAGTGACGCGGGTAATAGACACGGCCAGTTGAGTATATTGCCCTTAACTCGCCGTGTTTTGGTATGAGGTTTATTCTTCTGAAATGCGGATCATAATATGCGCATATGGGGTATCTCCCCACATCACATAAACCGGATCGGATGGGTTAGTTGAGATCCCCTCTAACATCGATTTATCAGGCAAGATAATCATTAAATGTGGTCCTTCTTTAACCCAATCATCTACTTTAGTTGGGTCTGTTTCGTATGGATCGCTATTACTCACACCGGGGGCCGTACCTTCACCTGCAAGCATGTAAGAAATGCTCAGTCCTTTAGGGGTGTAGTCTTGTTTATTCATTAAGGCGTGGATCAATTCATCCCAACCAGCTTGATTACACATCGGCCCCATACCCTCGGTCTGTGGGTAACAGGTATACCCGTTACTCCCTTTTTTTAACACCGTGCCATCGGGAGCTTTAAACGTGGCGTTTTCTGTTACTGACGCGGGTGCAGCGCTCATCGCGCTTTTGATCATTTCTTGCGTGTCTTGGGCACCGACAAAAGAGGCAAATACTGCTGCTATAGTACAAGTTAAATGTTTTGCTAATGTATGAGTTTTCATGGTTTCATCTCCAATGCTGTGGACCTACAGCCTACTATCATTAGCAAAAGTATAGTCGAAGGTAGCGTTTGAACATCCTCAAACTAATCAGCACGGCACTTAGAGGTGGCTTCAACATAAAACGTGTGCTTTGTTGTGCTATTTATTGGGTTACTAATGGGGATACATGACAAGGGTTTTATAAAACAAAAAAGCCAGTACCTTAGGTACTGGCTTTATCAATTAATAACAACGTCTGTAATTAGAAGTTGTATTTAGCTGTATAGATGATTGCATCTTGGAAACCAGGGGTACCAAGTTTGTGATCAGCATAACGGTATTGCAGACCAACCGTAAAGTTTTGGTCGATGTGCCACCAAGCTGAAACTGCACCATTGTGACCTACAGTTTTGAATGGGCCACTGGCGAATTGATCTTTACGACCAAATTCAGTTTCGTGCCATTGGTTTACCGAGAACTTTTGAGTACCGACTTGGAAGTCATAACCAAGAACCCAACCCGTCATGTAACCGTTAAAGCCATTTCCTGCAAACGTTTGGTTTTCGATGTGAGCACCTAAGAAAGGCTTGATCCAAAAACCCGACTCTGTGAATACGTCATAGCTCACACCTAAAACAACGTTGGTGTCGTAAAAGCCAGCGTCTTCAAAGTGATAAACGTGACTATAAGCATTCCAATTGCTATCGCCAAGGTTAACAGCGATGCTACCTTTAGTTGCGATACGGAAATTGTTGTTTTTGCCTTCCTTGTCTTGGCCTACGTTACCAGGGTTTTCTAGATCGAAGAAACCGTAAAGATCACCCCAATCAAAACCGGCACCACCTTCAACTTCTAAGAATAAGAAGTCTCTTTTACCGTCGTTGGTTAATCTTTCTGTTTCGGCAGTCCAGTCTAGGAAGTTAACAGATACGTCCATGAAACCATAATATTGTTCTGCAGCAGCAGGTGCTGAGATTGCGATTGTTGAAGCTGCTAATAAAGCAACAGGAGCAAGTTTTTTCATGTTAGTCATTTCCACGTTAAACACATTAGTTATGTTTTAATCTCTTATTTTAGGAGGAAAGAGTGGTTCTTTCCTCCCAAGAGCAAATCTTCTTTGCTTACAAAGAGAAGAATAAGCCGGCGATTGCAGCACTCATTAAGTTAGCAAGCGATGCAGCGAATACCGCTTTTAAGCCCATTTTTGCTAGGTCAGGACGACGATTTGGCGCCATAGTACCGATACCACCAAGCAAAATTGCAATCGAAGACAAGTTAGCAAAACCACATAACGCGAAGGTCATGATAACTTGAGTTTTCGCTGATAACGCTTCTTTGATGCTGATAAAGTCAACATAAGCTACGAACTCGTTAACAACAAATTTTTGACCAATTAAACTACCTGCACGTACGATTTCTTCCATTGGAACACCAATTAAGAACGCAAGTGGTGCAAAGATGTAGCCTAGTAATAATTGAATGGTTACGCCTTCGAAACCGAAGATAGCTGCAATACCGCCAACCATGCTGTTAAGCAAAGCGATTAACGCGATAAAAGCTAATAACATTGCACCAACGTTTACAGCTAATTTAAGACCGTTAGAAGCACCTGTTGCAGCCGCATCAATGATGTTAGATGGCTGGGCTTCTTGTACGTCATCAGGAAGGTCTTCAATTTCTTGAGCCGAATCTTCTACTTCAGGCTTGATTAATTTAGCCATTAATAGACCACCAGGTGCCGCCATGAAAGACGCGGCAATGAGGTATTTAAGTTCAACACCTAAACCGGCATATCCCATTAATACTGCACCAGCAACAGACGCTAAACCACCAACCATAATGGCGAATAGCTCAGAAGAAGTCATTGTAGGGATAAATGGTTTAACAACTAGAGGCGCTTCTGTTTGCCCAACGAAAATGTTGGCAGTAGCTGACATAGATTCTGTACGAGATGTACCTAGGGCTTTTTGTAATGCACCACCGATAATACGGATAATCCATTGCATAACGCCTAAATAGTAAAGAACAGAAATTAGTGAAGAGAAGAAAATAATAACTGGAAGGACACGAACAGCGAAAACAAAGCCTACGCCATTAGCAAACATTGCATCTGTACCTAACCCACCGAATAAGAAATTGATACCAGCTTGGGCGCTGTCAATAACGTTTTGAACACCGTTACTGATGGACTGTAGCACATCTTGACCGAAGGGAATATATAGAACAAAAGCACCTAAAGATGCTTGGATTGCAAACGCACCTAAAACGGTACGCCAGTTAATTTTTTTACGGTTGTCGGAGAGTAAAAGGCCTAAACCAATTAGGACAAAAATTCCGACAAAACTCATAATTGCAGACATTTGGGTTCTCCAGTTGCAAACGAGGTTGATTTTTAAATAAAAGAAGCCTCAAACAGGGGCTTCGAGTTTGGTTTGTATGCAGTAAATTTCTGATGAAACTTACTAGATGGTAGCACTTTATAGTTAGTTCCTCTAATTGTCTGTAACATCGTGTTACAGGGTGTAACGTACTTTTAGCGCTATTTTAGCTGTATTTTCAAAGGTGTTTGATTTTGTTGAAGTCTTTTTTACAGAGTAAAAAAAAAGTATATTTTTTATTATTTTTACACTTGATCTAAATCAAAGGTGCGCATGTTGACGTTTTAAAACTGGGGCTAATCAACCACGAAACGTTATTTTGCGTTAGTATTTACATAGGTCACTCAAACATTGGCGTACTTTGAGCAAGTTAAACCTCAGTTTGAGTTGTTATGAACACCATATTTCAAGGATGAACGGCTTAAACGTTATTACTTTGAAGGAATATTGAAAATGAAAAGTCATGCATTAAAAATTGAAATTTTAAGTGAAGATGAGTGTATTTACTTGGCGATAAAAGTAACTGGGAAACTAACGCATCTCGATTATGAAAAAATTACTCCGATGATCGATGAAGCCGTGCAAGAGCACAAAGATGCCAATATTAATGTTCTGTTTGATGGCACTGAAATGGTTGGTTGGGAAGCGAGAGCAATGTGGGATGATTTAAAGCTTGGATTAAAACATGGTAAACGCTTTCATAATATCGCCATTGTCGGTCATCAGTTTTGGATGGAGATCGCAGCAAAAATAGGAGGCTGGTTTGTGGGTGGTAAAGTGCACTACTTCGACGACTCTGACAGCGCCTTATTATGGTTAAAACAACAACCCTAGCTTATGAAATGAGCGCATAGTGTTCGCTCAAAGCCACTGAGAAGTTATCATTTTAATATCGTTGAATGAATTTAGGCACAAGAGGGCATCTGTGATCCGCTATTTTGTCTTGCTGTTTCTTCTCGCCGTATGTTATGCAAGCAATATTTAGCCTGTTGTTAGCGTAACGACTACATTGATGCCCACATCGCTCTATATCCTTAGGGTCTTTCCCGATAAACAATTTTAAACAATCGATGCGGTTATGGCATTAGTTGTAAACAACGGTGATTAAGTGCGAAAAATAGGCTTTATTAGCGTTAATTGTTGAACGGCCAATGATCGTCTTGTGCCTATCAGAGTCGTTCACATTTTCAAAAAAAGAGCACCAAAGAAGCATGCACACTATCGAAAACAGTGCACGTCACAGAAAGAATACGCTCATCCATGAGCCTTCCTGCATTAGTGCATCCGTGCATGTCATCCCACCATGTGTTTGGGTGGGATCTTTACCAGTTTCGAAGTGTCTATTTTACTTCACCGTTTAATTATCGACTATAGTTGTTCATATATTTGAAAAGGACTTCAAACATGAAACAACCAGCCATATACATTATTTCAAACGAATCCAATACTGTTATCTATGTTGGCGTTACTAGCAATCTACTTCAACGAGTATTGCAACACAAACAGAAACTTACTGAAGGCTTTAGCAAGAGATATAATCTAGAAAAGTTAGTTTATTTTGAACTGTTTGATGACATCGACAGTGCTATTTATCGAGAGAAAAGGTTGAAACGGTGGCAGAGGTCATGGAAATAAAGACTTATTAAAAGAGTAAACCCTAAGTGGAAAGATTTATATCAGGAACTATAGTAAATCGATTTTCTTACTCACTGTATGCGTAAGGAGATCCCACCCAAAAGCATGGTGGGATGACGGCGCTTTTTGTCTATATACGCATCAGGCTTCAAATCGCTCAAAGCGGACGTCGGTGCCCGCCATATCTATTGTTTAATTTACAGGTAAATGTTTGAAAGTCAAACTAGTTACTTTAAACAACAATTAACGCTAATAGAGCCGAAAAAATAAATGTTATGTTGGGGCTGTGGGGCAGTGAAAACAAAAAAGGTGAAGCTTTACGCTTCACCTTTTTATCGCTCAGTACAGATCATGTAAGTTGTGTACTCGACATCATTTGTTTAAAAAACAAACCGCCTATATCTTGCATGCACCGCCTGCGCAATCATCTTCCATATCGCCTTGACTGTCGTCGGCACCATCACGTGTGTTGTGATAGTACATGGTTTTTACACCAAGTTTGTAGGCTAATAGCATGTCCTTTAAAATTTGTTTAACAGGTACTTTACCGTTTTCAAATTTTGACGGATCGTAGTTGGTATTGGCCGAAATGGTTTGGTCAACAAACTTTTGCATGATCCCGACTAACTCTAGGTAACCGGTATTATCTGGAATATTCCAAAGTAATTCATAGTTATGCTTTAAGCGTTCATATTCTGGAACAACTTGCTTTAACACCCCATCTTTACTTGCTTTAATACTGATAAGTCCACGCGGTGGTTCAATACCATTGGTCGCATTTGAAATTTGTGATGACGTTTCAGATGGCATCAACGCTGACACAGTCGAATTACGAACACCGTGCTCTTTAATGCTTTCACGTAAACTTTCCCAATCAAGGTGAAGTTTTTCGGTACAAATGTTATCGACGTCTTTTTTGTAAGTATCAATTGGTAAAATACCTTGAGCCAAACGTGTTTCATTAAACTTAGGACAGGCACCTTGTTCAATGGCTAACTGGTTTGATGCTTTTAACAAGTAGTATTGAATTGCTTCAAAGGTGCGATGGGTTAAGTTATTCGCACTTCCGTTTGAATAAAATACACCATTTTTAGCTAGGTAGTATGCGTAGTTAATCACGCCTATACCTAAAGTACGACGACCCATGGTCGCATTTCGAGCGGCCGGTACAGGGTAGTCTTGGTAATCGAGTAAGCTATCTAAAGCACGAACCACTAAATCAGCCAAACCGTCAAGCTCATCTAAGCTTTCAAGTTTACCAAGGTTAAAGGCTGATAACGTACATAGCGCAATTTCACCATCAGGGTCGTTAATGTCGTTCAATGGTTTTGTTGGCAAAGCAATCTCTAGACATAAGTTTGATTGACGAACCGGTGCCACCGTTGGGTCAAACGGGCTATGGGTATTACAGTGGTCAACATTTTGTAAGTAAATACGACCTGTACTTGCCCGTTCTTGTGCGAACAAGGTGAATAATTCAATGGCTTTAATGCGTTTCTTACGAATTGAATCATCGGCTTCGTATTGCGTGTACAATTGTTCAAACTTGTCTTGGTCTTCAAAGAAAGCATCGTATAAACCAGGCACATCAGAAGGGCTGAACAAGGTGATATAGTCGCCTTTGATCAAACGTTGGTACATGGTTTTGTTAAATTGCACGCCGTAATCTAGATGACGAACACGGTTTTCTTCTACCCCACGGTTGTTTTTTAGAACCAGTAAGCTTTCTACTTCTAGGTGCCATAACGGGTAGAATAGGGTTGCTGCACCACCACGAACACCCCCTTGAGAACAACTTTTAACCGCCGTTTGAAAGTGCTTATAAAATGGGATACAACCTGTATGAAAGGCTTCGCCATTTCGAATGCTACTACCTAAGGCTCGAATGCGACCGGCGTTAATACCAATACCGGCACGTTGTGATACATATTTTACAATCGAGCTGGTCGTTGCGTTAATTGAGTCTAAGCTGTCACCTGATTCAATCAGTACACATGATGAGAATTGTCGTGTTGGCGTGCGCACACCGGCCATAATAGGTGTCGGCAATGAAATCTTGAATTTAGAGATCGCATCGTAAAAGCCTTTAACATACTCAAGACGAGTGTCTTTTGGGTAGTTAGCAAATAAGCAGGCAGAAACCAAAATATATAAAAACTGTGCACTTTCGTATATTTCACCAGTCACTCGGTTTTGTACGAGATATTTACCTTCTAGCTGTTTTACGGCAGCGTAGCTGAAGTTTTTATCGCGATCATGGTCAATAAAATGATCCATTTGAGCGAACTCTTCAGGCGTATAGTCAGCCAACAGGTGCGCATCATACTTACCTGCATTGACCAACTTTACAACGTGTTCGTAAAGGGCCGGTGGCTCATATTGACCATAGGCTTTTTTGCGCAAATGGAAAATAGCAAGGCGTGCCGCCAAATATTGATAATCTGGGGCATCTTCTGAAATCAAATCAGCGGCTGATTTGATAATCGTTTCATGAATGTCTTCGGTCTTAATACCATCATAAAACTGAATGTGTGACTTTAGCTCAACCTGAGAGACAGACACAGAATCAAGTCCTGCCGCTGCCCAGTCAATAACGCGATGGATTTTGTCTAAATCAATGGGTTCTTTATTGCCGTCACGTTTGGTGACAGAGAGATTAGTATTCATGAATGACCTGTTAATTTCGTTTTTATAGTTCTAATTTTTATGTTTATATCGATTACAGTGGAAACGAGAATATAAGCTTCATTTTTTACCCCGCCAAAGCGGTAAATGGTACTAAGATTGTTCAATCTTTGAAGCTAATGACGATTTCCTACTACATATGTTGTTTAAAAATAATACACAACATATAGGGTTTATCGCTGTGTGTTATCACAAGATAATGAGGTTTCACTTTGAATGCAACCCCAAAATAGAGGTGTTTATAAATGAATTTTTATCACCTCTATTGCTGTTAGTGTTAACTTACTTAGAAGAGCCTTGTTTTTTATGTAAATGTGAAAAATCAATATTTTTTTTTAGAAATTATTCGCCTAAAAATTTTTTAAATAGTTTTTAGATGAAATTTTTTGAGCTTTATAACTAAAAATGATAAAAATATTTAATTCTATTAAAAACAATGGCTTATAAATTTAGTCAATGTTTGTTCAAATTGATTATTTTATAAACTGCATAAGTTGTTCGGGCTTATTGATAATATGATCCGCTTGCCAAGCGGCCAATGGTTCAGGTTCATCAATGTAGCCCCAGTTTGCAACAACGGTTGTCATATTGACCGCATTACCTGCTTGCATATCACGTTCGGCATCGCCCAAATATAAGATTTGTTGGCAAGGGATGTTTAACTCACTGGCGGCCAACAGCATCGGCTCTGGGTGAGGTTTTCGTCGCGATAAGGTATCACCACTGATGTTGGTTTTACTGTGAGCAAAAATATCAAATTGGGCTAATAATGGGGTGGTCAAAAAGCCTGGTTTGTTGGTCACAATCCCCCAAGGAATGTTGCTATTGTTCAAACTGTCTAACATCGCTTCGATGCCATCATAAAATTTGGTGTGGTGAGCGATATTTTGCTGGTAATGCGCAAAGAACTGCTGAATTAGGTTGTTGATATCGAGCTCTACCAATTGCTCTTTAAACCCCAGTTCTAGTAGTGCTTTAACCCCATTGGCCGCCGTTATACGATATTGGTGAAATGATAAAGGGGCAATGTCATGCTGTTGCAAGATAAAATTTAGGGTTTCGCCTAAATCTTTGGCGGTATCTAATAAAGTACCATCTAAGTCAAATAATACCCCTTCAATTTTGTTCATTAATCTTCCTTGGGTTTGCGCATAGCCAGTATATAATTCACTTCTAGACCATCCGCTAATTTATGGTTGTCTGTGATTGGGTTGTAGTGAATGCCGGCACTGTCAAAGCATTTTAACCCTGCTTCTTCAGCCCATCCGATAAGTTGTGATGGGCGAATAAACTTGTCCCAGTCATGCGTGCCTTGAGGGACCAATTTTAAAACTTTCTCGGCAGCAACAATGGCGAAAAGGTATGATTTAGCGGTTTTATTTAAGGTGGAGAAAAACACATAACCACCGGGTTTTACCATATCAGCGCAAGCTCGCACAATTGATGCTGGGTCGGGTACGTGCTCAAGCATTTCCATACATGTGACAATGTCGTATTGGCCAGCTTGCTGTTGTGCTTTTTGTTCGGCGGTGATTTTTTCGTAATCTAATTCAATCCCGCATTCTAGGGCATGAAGTTTGGCGACGTTTAGTGGCTCTTGACCCATATCTATGCCCGTCACATTCGCGCCAATGCGGGCTAAACTCTCAGCAAGAATGCCACCGCCACAACCGACATCAATCACATTAAGGTCTTGCAAACTGCCGACATGTGAAATGATAAAGTTTCTTCGTAACGGGTTAATTTGGTGTAATGGTTTAAAATCACCTTCTAGATCCCACCATTGGTGAGCGACCTTTTCAAACTTGGCGATTTCTTCTGGATTAACATTAAAATCTTTAGACATGGTTAACTGCACTGTATGTTGTTTGTGCCTGATTTTAACCAAACTGATTCAGATAACAAAGCTTTTCAAATAATTATTTAGGTTTAACACAGTCACCTATATAAGTTGTAAAAATATATCGAAGTGCTTAGGGTAACATCAATGTTTTGGCTTAGAATGTGACAGGGTGGATTTTAAGGGGATAAAAAGTAAGCCAAAAGCGGTAGTAATAAAGCCAATCAGCTCTTTACTCGAATTATTTAACCCGCACTTGCGGGGTGACAATGGTAGGCTTGCTATCATCGGCTAGTAAATTCACTTCGCCTTCACAAACCGCCACAATGGATTTATTCATTTTAAATTCATCTTTAATAATTATTCTACCAGTAGGGGCAACTGGGCACATCATAACCTTTTGGCACAGGGTGCACTTTGGGTTGGTATTAGACGACTTATAATATAATACGGTGACTTTCTTAATTTCTATGCAGGCCATTGTATTTACTTATTTTTATAATCTCTGTATTAAATTAATAGCGGATAAAATTTAACCTGCAAATTTTATTTGCAAAATGATTTGTTCGGTGAAAAAAAACTTTGGGTAAGGAGCGGTTGCGAGATTTGATTTTGAACTTGTAAAAAAGGTACACATCTTAGGTTCATCGTGGTACATTTTATTTTTAAATTTTATTACAAGGTTAGGTGTTTGTATTGTGGGCAATGCCCTTGTCAAAAGTAGTTGGCAAACGAACACAAACTGGCGACAGTGTAAATCGCTCTCGTAATAAGACCGTGCAGAGATAAGCAAAATTATTGCTCCTATCCTGACTCGATAATAATAATTTTCGCAAATTTGCTTACATTTAGGGAAAGCATCGTTTTATGACCGATCTGGCTAAAGAAATCGTTCCAGTAAATATAGAAGATGAGTTAAAAACCTCCTATCTAGATTACGCCATGAGTGTAATTGTAGGTCGTGCATTACCCGATGTGCGTGATGGTTTGAAACCAGTGCATCGTCGCGTTTTATACGCTATGCACGACTTAGGAAATGACTGGAATAAGGGCTACAAAAAATCAGCCCGTGTTGTTGGTGACGTAATCGGTAAATACCATCCTCATGGTGATACCGCTGTATACGACACTATTGTACGTATGGCTCAACCATTCTCACTGCGTTACATGCTTGTTGATGGGCAAGGTAACTTTGGTTCGGTAGATGGTGATTCTGCTGCTGCTATGCGTTATACCGAAATCAGAATGCAAAAAATATCGCATTCAATTTTGGCTGATTTAGAAAAAGAAACCGTAGACTTCGTACCAAACTACGATGGTCAGGAATATATGCCGGCAGTTATGCCTACGCGTGTTCCTAATTTATTGGTTAACGGTTCTTCTGGTATTGCCGTTGGTATGGCAACCAATATTCCACCGCACAATCTAAATGAAGTTATTAATGGCTGTATTGCGTTAATTGACAACGATGAAATTACCATTGACGAGCTTATCGAATACATTCCTGGCCCTGATTTCCCAACTGCGGGGATCATCAGTGGGGTTGCAGGCATTCATGAAGCGTATAAAACGGGTCGTGGTAAATTAAATATTCGTGCTCGGGCAGAAATCGAAGTTGACGACTCTACAGGTCGTGAAACGATTGTCGTTCACGAATTACCATACCAAGTTAACAAGGCTCGCCTAATTGAAAAAATGGCAGAGCTGGTAAAAGAAAAACGCCTTGAAGGTATTTCAGCGTTACGTGACGAGTCTGATAAAGACGGTATGCGTATGGTTGTTGAAGTCAAACGTGGTGAAGTTGGTGAAGTTGTATTGAACAACTTATATAAGCTTACGCAAATGCAAGTATCATTTGGTATCAACATGGTTGCTATCGATAATGGTCAACCACGTTTATTCAACTTAAAAGAAATGCTTGAAGCATTTGTACTACACCGTCGTGAAGTGGTGACTCGTCGCACCATCTTTGACTTACGCAAAGCCCGTGAACGTGCTCACATCCTTGAAGGTTTAGCGATTGCGCTAAGCAATATTGACCCAATTATCGAGTTAATCAAGCAATCTCCAACCCCAGCAGAAGCGAAAACCGCGTTATTATCACAAGGTTGGTCGTTAGGTGCGGTTTCAGAAATGCTTGATAGAGCAGGTGATGATGCGGCAAGACCAGAGTGGGTTGAACCAAACTTTGGTATTGTTGACGGTAAATATTACCTGACCATGCAACAAGCTCAAGCTATCTTAGACTTACGTCTACATAAGCTTACGGGCCTTGAACATGAAAAGATTCTTAACGAATACAAAGATTTATTAGAGCTTATCGCAGAACTATTGCATATTCTTGCTAGCCCTGAACGCCTAATGGAAGTTATCCGTGAAGAGTTAGAGTTGATTCGCGATGAATTTGGCGATGACCGTCGTACCGAAATTTCACTGGCATCACATGACTTGTCACTAGAAGATTTGATCACCGAAGAAGACGTCGTGGTGACCTTATCGCATGAAGGCTATGTTAAGTATCAACCGTTATCAGAATACGAAGCACAGCGTCGTGGTGGTAAAGGTAAAGCCGCTACCAAAATGAAAGACGAAGACTTTATTGAACGTCTATTAGTGGCAAACACTCACGATACCATTTTATGTTTCTCTGACCGTGGCCGAATGTATTGGTTGAAAGTATTCCAGTTACCGTTGGCAACTCGTACTGCTCGAGGTCGTCCTATCGTTAATATTCTGCCGCTTGAGAAGAACGAGCGCATAACGGCTATTTTACCTGTACGTGAATACGAAGAAGACAAATACATCTTAATGGCGACCGCCTCAGGTACGGTTAAGAAAACACCATTAACCGATTATTCACGCCCTCGTGCAAACGGTATTATTGCGTTGAATTTACGTGATGACGATACCTTGATCGGTGTTGATATTACCGACGGTAGCAACGACATTATGTTGTTCTCTGACGAAGGTAAAGTGGTACGCTTTAACGAGATGCTAAAAGATTCTGAAACTGGTGACGTTAAGCTTGACCCTGAAACGGGCGAACCTATGCATGCACTTCGTGCAATGGGTCGAACGGCAACGGGTGTTCGCGGTATTAAACTTGAAGGTAACCAAAAGGTTGTATCCTTGATTGTACCTAAGTCCGATGGTGCTATTTTAACGGTTACTGAAAACGGTTACGGCAAGCGTACCGAATTAGATGAGTATCCAGCGAAAAGCCGTGCGACCAAAGGTGTGGTGTCAATTAAAGTAAGCGATCGTAATGGTCCGGTGGTTGGCGCCGTGCAAGTAGACGAAAATGACGAAATCATGTTAATCACAGACAACGGTACTCTGGTAAGAACCCGTGTTAATGAAGTGAGCGTCATTGGTCGAAATACGCAAGGTGTACGCTTGATTCGTACTGCAGAAGATGAAAAAGTTGTTGCGTTGCAACGAATTGAAGAAATTGATGAGGAAGACACGCCCACAGCAGATGAAGAACACACTGTTGTAGAAGGTGACAACCCATCATCTTTAGGCTCTGATGCAGCGGATAATGAGTCGGCTGCCGATGAAGCCGAATAATTAAACGTGTATAAATAATAAAATGAGCGGTTTTTACCGCTCATTTTTTTTGTTGATGTAACGCATCAATGCCACAAGGTAAGCATTGATATTCAGATAATAGAGAAACAGAAGATGACTCAGGTATATAATTTTTGTGCTGGTCCTGCCATGTTACCACCTGCTGTGATGAAAAAAGCACAGGCTGAATTTTTAAATTGGAATAATACCGGTTGTTCAGTGATGGAGTTAAGCCATCGTGGAGCACCGTTTATGCAACTTGCGGCGCAAGCTGAAGCCGATTTACGCGAGTTGATGTCGATTCCTGATAACTACAAAGTATTGTTTTGTCATGGCGGTGGACGTGGTCAATTTGCTGCGGTGCCGATGAACTTACTTGGTTTAGGCCAAAGTGCTGATTATGTCGTTACTGGTTCGTGGTCTAAAAGCGCGGTAACCGAGGCCAAAAAATACGGTGATGTTCGCGTTATTGATGCGATTCAATCGACGGCGGGCAAAACTTCCGTATTGCCTGTAAGCGAGTGGGGCTTATCAAAAGATGCAGCCTATGTGCATTATTGTCCCAATGAGACAGTTGATGGTATCGAATTGTTTGATGTACCAGATACACGGGGCGTACCTTTGGTTGCCGATATGTCATCAACCATTTTATCGCGCAAATTTGATGTATCTAAATTTGGCTTAATTTACGCGGGTGCGCAAAAAAATATTGGTCCATCGGGTTTAACCATTATCATTGTACGTGAAGATTTACTCGGCAAACACCAATCGACAACACCGGTTATTTTGGACTATAAAACCACCGCTGAAAATGACTCTATGTTTAATACCCCGCCAACCTATGCATGGTATTTAGCCAGCCTAGTATTTGATTGGCTAAAACAGTTCGGTGGGGTTGAAGCGATTAGCGAAGTAAACGATAAAAAAGCCAACCTTTTATATCAATATATTGACAACAGTGCGTTTTACAGTAATCGTATTGCTCCAGAATATCGCAGTAAAATGAATGTGCCATTTTACTTGCCAGACGACGCTTTAAATGCCGAGTTTTTAAACCAAGCCGAAGCCGAAGGTCTGTTGGCTTTAAAAGGTCATCGCAGTGTTGGTGGCATGCGAGCCAGTATCTATAATGCTATGCCAATAGAAGGTGTGCAGGCATTAGTCGATTTTATGCAAAAATTTGCTGAGCAACATAACGCATAAAGCGACAAAATCAAACAATAACAATAACAATAAAATAAATTCGCCCGCTATGGTTGTGCGCTCGCAAAACTATAGCGAGCAAAACAGTTCTGTCGTATAAGGAATTTTCATGTCAAATCAACAGACATTGACTTTCGTCACTGCACCTGGCGATGTCATCCAAGGTGATATTACCATTCCAGGTGATAAATCCATTTCTCATCGCTCCATTATGTTTGGTTCATTAGCCGATGGTGTGACCAAAATCAGCGGTTTTTTACCCGGCGAAGATTGTCTTGCCACCATGCGTGCTTTTAAAGCGATGGGGGTTAAGATTGAAGGGCCCAATGAGCATAATGAAGTAACAGTTTATGGCAATGGTATTGATGGTTTAACCGCGCCTAAAGAGCCATTAAATGTCGGAAATTCTGGCACCACCATTCGCTTAATGTCAGGTATTTTAGCGGGGCAATCATTTGCCTCTGAAATGGCCGGGGACAACTCACTTAATAAACGCCCTATGATGCGAGTGGTGAATCCTCTGCGCCAAATGGGCGCCGATATTAGCGCCAGTGACGATGGTACGCCACCGATTAATATTGGTGCTGGTAATGCGTTGTCGGCGATTAACTATGAATTGCCAATGGCCAGTGCTCAAGTAAAGTCTTGCGTACTGCTTGCCGGCCTTTATGCTGATGGAGTAACAACGGTAACCGAACCTGGGATCACTCGTGATCATACCGAACGTATGCTAAAAGCCTTTGGCTACCCAGTGTTGGTAAATGGCAATCAAGTGTCATTAGAGGGCGGTCATCGCCTAACCGCTTGTGACATTAATGTGCCGGGCGATATTTCTTCTGCGACGTTTTTTATTATTGCCGGTCTTATTGCCAAACAAGGCAGTATTACACTTCGTAATGTCGGCATGAACCCAACGCGAATTGGGGTGCTAAACATCGTCACTAAAATGGGTGCTAACATTGACATAATCAATCAACGACAAGCAGGCGCTGAGCCAGTAGCCGATTTAGTTGTGCATGCTAGCCAACTGCACGGTATCGATATTGATGAAACCGATGTACCATTGGCTATCGACGAATTTCCAGCGATATTTATCGCTGCCGCTTGTGCCAAAGGGGTAACCCGACTAAGAAACGCAGAAGAGCTAAGGGTAAAAGAAAGTGATCGCATTCAAGCCATGGCAGATGGGCTTGAAATATTAGGCATTGATTGCACGGTTGTTGCTGATGGCATCGACATTGTCGGTGGGCAAATAGGTAGCGGTACGGTGCATTCACAAGACGATCACCGAATTGCCATGGCTTTTGCTATCAGTTCATTACGTTCTAATGGTACAATTACGATATTGGAATGTGAAAACGTTGCGACATCGTTCCCAAGTTTTGTTGCTTTGGCGAATGAAGTTGGTTTAACAATTAATCAGGAAATGCGTTAATGAATGAAAAAATCCCATTAATTACTATCGACGGTCCAAGCGGCGCAGGTAAAGGGACAGTATCCAGGATAGTTGCTGAACAGTTGGGTTGGAACTTTTTAGACAGTGGTGCCATTTACCGAGTACTCGCTGTGGCAACGCAACACCATGGTATTAATGTAGACGAAGAAGATGCCATTATACCGTTAGCGTCGCATTTGGACGTCGAGTTTAAAATTGTCGATGCAGATGAACCGCGAGTGATCTTAGAAGGCGAAG
This sequence comes from Thalassotalea sp. 273M-4, assembly GCF_041410465.1. NCBI lineage: Bacteria > Pseudomonadati > Pseudomonadota > Gammaproteobacteria > Alteromonadales > Colwelliaceae > Thalassotalea > Thalassotalea aquiviva. Next base: position 1,483,479 of record NZ_CP166961.1, read on the forward strand.
ACGTAACCGATAACATTCGTACCCAAGAAGTAGGGGAGTTGGCTTCAAAAGTGGCAGCTTTTCCGCGTGTACGAGAAGCGTTACTTAGGCGTCAACGCGCCTTTAAAGAAGCGCCGGGGCTATTAGCTGACGGACGTGATATGGGCACTGTGGTTTTTCCTGATGCGCCGGTAAAAATCTTTTTAACTGCCAGCGCTGAAGAAAGAGCGCAAAGACGCATGAAGCAGTTGCAACAAAAGGGGATTGATGTTAACATCGGGCGCCTTTTAGACGAGATACGTCAGCGAGATGAGCGCGATCAGAATCGCACTGTTGCACCGCTGGTTCCGGCTGAAGGTGCGTTGATTATTGATTCTACCGAATTAAGCATTGAGCAAGTAGTGGAAAAAATTCTGCTATTTGCAAATGAAAAGCTATCTTAAATCATTGATTTAGCTTTAATTAACTAACATTTACAAACGCTTACTGCATGGATGCACGAAGTGAATTTAACTACCCCATGATACACGTATGTTGATTGGATTAATAACTGAGTATATATACAAGTTATGGAAAATTTTGCACAACTTTTTGAAGAAAGTTTAAAAGAAATCGAAACACGTCCTGGTTCAATTGTTAAAGGTACTGTTGTTGCTGTAAACAAAGACAACGTTATCGTTGATGCAGGTCTTAAGTCTGAGTCAGTTATCTCTATTGACCAGTTCAAAAACTCTGCTGGTGAAGTAGAAGTATCTGTTGGCGACGCAATTGACGTTGCTCTTGATGCAACTGATGATGGTTTCGGTGAAACTATTCTTTCTCGTGAAAAAGCCAAACGCTTCGAAGCTTGGCAGTTCCTTGAAAAAGCTTACGAAGAAAAAGAAACTGTTGTTGGTGTTATCAACGGCAAAGTTAAAGGCGGTTTCACTGTTGAAGTTAGCAACATCCGTGCGTTCTTACCTGGCTCATTAGTAGATGTACGTCCAGTACGTGACACTGCTCACTTAGAAGGTAAAGACCTAGAATTTAAAGTTATCAAGCTTGACCAAAAACGCAACAACGTTGTTGTTTCTCGTCGTGCTGTTATCGAATCAGAAAGCAGTGTTGAGCGTGATCAACTTCTTGAGAACCTACAAGAAGGTCAAGAAGTTAAAGGTATCGTTAAGAACCTTACTGACTACGGTGCGTTCGTTGATCTTGGCGGCATCGATGGTCTACTACACATCACTGATATGGCTTGGAAGCGTGTTAAGCACCCAAGTGAAATCGTTAACGTTGGTGATGAAATCCCAGTTAAAGTTCTTAAGTTCGACCGTGAGCGTACCCGTGTATCACTAGGTATGAAGCAGTTAGGCGAAGATCCATGGGCAGCAATTGCTAACCGTTACCCAGAAGGTTCCAAACTTACTGGTCGCGTAACTAACTTAACTGACTACGGTTGTTTCGTTGAAATCCAAGAAGGCGTTGAAGGTCTTGTTCACGTTTCTGAAATGGATTGGACTAACAAAAACATCCACCCATCTAAAGTTGTTAACTTGGGTGATGAAGTTGAAGTTATGGTTCTTGAGATCGACGAAGAACGTCGTCGTATTTCTCTTGGCCTTAAGCAATGTATCCCGAACCCATGGGAAGAGTTTGCTAAGAACTTCAACAAAGGCGACAAAGTATCTGGTAAGATCAAGTCAATCACTGACTTCGGTATCTTCATCGGTCTTGACGGTGGTATCGACGGTCTTGTTCACCTTTCTGACATTTCTTGGAATAGCGGTGAAGAAGCCGTTCGTGAATACAAGAAAGGCGATGAGATCTCAGCTGTTGTTCTTCAAGTTGACCCAGAGCGTGAGCGCATCTCTCTAGGCGTTAAGCAAACTGAAGACGATCCGTTCAACACTTACTTAGCTGACAACAAAAAAGGTGCTATCGTTACTGGTACCATCACTGAAGTTGACGCTAAAGGTGCTAAAGTTGAACTAGGTGAAGGCGTTGAAGGTTACATCCGTGTAGCTGATATCTCTGCTGAGCGTATCGAAGATGCAACTACTGAATTATCAGCTGGTGATTCTGTTGAAGCTAAATTTGTTGGTGTTGACCGTAAGAACCGTTCAATCAGCTTATCTATCAAAGCGAAAGATCAAGCCGAAGAGCGTACTGCAATCGACAACATTAACAAAACCGAAGAAACTGGTTTAAGTGCAATGGCTGAAGCGTTCAAAAACGCTAAAGGTTAATTGTTGATACTCGAGTTTGTCAGTTGTTATAAATAATTGACCAATTCATTAAAAAGCCGCTATAATTAGCGGCTTTTTTGTATCTAAATTATAGGCTTACGCCTTTACTATAATGAAATTCATGGTCTACACTAATTATACTTATACAAACCAGATAGCCCAGGCAGACAGTACAGCTAAACTCATTACTACGGAGGTCAAATGACCAAGTCAGAACTGATTGAGAATTTAATCGATAAATTAGACCATTTATCAGCTCGCGATGTAGAAGTAGCGATAAAAGAAATCATCGAAATGATGTCCAATACCCTAGAAAGTGGCGATCGTATTGAAATACGTGGCTTTGGCAGTTTCTCACTACACTATCGTGCGCCTCGTGTTGGTCGCAATCCAAAAACTGGTGAATCTGTAGAGTTAAGCGGTAAGTATGTTCCTCACTTTAAACCCGGTAAGGAATTACGAGAGCGAGTCAATATGTCTTTGACATAAGCTTTTACTTTGCAAATGTATGGGGTCAGGTTAAAATTATTTTAACCTGACCCCATTTCTTTTATAATGGGGTTCAATTTTGCGATGATATCGCCATAACAAAAATAGAGAGCTGCCTGTGAAACTGATCATATCCTTATTATTGTTTTTCGCGTTGCTATTGGTGGCATTGATCTTTGGCAGTCAAAACAAACAAATCATCGAACTCAATTACATTATTGCCGCAACCAATATGTCTGTCGCGATGGCGGTCAGTATCTTTACCCTTACCGGTTTTTTCATGGGCGCGCTCTTTGTCACCATAGTGGCATTAACGCGTAAATTAAGACGTAAAAAATCCATCGCGTCGTCGGATAAATAGTTTTTTATGTACGAATTACTTTTTCTTTTGCTCCCTGTTGCCGTCGCTTACGGTTGGTTTATGGGCAGAAACAGTATTAAGCAAAAAAAACAACACGCCAAAGATGCTTTAACTATTAAGTATTCTACTGGCTTAAACTATCTGTTATCGAATCAACACGACAAAGCAATAGAATATCTGTTAGAAGCGCTTGAAGTTGAAGACGATACCGTTGAAGCGCATTTTGCGATGGCCAATTTATTTCGCAAACGTGGGGAATTGGACCGCGCCTTAAAGGTTCATGAGTACTTAGTCCGTCAACCCATGTTGTCTGACAAAGAAAAACAACAAGCTGTATTTGAACTGGGTCGTGACTTTCATACTGCGGGTTTGTATGACCGGGCCGAAAAAATGTTTTTAAAACTGCTCAAAACTCCTACCTATGGCAATAAGTCCCTTAATTATTTGTTGCAAATTTATCAATCAACCAAGGATTGGGATAAGGGCATTGGATTAAAAAAAGCGGTTTTAAAGACAGCAGACAAACGTTTGATGCATGTATTGGCTAACTTTTATTGCGAACTTGCCGCCCTTGCAATGGCCAAAGAAGAGTATATTAAAGAACTTGAGCTATTGCAGATGGCGTTAGAGCTTGATCCAAACTCCAGTCGAGCAAATCTATTGATGGCTCAAGTGTACGAAAACAGCGAACAATACAACGAAGCTTGTCAGTGTTATAAAGAAATTTTTTATCAAGACAAAGAATTCTTTCCTGATGTCATTGATAAAATGCAAGCGTGTTTTGCCAAAAGTGATCATCAGGAAGAGTTTTATCCATTTATCAAGCAAGTATATGATAAAACAGGCAGTACCACTGCATTAATCAAATACCTCGAGTTTGTTTCCGAGCAGGAATCACCTCAAAAGGCCGAAGAATTCATTTTATCGGCACTTAACCGTCGCCCAACCATTCGTGGTTTTAAGCATTTTGTTAAAATGCAACTTGCCCAAAACAATAATGATGCATCAAAGCAAAGCCTTGATGTTATTAAAGAGTTGGTTGCGGCCTACCTAAAAATAAGACCCAGATACCGTTGTCGTAATTGTGGGTTTAACAGTACAGTCCATTACTGGTCGTGCCCATCTTGTCATGATTGGGAACAATTAAAACCAGTTAGGGGCCTAGAAGGAGAGTAAAATATATGTCTGATGCCAAAGTTGTTGTAGCCTTGGATTTTGCCAAGCAAGACGAAGCATTAGCGTTTGTTGATAAGATTCAACCGCAGGATTGTAAATTAAAAGTCGGAAAAGAAATGTTTACTCATTTTGGTCCTGAGTTTGTTAAAAACTTAACCAGTCGAGGCTTTGACGTATTTTTAGATTTAAAATTTCATGATATTCCAAATACGGTGGCAAAAGCGGTCGCCGCTGCCGCTGATTTAGGGGTGTGGATGGTGAATGTGCATGCTAGCGGTGGCAGCAAAATGATGGCACAAGCGAAACAAGCGCTTGCACCTTATGGCGATAAAGCACCATTGCTTATCGCGGTTACTGTCTTAACCAGCATGTCGGAAGATGATTTGGCTGAATTAGGCATTACCATTAGCCCAGAGCAACAGGTTAAAAAACTTGCGACGTTGGCACAACAAGCCGGTTTGGATGGGGTGGTGTGTTCGGCGCAAGAAGCTGAGATGCTTAAAACAACCCTAGGCAAAGACTTCAAACTCGTGACCCCAGGTATTCGTCCTGTTGGGGCGTCGGTGGACGACCAAAAACGCATAATGACGCCACCACAAGCGATAGACTTAGGCGTTGATTACTTGGTCATAGGTCGTCCTATTACCAAGGCAGAAGACCCTCATGCAGTGCTTCAAGAGATTAACCGTTCAATCGCTTAATTAAGCTTAAATTTTCGTAGTTTTTAAAAAAGGCTTTGTGGTAGTGCTACAAAGCCTTTTTTCTGCACTCGTTGCCTAAGTTAGCGATCCTATATTTTTCGCTTACCACGGGGTTCCAACCCGAAGCTATTTTTTCATCGACAACTCTTCTCGATGAGCATACACCGTATACGTAGTGTGACTAAAACTTGATGACCAGTTTTTAAGAATTTCCATTGCTTTATCTTTATCTTTCATGTGTTCACCAAGCGCGGTGGCGAAAGGCTTTTCTGGCGGTGTCATATCGGCGTAGCTTTCATAAGGAAAGACTAAAATTAGGTTCTCGTCTCCGCCAATTTCCCAACTCCAAGACCAAGAAAAAGGCCAATTCATCGCTTTGGCATTATCACTGATCGCTTTTTTATACTTTCTTATCTCGCTTCCTTTACCAGGGATCGGGGTCATTCGGTTGACGCCAAAGTAGTTATATTTTTTGGTGTCATCCCATTTGCTGTTTTCAAAATCAAGTCGGTTGTAAGTATGTTGATAGCTTTGGACAAACTTATCGACATTTTTCATCCAATGCTTACCCACTTCTTTATCATCACCCCATTGTTTATATGCATCTACGTCGTTCCATGCGGTACAACATGAACGAATAACATAGTAGTTGAGATTTTTACCAATAACTGGGGTATAAGTGTGCCATTGACGGGTATCGCCTTGTTGTTTACGAAACGTTAGATGTTTTTTGAGCGCGGCTTCAAATTGCTCTGATTGCCCTGCGTTAGGGACAACAATCCAGCTATCTGCTAATGATTTAGGCTTGGCATCTTCGGCAAAGGAGATCCCGCTTAGGCAGAATAAAGCGAGGACACTGGTCAGGAAAATTTGGATAAATAGTTGTTTCATGGTTTGATCCTTTAAAAGTAATTGTTTATAGAGCTAATATCTCGAGATCACGAGTGTTGTACGCTCATAAATACAAAAGAACACTCTTGCATATTGTTAAAACATATACTGCAAAGACTACTTTAATTGTGATTTAAAATTTGTTTATGAAAGGGTGCAAGAAGGCCCTATATTGATGGATTCGTTCGTTTAAAAGATAGCAAAGAAACCTATATTGTGCCTTTAATACCAGAATACTTAATCGCTTTAGTGGCAAATACTTTAGTCGAAAAACCGTGTTGGAAGCTGCTTTGTAAAAAATAAAGAAGGTTGAAAAAGCAAAAAAAAACCACCTTATAAAGGTGGCTATAAAGTCAGGGAGGAAAATATTACGTTAACTGAAATATCAGATGCCATATTTTTGATAAAGTTCAATCAAATTTTAATTTATTATAAAAGTTTTCAGACATCTTTTTATTGTTCATTTTTGAACTGTGCTCACACTGCAGGTTCTGGCTAAAAACACTTTACAATGAAGAAACTTCTAAAAGCAGACTAAACCAAGAAATACCGTACAAAGAACATATTGGGGTCAGTAAGATGTAAACCTTAGAAGGCGTTGTTGTATCGATTGTTAATCTTAATAATTTGGTTACTATAAAAGTCAAAAAAATCTGAACGTCAGGGTACAAAGTTGGTGAAAAATAGTTAAAAAAAAGCCACCTAAGCTAGGTGGCCAAAAAACAGTATTTCAGGGAAGAAAACTATGAAAGTTAACGATATGGATTATACCGATACAGAAATGCTTTACCGTTAATAAATTGTAAAGTTATGCAAAACCTTGTTGGGGAAAATATGTTAATGGGGTTTTCTGGTGCGTAAGGTTAGGCGATATAAGTCGGTTGTTTTAAGTCGGTTTAAAAATAATTAGGCAAAAAAAAGCCACCTAATGTAGGTGGCCTAAACAGTATTTCAGGGAGGAAAACTAAAAAGTTAACGATGACAATGATACCCTAACGACCTAAAATTACCGTTACTGAAGTGTAATTTTGGCCATTAATTTGTAGCAAGATGCAGGGTAAAAGGAAAAGTTCATCAACCACATGTCGGCCAACTCAAGTTCAGCACCGCTCATATTCTCAAGGCTCATAAGTCTGCAAAGAGCTTAATAACATTCATTAACAAAGGCACTAGAACAGCTAGAATCATATTTATATCAGCCGTTTTAATATAGCGTTTAGTCAATGCTCAAAGAGATCAGGCTACAACATTTACCCTTTAATCATAAAGTTTAAAAAAAAATGCTGGTCAGACTAGTCAAGGTTTGGTTAAAATGGGTATGGCAAATCATTGAAACAAAAGGAATTTAAGTAAATGACTGTGACCATTGAACGTTGTGAAAACTATAGTAAGTTTGACCATTTACGTATTGATCCCTGTACAAAAATTATTAAAGAGCAAAAAACTCAGATAGCAGGGTTTAAAGCATTACTTCAAACTTGGCAATTTGAGGGCATTACCGCCCAAAGCTTTATCTTTGTTAGTCGCGAAATTAGCATGTTATCTGAGGAAGAAATTAAAGCGATTGTGATGGCTTGTCCAAGCTTTATGAAAGGGTCGGAGATCACCATCTCAGAAATCGACAACGACTATACTTTTGTTAATTTTAATTTCTTGGTGAAATAACAACACTGGCTTTTAAAACACACTAGCCACTCTAGCTACTAGTGCTTGCTCTGCTTAACCTACTCAGCTAATACACTGTCGAATATTTAAAGAGGCTATATGCAAGTTGAATTGGAATCTCAAATCACCTGCCCCGAATGTGGGTTTAGTAAGGTCGAAACCATGCCAACAAATGCTTGCCAATGTTATTACCAATGCCAAAAGTGCCATATCCTGTTAAGGCCATTACGTGGTGATTGTTGTGTCTTTTGCTCTTTCGGTTCAATAAAATGTCCACCTATTCAGCTTGGTAATAACTGCTGTTTAGAGTCTTAAGAGATAAATATTCTTTAAACAGTGTTAACGATAATCAATATGAAAAATTTAAGGGCGCTAAAACGAGTTAAGCTGAGAAGTCAGCGATTAAAGGATCAGTAAAGCTGATTATAGACAGCTTGTATGTTGCTTAAGGAGAAAGGAGAAAGGAGAACATTTTGCAAATACGAAGATTTAACATATCTGATTGTCAACCTTTGTGGCAACTGCATTTTCAAACAATCAGACAATATTGCATAAAAGACTATTCATTGGCGCAAGTGAAAGCATGGGCTCCTTGTCAATATCAGCCCAATCAATGGCAACAAAAGTTGCAAAGTCTAAACCCCTTTGTTGTTACCATTAACGAAAATATCGCCGCGTATGCCGACCTTCAAGATGATGGTTACATCGACCATTTTTACTGCGCGACAGAGTACATCGGTCAGGGCGTAGGCGGCCATCTAATGCGCCATATCATCGCTTTGGCTCAATCCAGAAAAATGAATAGGCTGTATTCCCAGGTAAGCTTGTCCGCAAAGCCGTTTTTTGCACACTTTGACTTTAACGTTGTGAAGTCGCAAACCGTTAACGTCCGTGGTGTCAGCTTACAAAATTTTGTAATGGAACGAATCATTTTACCCATTTAGCTGTTGTCATGATGAGCTATTTGAAACTTGTCGTTAATCTCCTTTAATAAACAGCCTTGTCAATGGTGATGACCAATTTAGAGTATTTAAGTGATATGGTGCGATAGCTGACCATTTCAACTGGTTAATTTTTCGCTAACTGTTATTTTATTTTCTAGATAAATCGTTACCTTGAGTAAGAAAGATAAATTAAACCATCAATTGATTGCCCAAGTAGGGTAAAAACCATTAAAATTGCGCCTTTATACATACTGTACAATACTCAGTGCTATTGATTAGTAATGACTGCGATACCTTAATCAATTAGAGGAATACTCAATCGTGAATGCATCCCCGAAAAAAACGTTTCAAATGCCCACCGTTTATACAATATTGTTTTCCATTATTGTGATGGTGGCGGCACTTACCTGGATTTTGCCCGCCGGTAAATACAACTATGTGGTAGAAGGCACAGATCAAATTGTTCTCGCCCAAGATGTGAAAGATTATTCAGGTGATGGGCGATTATTACCTGTTCCAAATACGTTTACCGAGTTGCAACAATCACCTCAAGGGGTTATTGAAGTGCTAAAAGCGCCTATCCAAGGTTTTCACAAAGCCGTTGATATTTCGCTATTTATTTTGATTATCGGGGGGTTTTTAGCGGTAACAATGGCAACAGGGGCGTTGGATGCTGGTGTTGTCGCTATTGTCAAAGCGTTTGAAGGCAAAGAACAATTAATGATCCCAGTACTTATCACGTTATTTGCTCTAGGTGGCTCTACTTTTGGTTTAGCCGAAGAAACCGTTGCTTTTTGGGCGGTTATCTTACCGGTGATGACCGCCGCTGGTTACGATAGAATGGTGACTGCAGGGGTTATCTTACTGGGGTCGGGTATTGGTGTTTTATCGTCAACGGTTAATCCATTTGCAACGGGTATTGCCTCTGGTTTTGCTGGCCTTTCTATTGGCGAGGGTATTGGTCTTCGTCTAATTCAATTGGTTATACTAATTACCATCACATCCATTTTTGTCATGCGCTATGCGGCTAAAATCAAAGCGGATAAAAATAAATCGGTTCTTGCAGATATTACCTTTAACGACGAGTTTTCGCATGTAAACGACAACGTGAGTGAATTTACTGGTAAGCAAAAGCTGACCATGAGTATCTTTGCAGGTACATTCTTATTAATGATTTATGGGGTTATTCCATGGTCAGATTTAGGGGTGAATGCGGTACCAACCCTTGGTTGGTGGTTTGATGAATTATCAACGCTGTTTTTTACATCGGCTATTTTGATTGGCCTATTAAACCGTATGGGTGAAAGAGACTTTGTCGGCACTTTCTTAGAAGGGGCGAAAGACTTAATGGGTGTGGCCCTTGTTGTTGCCGTTGCCCGCGGCATTTTTGTGATCATGGATAATGGTATGATCATCGATACCATTTTGAACTGGGCAGAAGGCATGGTTGGCGGTTTATCAAGCGGGGTATTTGTGGTGGTCGCGTATTTGGTTCATATCGTACTCAGCTTCTTTATATCGTCTACCTCTGGTTTAGCGACGGTTTCAATGCCATTAATGGCACCACTTGCAGATTTTTCTGGCGTAGGTCGTGATTTAATGATCACGGCGTATCAGTCGGCCAGTGGGATTATTAACTTATTTGCTCCAACGGCGGCGCATTTGGTTGCCGGCTTAGCGTTGGCGAAAATTCCATACGGTCGTTTCATTAAGTGGGTTATGCCATTTATTGCGATCATCTTTGTGGTAACCATCATTGTGCTGTATTTGGCGGCCATGTTTGGTTAACCTCTTTAAGCACCATTAAATTCGTTAGCCATAAGCTTTAAGCTTATGGCTTTTTTTATTGCCGTCGTATATCGACAGTTCTACTCTTTGTAAGGGTCTAAAAACCTTTATATTCTCGCTGAGTGAGCAAAGACTTAGTGGGATTGGTATAATAAGGCTTTAGGTATCATTAGGTTATGCGTAAATCAGATAAAAAACTGGATAATCAACTTCGTTTCGTCTTAACCCAAGTGTGTGAAACGGCACTAAAAGATATTGAGGGTTTTTTGTGGTTGACGCATGTGGTGAATTATTCAAACTTTCCAAACAGTTTAAAAATTGTCTGTGTATTTGATACCAATGAGAGCTTAGATTGTTATCTGTTATCCGATGATAATAATCAGTTGCAGTCATTAATACAGTCAGAGCTTCAGCATTTAAATATAATGGTGAAACATATTAAGAATCATGTTTTATTTGATAGCGAAGAAAATTGCGATAAACATCATAATGGCAATTGGGCGAAAAGACTTGGTTAACAGCAAGCAGTTATTGCCTAAATGAGCTTGGTTTAAACCTTCTTTCTATCTCAAACAAACCACTTCATTTTATTTGACCTTTTTCTGCCTCTTATCGTTGTCTCTATTGATTTGATTTCCTATGCTGTAATTAGCTTAACTTAGCTTAACTTAGCTTAGCTTTGGTTTTTATTAACTTGGTATTTATCTTGTCGGTACGAACCTTAGCTTATTCTTTACTTTCATGGTAAAGGGAGGGGAGTGTGCAAAAAAGTAATCAGAGTTCGGCGTTTATTTTAGGGGCCTTTGTCGCTTTGGGTTTTACCCTACTAGGCTATTTACTGGCAAATGCAGCAATTGAATTTAAACAATATGAGCGCAGTGTCACTGTAAAAGGTTTATCGGAGCGCGATTATCCTGCCGATATTGTTATTTGGCCAATACAGTTTATTACCGCGGGGAATGATCTTGAATCCTTGTATGAGGGCATAGAAAACAATACCGACAATATCGTCGCTTTCCTAGTCTTAAATGGCATTAATAATGACGAAATCACCTTTGCATCTCCGGCTATTAGCGACAAATTAGCTCAACAATACAACAACAATGTAAGCAATGAGTTTCGTTATTCAGCCTCGCAAACGGTGACCGTTTATTCAAAAAATATTGATATCGTGCGCTCCGTAATGGGCAAACTTTCAGAGCTTGGCAAACAAGGAATTGTGTTTACTGGCGAAGATTATCGTTCTCAAATAGAATATTTATTTACTCGTTTGAACGAGATCAAACCTGAGATGGTCGAAGAGGCGACAAGACAAGCTAGGGAAGTCGCGCAAAAATTTGCAACAGATTCCCAAAGTCAGCTTGGTAAAATTAAACGCGCCTCACAAGGCCAATTTAGCATTAGTCATCGTGATAAAAATAATCCACATATTAAGAAAATACGAGTGGTTTCAACGGTTGAATATTACCTTTCTGACTAAATACGGGGGCGCATGGTATCAAGATAAGCGGGGCTATGTATTTAAGTTGATGAACTAAAATATCGTCCCTTGCTGTTCAGCGCAGTCAAGACAGAGTTCATCGTCTAACATATGCCCCATAAGGTTTAACGTGTTGCATTTTTTGCAAGTGGTAAAAAATCGAGGGTTAGCCAACACGCTGTCAATGGCCAGGTCAATGTCCTCTTCAGGTGAGTTTGGGGCTAATGTTTTTACCAACTTGGTATCGGTTTTTGGGGAATGGGGCAGTGGCCAATCTATGATGGTGGCGTAAATCAGCACGTTGGTATCAGATTTCTCAACATGGATGTAGTTGTTCACTAAACTTTGTATGTAAGGGGTTCTTTTTAAGGTTTTCATCTCACCACCTCAAATGTATTGCTGGCATTCACTTATCAATACTTGTTCCTTTACCTTATTAAAAGTTTAACTTATTTAATTCAAAATATTTTTATTTTTCTTTTGTTTTTTCATTAAAATGTTACATAAATCATGGTATTAAGTTTATATGTTAGGTGTCTTTAGCTAAGGTTAAAGGTGCTTTTCGCCATTTTTGTTGGCCTAATTAGGATTTAAATTTGCCATGATCAGCACTGAAATAATTTTTACCACATTTAATTTATGTAACTATATCGAACCACCGAATGCTTACTATGATTTTGAAAATATCTACTCAGAAAAACAATGGCAAATAAAACAACGTTGGATCCATAACTATTTGGCCAGTCATAAACCTGATGTGATCGCGTTTCAAGAAGTGTTTTCGATTGACGCATTAAAGCAGCAAATGAATGCCTTGGGCTACACTTACTTTGCTGTAGTCGATGCGCCCATATGCGAAGACGACTTTATTTATTCGGCACCTGTTGTTGCCATTGCATCTCGTTACCCTATCAGCAACGTAGTGGGCTTAACAGCCAACGAAAAGGTTAAAGCCTTATTGGGCTTGGCAGCCGATTTTGAACTTAAACGAAAAATTTTGCGAGCAACAGTAACCTTACCGCATATTGGCGATTGTGATTGTTATGTACTTCATTTTAAATCAAAGCGTGATTTGATTGAGTTTGTGGCTGATCAAGACAAGCCTAAAGCCGATAACAATCTTGAAAGAGCTCAATGTAAAGTATTAGGCAGTTGGGGAGCATCGATTCAACGGGGAACGGAAGCCGCTTCGTTGATGATGGATGTGGTCTTAAGGCGACATCAAAGCCAAAATCCTGTGGTGGTATTAGGGGATTTTAATACCGAATTAAATGATGGTGTGCTTAATCACTTAACCACAGATTTTGGCCAATCTTTATCTTCTAAAGAGTTTAACCAATACACCTTATACGATTCGTGGAACTTATTTATCGATAGCGATAATAACATCACTAATGCTGACAGAGCGCCAACCCACTACTATGGCAACAAGGGTTCTGTATTGGATCATATTTTATTTTCAAGAGAATTTGATACTCGTTATGCAAAAAGCACTTTTGAAATTATTGCTTATGAAACCTATGACCAGCACTTGATTAGCCCTAAGTTTGAACAAGATGGCTATAGCAGTGATCATGGGGTGGTGTCGGTAACGGTTACTTTAAGGCGTTAAATGCCGTTGTAAATAGGGATAATATACCCACAAATTAATCGGTCAGATATAAAGTGAGCGGCTATCACGTATAAAATAATACGGTACTTAACATAGACATTTTCTAGTATGATATGAGCATTGCAACGGATGTAACGTTTCATCTTGATAAATATCAATTGGTAACAAAATTACCTTATATTTTAATAACCCTTTTGATTACAGGCGTTGCATAATACCCGCTCTAATAATGGTTAGGTGAATAAAGATGATGAAAACCTGTAAACGCTGCGCTTTTCCTATTGCAGATTTTGAAGAGTATTGTGATGCTTGTGAAGCACTCAATGCAAATGTCTTTGAGTGCTCAAATTGTCAGGCCATTGTTGCGCCCAATCATCCTCAATGCCAACAATGTGGCGAAAATTTAACGACCAATAAATTGGCAACAACACCAACTCAGTGTGATGACAGTAATCCATTAAACAGCTTAGCCAATACTCCAGGGTGTTGTGTTCGAATGGTGGTGAATAAAAACGACGACTAGGCTTCCTGCCCGCCTTTAGTGCAAACAGAAATCAAAGCTTACCCTTTGACTTCTGTTTTATTTTTACTTTTACCTAATACGCCACTGTTTATTTTCTGCTCTATTAGCGTTAATTGTTGAATGGTCAATGACCGTTTTGTGCCATTCAGAGTCGTTCAGGCATTCGTAACAAATTAGTGAGATTGTCAAAAGCAAACGTTCTGTAACGCTAGCGGTGAGGGACTGACCGTAGCGGGGGGAGGCTTGTACTAGCGTAGCGTAAAGCATAAACAAGCTCATCGGAAGGCAAATCCCTCTCAACCGATATTGTTATGCGATATCTGCCGCCAAAGACTCTAAGTACCTTTTGGATCTAAAAGAAAGAAACTCAGGGTTATCTTGACTCATACGATTTAAGTATTTATCCAGATTTAGGTATCTAAGAGAGTTTTTGGAAAAAACATCTATGTAGTTAACAAGTGCGGGATCTTGGAAAATTCCAATTAACTTATCAAGATACTTATTTGATCCCCCTATCATATCGATCATATGCCTTTTGAGCTTGATCATAAGCGAGTTATAGATGGTATCTACCACATTCAAACACTCAACAATTGGATGATGCGCTGGAAACAGTGGCTTAGACAATTTAATGGCGTTGGAACGGACTATCTTGATAATTACATCGCATGGTTTAGGCAAATGAATCAAGCGCAAGGTGATGATAGTTGGCTCAACTTAGCACTGTGATGCCAATTGACCATATAATCCCCACCTCATTCGAGATTCTTTAATCATTTAGTATCTTCAATGCAACACTCATCTTGTAAGAATGAGATCACTGAGAGTAGCTTGTCATACTCAACCGAACAATATAAAACTCTCCCTTCTCTTTTTTGCTTTATTAACCCTGCTGAAACAAGACTGGAAATGTGGTGTGATAATGTTGAATTTGGAATATCTAACTCATTTTTTAATGTGCCTACGCTAACGCCTTTTTCACCTGCTTTTACAAGTCTCTTAAATACCAGCAATCTAGTCGCATGACCCAACTCTTTAAAAGCTTTGGCTATGTCTTCAGTTCTCATCATTATTAGCTATCTCCTAAAATATATATTTCGATATTACTAGAAATGAATTGACACGTCCAGTATTCGGATCTATCATTTCCACATTACTAGAAATGTAAGATTTTAAATATGAATATAACTGAAGAAATGGTTTTTGATACTTTAAATATGTTTGGCTTTTTAGCCGTAGAGCTAACTTTACTTTTTTTGGCGATTAGTTATGTCGTTGGTGTTCTACAGGAGTACATTCCTCCAACAAAAATACAGAGCATATTAAGCAGTAAAAACGGAAAAGGATACTTTGTCGCAAGTTTGCTTGGTGCAATAACACCATTTTGCTCTTGCTCTACAATCCCTTTCTTGAAAGGACTTCTTCGTGCTAAAGCGGGATTTGGAACGATGATGGTTTTCTTGTTCGCAAGTCCTCTACTTAACCCAATTATTATTGGCTTATTCGCTGTTACTTTTGGAATAAAAGTCACGCTATTTTACTTTGCAATAGCGATGGGTGTATCAATTGTTGCAGGAGTAATGCTCGAAAAACTAGGGTTTGAAAAGTACGTGAAGTCAGAAGCTTATGTTGAGCCTGAAAAAAAGGGATGTGGGGCGACTTGTGGAGGCAAAGCAAAGCCTGAAAGCAAATGGGTAAAAATCTGGAAAAGCACTTGGAGCGACTTTAAAAAAGTATTGCCTTATTTGATAGGTGGTATTGCGATAGGGTCACTTATCTATGGCTTTATGCCAACAGAGTTTGTAGCAAATGTTGCTAGTGAGAATAACCCATTTGCTATTCCATTTGCCGCAGTTATCGGTATTCCATTATACATAAGAGCTGAAGCAGTTATTCCTCTAAGTGCGGCATTAGCAGCTAAAGGGATGGGACTTGGTGCGGTTATGGCATTAATTATAGGTAGTGCTGGAGCTAGCTTGACAGAAGTCATCTTGCTTAAATCAATCTTCAAAAACAAGATGATCTGGGCATTTCTGATTGTAATTTTATCAATGGCTATTAGCGCAGGGTTTCTATATCAATTTATTTTTTAGTCTAGGTAAACGCACTCTATATAGAGTGCGTTTTTACATAAAATAGTAGATTAACAACACGAAAAAGGATCAGCGCCATATAAAGACAGTATCAAATAAATATTCAATATCCGCTTTTCTCTGTTTCATGTCAACGTTCCTTAAGCTAGTATAAGGATAGCGTTGCATTCACCAGTTGAACTCACAGCTCTTAAGAGACATTAGCACTTTCAATAAGTTAAAGTCTAAAAGGTTAAGTTTCGACTTTTTCAAACGCTATATTTTTAGCTCTGGTCGAACTTAATAAAAAGCCTCTATTAGAGTCAAATGTTATTACTATCTGACCATACTTATCAGAAAATACACTTTTTTTAATTGCAGCTAATTCATGAGGTGCACTTCCAGCCATTTTTAGAATTAATCCGTTATTAGTCGCTGTTAGTTTATAGCAGCTGTCCAATTCTCGTGAGTAATACTTCCCCGTATAATCTGATGGTAAGCTAAAATCCCCTTCGCTGACTTTCTCATATTCTGTCAATTTCTTAAGACCATGACGCATCGTCATGATTGTAATCGTAGAATTAGGGTTTAATGTTAATTGTGCTTGATTTCCGTCAGAGGAATAAACATTTAATGAGTTAGTTGATTCCCCATGACCATAAACCTCAGACTTATTTCGATTATTAACCTGATAAAAAATAGAAGCATTATCCTTGGTTAGAGAAATCTTTTGCTTTAGCTCGTCACTCCAATAATCTCCTAGAAAACTAGTTACCTTTGTGTTGATAATTTTTTTATTTTGTTCCTCATGCAGCCTATCTTCGCCCTGAACTTCAAATACCACATTCGAGAGGCCTTGCGCTAAATTCTTGGTATTTACATATCCATCATTACAAAGAATTCCAAATGCAGTTTTTTTCTCAGGGAAGATCATGCTCATAGCTCGATAACCGGCATCTCCACCTCCATGATGAATTCTTTGCATTCCATTAAAACTATCTACTTCTAATCCGAAAGCATAATGTAGACTCTCGCCATTTCGATATTTCCCAACTTTGATCATCTCTCGAAAAACACTTTTATTATTAGATCCTGATATACCTTCCAGGAACGCAGAAAACCAAATCTGTAAGTCTTTATTAGTGGTATATAAACCACTTGCGCCAACAATATCCATAGTATTAAAAGCCAATGAGTAGCTCTCGTCGGAAGGCCAATATCCGCTTGCTCGCAGTTTAATGAGTTCAGTATGATTATCATTAAAATGAGAATGATGCATACCAAGCGGTTTAAATATATTTTCGGTCGTAAATTCCCTAAAGCTTTGCTTAGTTACGATTTCTACTATTTTGGCTAAAAGATAGTAATTTGAGTTCGAATACATGTATTGTTCCCCAGGGTTGAAGTTAAGCGCTTCTTGCCTAGTTAAAAATGTCATTGCATCCTTATCCGTGTAATCGATACTTTCTCCAAATCCCCCCAAATAAGTCAGATGATCCATATCTCGAATACCACTTGTATGGTGAATTAAGTCAGATACCAATATTCTTTTCGCATATTCTGGAAATTGAGGGAAAAACTTAGATAAAGAGTCTGTAAGACTTATTTTTTCTTCTTTAACTAACAGAGCTACTGCGTATGCCGTGAATTGTTTCGACGTGGATCCAATTAAGAAGCGATTATCACTTGTGATAGGCGTGGAGTATTCCAGATTTGATAACCCATATCCTTTATCAAAAACAGTCTTTCCATTTTGAGTGATTGCTACTGAACAGCCTGGGCCGTTCGCGTTAATATTGGAGAAAACAGCATCTATATCATCTAAATTTAATTCATCAGCGATCGAAGCTGTAGAGTAAGTTAAAGCCAAACTTAATATGGTGTTTCGGATAATCAATTTCGTTCCTTGAAGATATTTTGATATTTGAAGAGAAGATTTGAACGACCGTAGTTCGCTCTAAGAAGACATTAACCTTTTCAGTTAGTTAACGTCAAACTTGGAACCACATGATATATCATTAAATGCTGGCTGCGCTCACAATATCGTCTAGCTTCTTAAGATTTACTATATCTATGCTTTTAATACACAAAGGGCTTCCCGTGTATAAAACAACTTCATATGCACCAGCTCCCACCGCTAATTCTCGAAAGGCCCTGTCTTCAATCTGGCTCAGTCCACCCTCAAGTTTTTCCATTGGATGTATTACAATAGTGGGTGCAGGTTTAAGAGAAAACTTCCCGATTAACGTATATATGGCATGCTGCAAAATTTTCTCAGCGACGAAAAAGTTATTAAGTAAAAAACGAGGGTGGGAAAATGGATTTATAGATTCTTCATTAGAGGATGTTGGATGCTGGGCATCATTACCAATTGCCGCTATGACCTTAACCCCTTTGCTGTTTTGTCTGGTCAATAGATAGGGTTTTTCATCAAACTCTTTGCCCGTTTTCGTCTCCACCACTCTTATGCGGTTTTCCCATATTTGGACATAAATAATCGGGCTAAACTTGTTTAAAATTTTTCTAAGCATTCAATACTTCATCCATCATGATACTGTTATGGCAAAGGGCCGTAGTTCGCTCACAGCAGCCGTTCGCTACTGACCATTAATCAATAACTTACGCTATTTAACCGACAGGCGCAAATGGCCATTCTTTGCCGTTCGTTAACGCCTCAATATGGCCGTATTAAGCTTGGCTAAAATTAACGAGATACGAGCGTAAGCCAAGTGTTGAGTCCACCCTTAATGCACTTGTCAGCTTGAAAGTACACGCAAAAAAGTTACATAATAACTATTGCTCAATGTAATAGGAATAACCATATACCCTAAGCCTGTTTGAGAGGTATTTTTGCCAAGTACAATATTGTTACTGCAATCTTTAAACAAAAATAGCTCAACGCTATTCACCCCAACAATTGTGCCCAAGTGGGGCAAAATGGAATTATTGCCATGCAAAGAAACAATTCCATTTTCAACTGTCTGTAGATGTTCTGGCTGAGCCGTTTTGATTAGAGTTCCAGCAGAAAAGGCTTCGACTTTAACTTTATGATTAGTTGTTGTACTTATTAAAAGCGTATCTATTTGCTTGTGCTCTTCTAATGTGAACTCATCAAATTCAGGCCAAACTATCTGCGAAAAATATATGACAGAACCACCTAGGAGGTCCGTACTTTTATTACTATATTCTCCATTAAGTTCTGATGCCTCTTTCATTTTACAAAAATCCACACTTTCGCTTGGCTTCTTTGAAGCACAACCATTTACAAAAATAAAAAGTGTGAAGATTAATAGATATTTCATTTGAATATCGAATTAATTCCCGAAATTGTTATCCCGTATACAAATAAAAACAATAATATTTTGCTCAACTTACAGTTCCTCGACTGTCTCTTGTTCGCTCAAAGCGGACGTCGATGCCCGCCATATCTATTGTTTAATTTACAGATAAGTGTTTGAAAGTCAAACTACTTACGTTAAACAACGATTAACGCTAATAGAGCCTTATTTTCCCATCCGTTATCTCTCAATTAGGTTACTCGCCAACTAGGTTAAGTGCTGAGTTAGGTTATTTGTAATGACCTAATATGCTACTGTACATTGGGTATTGGTATTCTGATTTATAAAACCGTTTCATCAGCTTAAAAATACAAAGCATGGGAATAAACACGGTGAAAAACCATAAAAACTTATATCGATTACAACTTTCATTGAGCAATAGTGCAGGGTCTATTTCAGAAATGATAAAAAATAAATGATTGCAGCATAGAAATATTAAAACATAACCCACATACATAGCCATGAGTACAGATCGCTTTGACATCAACAGACTCCAGATGATTTATCTGTGTAAATTTCAATGTTAAAAATTAAAAGAGTCTTAGCCCTATTACCATAGCCTTTACGGCTATTTTTTTGATAAAAATAGGGCTATATCAAAGTATCGTGCTTTAAAGCTTTTTTCGCGCTAGTGGGCAAACGCAAGAACCTTATTAACCACCAAGTAAACCGCCCAAGCCTTGCTCAAGTAAAGACTTAGCTTGCGAGCCCTGATCGGTATTTAAATAAGATAAGGCTTGACTGGCAAATGATTGGATCATCGCAGGATCTAAGCCAAGGGCGTCAAACTGGCTTTTTAAGTTGGCTAACCCTTTCATTGAGTCTGAATACTCAGATGCTTTGCCTAACAAACCACCAAGCCCTCCAGAAGACAATGAGCTTGATACATCAGGCGCTGCCCCAAGTAAACCATCAAGACCAGGAATGGCATCGGTTAAACTTGCAAAGTCAGATGTTGATAAATTCCCTTTCGCAAACTGAAACAGTGAACCCAAACCACCACTGGCTTGAGATTTACTAATGTCTAAGTTGTTTACTAAACTGTCGACCATACCGGAGCTGCTTATTACACTTTCCTCTGCTTGAGGGGCAAATGAGAAAATCAGCAGAAACGTCATCAGGGCAAGATGCTTCATAATAGAACCTCTAAGTGTTAAAAAAAACGTCATCATAAGACTAGTCTATCTGTGGCGTATTGGTTAAAAATTCGCTAGGGTAGCGTTTAGGGTGGTTGAAATTTATACAGATTAAACGGAGCTTTTGATGTCAGGACAATGGAAATTGCTTATTGCAATGTATTTGGGGTATGGCGCTATGATGATTTGTCGTCAAATGCTTACCATAGTCAGTCCTGCTTTATTGGCGGATCCCAGTTTAGGCTTAAGCAAAACAGATATTGGCGATTTTGCCGCTTTTGGTACCTTAGGCGCTTTAGTTGGCAAGATAGTTTGGGGTCCGTTGGCCGATAAAATAGGCGGGCGCAAAACATTTTTACTTGGTATAAGTCTAAGCGCATGTGCTGTGGTGGCTTTTGGCTTAAGTCGTAACGTCTTTGCGTTTATTTTTTTTGCGGTGTTGTTGTATGGGTTTAAATCATCAGGTTGGCCTGGGCTAACCAAGCTAATTGGGCAGTGGTACCAACCAAATCAATATGGCCGAGTTTGGAGTATTTTATCTACGAGTTCACGCTTAAGTGTGGTTGTAGGGACTTTGTTTTTTGGTTTCTTATTAAGCGTTATGTCATGGCAATATGTGTTATTTAGTGCCGCTGTTTTTGCCTTTGGCGTGTACGTGTTTTGTCATTACTTTATCATTGACAGTCACGATAATCCTTCGTCGGTATTAGATCTGACACCAAACTTATCAACCCATTCTCAGTCCCATGCCTTAAAAGGAACGACTACTTTGCAAGCGCTCTGGTATTTTGGTAAAAGCATTCGGGTGTATTTAGTCGTTGTTATGTTAATGCTCTTAACCTGTTTAATGGCATTTTTAGACTTCGTATCTGTTTACTTGATGGAAGTCTATCTGCTCACACCATCTCAAGCAGCCATGGTGTCGACGGTTTTCCCAACAGGCTCTTTGCTTGGTCTTGTTGTTTCCGCTTTATGCTATGACAAACTAACCGCTAAAGGTAAAACGTGGTTTTTCAGTATGAGTATTATGCTCAGTTTATTGTGTTTACTGAGCTTGAAATACTTACCCTTGATAGAATTAAACCCATCAACTCAATATATTATGGCTTTGGCTTGTATTGGAGTGTTTGCTTTTTGTATTGCCCCTGCGTATTACCTGCCCATGTCGATATTCTCAATAGAATTTGGTGGCCCTCATAGCGCCACGTTAGTCTGTTTAATTGATGCATTTGGTTTTGCTGCCAGCGCAGCTTTTGGCTTTGCTGGTGGTCGCCTAGCCGATAGCACTTATGGCTGGGATGGGTTCGTTAATATGCTTATTGTGTTGTGTGCCATTACCTTATTGGTGGTTTGGGCGTTTATGCAAAAAGAAACGCATCATTTAAAGCGGGTAAAGCAACTGGATTAATCGGCTTTGTTAATATCGCTATTCGTGCAGGAGTTTAGGTGTAAAGGCATTTTATTTTAACCGACCTCGATTTCCACGAATTTGGTTCTTGGCCATTTTTTCAATCACTTTTGCTTCAATATCTATGCCTTGCCAGTGGGCAAGGTCGACTACCCTTAGTAGGATATCGGCAAGCTCCTCACCCAGATGTTCAGTGGGGGTCGTACCTCGACATTCATTAACGGCTTCTCCTACTTCGGAGGCAATAAGGGCAAGGGCTTCTAATGGCGTTTTATTATGCCAACCCATGTCTTCGACCCAGGCGTAATTTTGTTTTGCAATCTCTTTTAAATGCATAGTGGCTTAAAAATATGTCTGAAAGTTTTTCAAGAGCATCACGATAGCAAAGATAGTGGTAAATTTCGACGAAAAAAATGGCCACGAGTTAGAGCAGGGCACGTGACCATTATTTTCAGTTAATTGTTCGATTGTACTTATTAATGTACCTGTATTTTTTTAGTTTCGTCGATTCTTTCTGGCATTTTTTGAAAGTTGATTGTTAACACACCATCTTCAAATTTGGCGTCAATGTCATCATTTGAAACCCCATTACCAATGTTAAAACTGCGGCTGAAAAAGCCAGAGCGACGCTCCTTGCGCAACACTTTGTTTTTTTCACTTTCTACTTCGCTAAAAGTTTTTGCCGTAAGGGTTAACATCCCTTCGTGAAGTTCAATGTTGATATCTTCTTTTTTCACTCCTGGTAAATCGGCTTTGATCTCATAACGATCGTCTTTTTCATTAATATCCACCCGAGGGCTGAAAAAGTCATTTTTGGCTGATTTATCATCTGGAGTCAAAAAATGGCTAACAAACGGTTCCATATCAAACCAATTGTTTCTTGTGACAAGGCCCATGATCAGTCTCCTTAATGTTGGTGAAAGGATGGGTCGGAATGGCCTGTAAACAAGCCAAGATCCGGCCTGCGAATAGGTGAAATACAATCCACCTAATTCTTATTTAGTACAATTTGATGTCTTTTCCAGTTTTGCAGTAGGGTTTTTCCAGTAAAGTTGATTTAGATTAAAAAATAGGCAGATTTAATGCGGTTAGGAAAAAAACAGGTTAAATTGGCATGCTTTAGGCATCATTAAGCGAAGTTTTAACCAAATTGAGCATGATAAAATCGCAGCCTAAGGGTTTATTCATTACACTATAAAGATATAGGGGAGTGGGGCGTTCTATGGCAAAATCATTATGTAAGTGGAAAAAGAAAGACATAGAAAAAAAGCTTGAACAATTGGCACAGATAATTGAAAGCCCACAATATATTTGTGCCGATTGCGCACGTTCTGCGCACAGTAAAGGGTACCTTTGTAAAGCGGTGAAAATGCCTTCGGGTAAACATAATGTTGAGCAAGAAGAAGACTAATTAGACAGGTTTAACCCTAACGACTCTTCTACTTGGCTGTGATTAAGGTCTATCGATATCTTTTTTAATTTATCTCTTTCACTGGTTAGGTTGGCTTGAAACAAGTCTTTGCCCTTAAGCCAATCCAAATCGAATTCTAAAGTTATTTCTTCATCGTCAGCATACACGTCAAAGTCCGGTAAAAAGTCGGGTTGTCTTTTTTGGTTTAATAATACGGCTAAGCGAAATAAACAAATCAGTCGATATACCTGCTGGTTTGAGTACAACGAAAATTCAGGAATGTCATCCACCCTAATTTTTTTTCGATGAAATCGAACCAGAGTTGATAACAACAAAAGTTGCTCTTGACTAAAGCCGGGCATGGCGGAATTTTCAATAATATAGGCAGAATGCTTATGGGTACCCGATGAGTTTATATGCAGACCTATTTCATGTAATTTTGACGCCCATTTTAAAAGTAATTTCGCATCGGGAATATCTTTTAAGTGCCAACTTTTATAAGTGTTTTTATACAGAAATTTGGCGGTTGATTGCACCCGTTTAGCGTGCTCTTCGTCGACGCTCATACGACGTATTAAGCTGGTGACACTGCGTTCACGGATGTCGTCATGTTGCATCCGCTCTTCCATTTCATACAACACGCCCTCACGTAACGCCTTGTCACAATATTCAATAGAATCAATGTTTAAGCAATTAAAGGCTTCATTTAAAATGATAAAGCCCGTTAAAATAACCGCCTTTCTGTCTTCATTTAGCCCTTCAACATTTAATTCATCAAAGTGATCAAAGGACAGTAAAAGTTTCTTAATTTTACTCATGGCTTTTGGGGTTAAGTGATCTTCTGTAAAGCCATTAGCGAGAGCGAGTTCGGTCAATGCTGAAATAGTGCCTGAGGTGCCAATGCATTGTTGCCAGCCAATTTGATTGTATTGTTTGATTATCGGTTGTAGCTTTTGCTCTACATAAAGGGAGGCTTTTTTAAACCGCTTTTGGCTGATTTTACCGTTAGTAAAAAATAAGTTTGCCAAACTGACACAACCGGTGTTACGACTGCTTAATGCTAAGGTCTCAAAGTTTTTACCGATAACAAACTCGGTAGAACCACCGCCAATATCAATCACTAAACGGTTTTCTGTAAAGTGCATACTATGAGCAACGCCCTGATAAATAAGGCGGGCTTCTTCTTGTCCGGCGACAACAGTAATGGGATAAGGAAGAATGTTTCGAGCTTTTTCGAGAAACTCTTTGGCATTTAGCGCGCTGCGCAAAGTGTATGTCCCAATGAGTTTTACGTCATCAGGGTGAAAACCCGCCAAGGTTTGAGCAAAAATCTGCAAGGTTTTTAAGCCACGCTCTATGCTTGGCTGATCCAGCACTAAGTCTTTGCTAAGACCTTCAGCAAGACGGACTTTAATTTTCTCTCTTAGTAATATTTGTACGTCTTTGTCAATAATTCGGGCTAACACCAGATGAAAGCTGTTTGAGCCAAGGTCGACGACAGCAATGGTTTGCCCAAGAGGGGCGTTGTTTTGTTCGGGTTGATGCGTTGTCATAGTCCTATTTTACCTTTGCTCAATTGCCAATATGGTCTAATTATAACAACTGCATATTACTGTCACCGTTAAACCTTGGTAGATTTTTGTTTTTCGAGGTTTTTAAGGTATCGATATATTTCTGCCTGTGATTGACAAAGAGGGGCATTGTCTTTTGCACCAACGTATAGGTTAGTTTGGTCTTGATCTATTATCCGAGCTTTGACATTGTCGCTAAATTGCATAGCTAAAATGGCTTTCAGTTGTTGTTTTGCCTGAAGACAAGGGATTTCAAAACCCACTTCAACCCTGTCTTCAATATTACGAGTCATCCAGTCCGCTGATGAGATAAAAATCCGCTCATTGGCGTTATTATGAAATAGCATAATACGCGCATGTTCAAGGTATCGGTCGATGATGCTTGTTACTGTAATGTTTTCGCTAAATCCCTTAATACCAGGGCGTAAACTGCACATGCCTCGAATAAGCAGAGATATTTCAACCCCTGCATTACTTGCTTGATAGAGTTTATTAATTAACTGATGATCAACTAAGTTATTCAATTTTAATTGTATCTTTGCTGGATTACCGGCATTGGCAAATTCAATTTCACGGTCAACTAAAGCGTTAAGTTTTTGTCGTTGATTAATGGGCGAAATTAATAATCGTTCAAACTGAAAACTTTTGTAGCTGTGTTCAATAAAATTAAAAACGTTGTCGACTTCTTCGGCTATGTTGGGATCTTTGGTAAAATAAGCGACATCAGTGTAAATTTTTGCCGTATCTTCGTTAAAGTTGCCGGTAGAAATTAAACCATACTTTACAATTTTATCGTTCTCTTGGCGGTTGATTAAACATAGCTTAGAGTGCACCTTTAATGATGGAATACCCAGTAATACTTTTATGCCAGCATCCGTCATTCGCTTGGCCCATTCGATGTTATTATTTTCATCAAAACGGGCTCGTAATTCGACATTTACCGTGACTTTTTTCCCATTGCGGACGGCATCGAGAAGCGAGCCAATAATTTGAGACTTTTTGGCGACCCGATAGATATTCAATTTAATCGAGGTGACTTTGGGATCATAGGAGGCTTGGCGAATGAATTCTTTGAAATGATGAAATTTATGGTATGGGTAATGAAGCAAAATGTCTTGCTCACTGATTGCTTGCCAAACGGTTTTGTGTTGTCTAAATGCCGCACAATCTAATGACTTTTGCTTTTTAAAGCGCAAAGCAGGTTTTCCAACGTTGGGGAAGGCAATAAAATCTTTGAAGTTACGGTAGCGACTGCCAGGCAAGGTGCTATCATACTGAGTGAACCCCAATAGCTTCTTCAATTTTTTTTCCATTCGACTGGGCATATTTTCATCACATACAACGCGCACGGGTTCAGCATGTAAGCGTTGTTTTAACCCTTTAGTCATTTTAAGTAAGAGAGAATCATCTAAGTCTTGCTCACTTAAACTGTACTGCGCATCTCGGGTCATCTTAAATGAATACGCTTCGATATTGGTAAAGTCAAACAAGCCTTCAAAAATCAGGTTTAAGGCAAAACACATAACATCGTCTAATAAAATAATTTTTTGCACTTTGCTATTTTCGCTTTTGGGTAATAACACAAAGCGATCGGTTTCTGTTGTTGGTACTTCTAGCGCCGCATATCGCAATTCATCGTTATTTTGAATTTCAACAAACAAGTAAATAAGGTGATCTTCAATGCAATCGGGAAAGTCGACGAGATGACTGACGATGATGGGCTGGGTGTATCTAAGGACTTTATCGAGAAAGTATTTTTTTAACCACACTTGCTCGTTATTGGACAACGGCTCTTGGCTGACAATTTCAATGTTGTGCTCTTTTAAGCTGGCTTTAATATGGTCGTAGGCGCTGGTAAATGCGCGATGTTGTTCCAATATTGTTTGTTGCATTTGAGCAATTAAATTGCGATACAAAGCAACGGTCTGTTTATCGCCTTCGGCTCTTTTTATTAATATTTTCCGTCTAATATTGGCGACTTTAACCCGAAAAAATTCGTCTTGGTTACTTGAAAAGATACCAAGAAATCTGAGCCTTTCTAGCACTGGGTTATTGCTATCTTTAGCTTCTTGTAAAACCCGCTCGTTAAAGGCTAGCCAACTTAATTCTTCGGGAAAATATAATTCGCTCATTTAAGGTTATTTTTACCAAGGTAATTTGTATTTTTTCCTTATTATATTTAACTTTACGTTAATTACCTGTTTTTGTATATGTAGTCATCTAAACTTAATGGCAGGTGCATGGTATCGAAAAATTTTTATGCTTAGGGGCTAAACTTGCAAGAAGAACCACAAATTAATTATGATCAAATTTTCCATACAGCGCGGGTTATTGGAACCATAGGTGTGGTGTTTTTTTTATTGCTTGCTGGTGTCATGCTGCTCACAAAGCTCAACCTTTTGGCGCTATCAGATCAATACTTGCTGATGTTGTTTACCTTTTCCAGTGCCATATTATTGGCGTTTCTTTCTGGAATTATCTGGTCAGAATCACTCAGCGCTCGGTTGTTTAATCCGACCAGTAAACATCTATATTTTAGCCTTAGTTTTAATGTTATAGCTTTATTTGGTGCGGTGTTACATAATCGCTGGAGCGTGATGCTGTTTGGGTTTAGCTTTTTAGTGTTATTCTTTTTAGAAGAAGAACTGCGAAGGCCCAAGAGCTTCTCAGATCAAGACACACCTTCAAAAAACATTCGTCGTTATTTACGAATGCGCAAGCGCTTAACGTATCAAATTGTGGTCATACATTTATTTGTCCTCCTACTGTTTATTATCATGCCCTAATATTTTGCGCTTAAGATATTGATTTAGAACACGACCCTACAAAACTTTACATTTTTATAACACCTCATATCTACCTATCTTATCGATATTTTGCTCTAATTACGGTTCCTAAAGAGTGCTCAACTCGCCCCTGATTGTTAGGGCTTATTTTCTATCCCAGTTAAGGATTTTTATGTACGTACTAAACCCTGCTCAATTTAGCCCCGAACTGTTTTTAACAGAATACTGGCAAAAAAAGCCGGTATTAATCCGTCAAGGTTTTGCCAACTTTAAAGCCCCAATAGAGGCAGATGAAGTTGCAGGACTTGCAGGGCTCGAAGATGTTGAGTCACGTATTATCTATCGTGAAGGTGAGAGCTATGTCGCTGAATTTGGTCCTTTTGATGGCTTTCAACGATTAGGTGATAAAAATTGGTCTTTGGTCGTTCAAGCACTGGATCATTGGTCTGAAGATGCGGCTAAAATGATCGAACCATTTCGATTTATTCCGCACTGGCGCTTAGACGACTTGATGGTCAGCTTTGCAACACCTGGTGGTGGCGTAGGGCCCCATATAGATTGGTATGATGTGTTTATTTGCCAAGGCACTGGGGTTCGTAATTGGCGTGTGGGTGATAAGGGGGCGCATGTTGAATACGCTGCCCACCCAGCTTTGTTGCACGTTGAGGCCTTTGCACCGATCATTGATGAAGTCGTTTATCCCGGCGATATTTTGTATATTCCTCCTGGCTTTCCACATGATGGCGTGACCATTGAAAATTCATTGAGTTTTTCGGTTGGATTTCGATCTAACTCGTCGGTCAATTTTTTAAGTGGTTTGGCCGATTTCTTAATAGATAATGAGTTAGGCAACGAATTGATCAGCGATCCTCATCGACCTCTGTCCAACAACAGTGGCGCTATCAGTGCAGATGATTTCGGCTTAATTAAGCAAAACATGCAACACATCTTAGATAACAAAGAATTGATGCAAAAATTCGTCGGTACGTTTTTAACCGAAGCGAAGCATGAATTAGATTTAATGCCGGCCGATCAGCCTTTTACAACAACACAAGTATCGCAGTTGTTAAAGCAACACGATCTTATGCGATTGGGAGGACTGCGCGCCTTCTATTTTAGCGACAGTATTCACCAGGGCACGGTTTACATTAACTCCGAGCAGGTTACCTTTGACCAATCTTTGGTGCCTGCGATTAAAATGCTTTGTGATAATGTTTGTGTAACGGCCCAAATGATCAGTGCTTTTGCCGACAATAAAGACTTTCTAGCGTTTATCGTAACCATGTTAAATAAAGGCTATTGGTACTTGGCGGAATAAATCATGATATAAAGCTCTGAATTTAAGTTCAGAGCTTTTTTATTAAGCTAATTATTTTATCGCTTTTTTGTTTTTAGGGGGATTGGTCTTTAATAACTTTTATTGTGCACACTCACAACCGCGCGACCAGATGGATCGGCCATGTTTTGAAATGCTTCATCCCACGCTAGGGCGGTTTCGGTCGAACAGGCCACCGATTTTCCGCCAGGAACACACTCTGCGCACGATTGCAAAGGAAAATGTTGTTCAAAAATAGTGCGATAAAAATACGCTTCTTTTGTATCCGGGGTATTATGGGGAAATTTAAATTTAGCATGAGCCAATTGTTGATCGCTAACTTGCGATTCAACCAAGGCCTTTAAACTATCAATCCACGAATAACCAACCCCGTCAGAGAATTGTTCTTTTTGTCGCCATAGAATTTCTTCCGGTAAATAACCTGCAAAGGCTTGTCGCAACACGTGTTTTTCAATCTTCCCATCTCGACACATTTTATCGTCAGGATTGATCCGCATCGCAACGTCCATAAAGTTTTTATCTAAAAACGGTACCCGTGCTTCAATGCCCCAGGCCGACATCGATTTATTGGCACGCAAACAATCAAACATGTGTAATTTATCAAGCTTGCGATTTAATTCTTGATGAAATTCTTCGGCATTCGGCGCTTTATGAAAGTATAAATAGCCGCCAAAAATCTCATCTGCGCCTTCGCCTGACAACACCATTTTTATGCCCATCGCTTTGATTTTACGAGCCATTAAGTACATCGGAGTAGACGCTCTAATGGTGGTTACATCATATGTTTCAATATGATAGATAACCTCTTTTAGGGCATCAATTCCTTCTTGCACGGTAAAGGTGACACTGTGATGAATGGTACCAATGGCATCGGCAACCTTTTGCGCGGCCACTAAGTCGGGTGACCCTTCAAGGCCACAAGCAAAAGAGTGTACCTTAGGCCACCACGCCTCAGACAAATCGTTTTCTTCCACACGTCTGGCAGCAAATTTTTGGGTGATCGCTGACACCAATGAAGAGTCTAAACCACCTGAAAGTAACACCCCATATGGTACATCGGTCATAAGGTGTGATTTCACCGATTGCTCTAAAGCATTTCTCAGTGCGAGCACATCGGTTGTATTCTGTTTGACCGCCTCATAGTCTTGCCAGTCACGTTGATAATA
This sequence comes from Thalassotalea sp. 273M-4, assembly GCF_041410465.1. NCBI lineage: Bacteria > Pseudomonadati > Pseudomonadota > Gammaproteobacteria > Alteromonadales > Colwelliaceae > Thalassotalea > Thalassotalea aquiviva. The sequence continues at coordinate 1,513,540 of NZ_CP166961.1, forward strand.
GCGGGTTATTTTACCGATTCGACTGTCTAAGAAGTGGCCTGGAGGAAACTCGCTTACGGTTTTACAAATAGGGGTTAACGCTTTCATTTCGGAAGCAACATAAAAGTTACCATGCTCATCATGGCCCATATACAAGGGGATAATGCCAATGTGATCACGAGCAATTAAGTAACTATTATCTGTTTGGTTATAAAGCACAAATGCGAACATACCGTGCAAATTATCAACAAAATCGCTACCCATTTGTTCATACAAAGGTAAGATGACTTCACAATCTGACTTTGTTTGAAAGTCGTAGTCGATAGTCAGGTTGGCTTCTAAAGATGTGTGATTGTATATTTCACCGTTTACGGCCAACACATGATTTCGATTTCGGTTATAAAGGGGTTGTGCGCCATTTTCAGTGTCAACAATTGCTAGCCTTTCATGCACTAGAATCGCATTTTGATCAGAGTAGACACCTGACCAATCTGGTCCTCGATGTCTTAGTAAGCGAGAAAGCTCAATCGCTTGTTCTCGCAACTCACTGGCATCACCTTTGATGTCCAGAATACAGAATATTGAACACATAATTCTGATTCTCCTTGAAAATTAACTGAAATCGAAATCCAAACCTAACCTAAATTAAAGTCAACGTTCCTAAGACATTTCAATCTTGAAGTGAAGGGAAAAATACCGGCAGGATGTTAAATTTAATTTAAAAAAAAGACGGGCAATTCAGTTGCCCGTCTTTGAGAGTCTTATATTTACATATAAAAATCAATAGCTAAATTTAAAAAGTTAGAATATTTATTCAAATTATTTTATTAACACTTATTTTACATGCAGTTGGCGTTGAAACTCACTTGTTGCCGACCACTTAGGCCAGTCTGTTGAATTGGCTAAGTGGAAAATCGCATCAAAATGCACTTGCAAATCGGCAATAGCCCCCGCAAAATTCCACTGTGGGTTGTACTCATCACATAATTGGTGATAGCAACGGCGCATTTCTGGCAACATTTTCTCACGATAGGCCGCAACTTCTTCATTAATAGGGTCTACGCCACCACCAGCAAAGACAGCAGGCACCCCAACTTTGGCAAAGTTGAAGTGATCAGAACGGTAGTAACTGCCGGCGGCAGGATTTGTTCCTGGTGCTAATACACGATTTTGCGTTTTAACCGCGCGCTCAAGGTAATCCTCAACTTGTGATTTTCCTTTACCTCGAACCGTAAAGTCCGTTGTTTGACCTAAGATGTTTAAACTGTCTAGGTTAAACACAGCCACTGTTTTATTTAACGGATAAAGTGGGTTTTCAGCATAAAACTTAGAGCCTAATAAGCCTTGCTCTTCGGCTGTGGTAGCAACCACAGTTACCGAGCGCTCTGGGGTTTGATCAAGTCGGCCTAACGCTTTGGCGATTTCAATAATACCGCCAATGCCGGTGGCATTATCATGCGCACCATTATAAATTTTATCACCAGATAGCGAGTCATCGGTACCAATATGATCCCAATGACCTGTTAGTAATACGTGCTCGTCAGGGGTTTTACTACCAGCTAAGGTGGCGACAAAGTTATTCGACGTTGAGTTCTTAATAGTGCTTTTTACAGTGGCATTAGCTTTTAGGCCAAGGCTTTTGCTGATTGGGCCTTTAATCGCTTTTTCTTTGTACGTGCTAAAGTCTAAACCCGCTTGCTTAAACAGCTTTTCGGTGGTGTCTTTTGTAACCCAGCCTTCGACATTAACTCGACCTTTATTGCCATCTTCAGCGAACAGTCCGTATTGTGGACCAGTCCAACCATTGGTAACAACTGACCACGGATAAGAGGCCGGGGCGGTTTCATGAATGATAATTGCACCAGCTGCGCCTTGACGACTTGCCTCTTCGTACTTGTAAGTCCAACGACCATAGTAGGTCATCGCACTGCCGGTAAACAAATCTGGGTTTTGTGTTTCAAAACCTGGATCGTTAACCAGCATCAGAACGGTTTTCCCCTTAACATCAATATCTGCGTAATCATTCCAGTCATACTCAGGGGCATTGATCCCGTAACCAACAAAAACGATGTCAGAATTTTCAAGTTTTTCAAGCGTGCTAACTCGTGATGTCGCCAACACCATTTCATCAACATAAGCAAACTCTTGTGTTTGCTCATTACCTGTTACCACAAGTGACATGTCGCTGCTTGCGGAGATTTCAGATAATTCAACAGGCTGTAAAAAGCTACCGTTATTAGCCCCTTGCCATCCTGCTTGTTTAAAATGTGAAATTAAATAATCGAGAGTTTTTTTCTCACCGTCAGTGGTTGGTAAACGCCCTCCGAATTGATCAGAAGAAAGCACTTTGACATGTTTATGCAACGCTTTATCTGAAATACTGTCATAAGCCTGTTGGTAGGTTTGAGCAACGGCTTGTGATGAGATAACCAAGGCCGTGGTGGCCACAACTCCCTTAAGAAAAATGTTTTTTATCATTGTTAATTCCTATTTTGCTAACCGCCATAATGTACCTTTGTCGGGTATTAATTAAAAGATATTGTTATGAAATCTCTCCTTTTAATAGATAAAATGGAAAAAATAATATCGTCTAAGTATTTACTTTATATTAGCGAAATGAGTAACTTAGTTATCATCTAAGTGGGTTGAAAGAGTAAACATGATTTCAGTAGAAAATCTCAGCAAGTCGTTCGCGGCAAAAGCGGAAAATAACAAGAAGAAAAAATCGGATCTTGATCCAAGGCAGCAAGGGGGGCAATTTCACGCCTTAAAGAATGTCAGTTTTCATTGCAGTAAAGGCGAAGTATTAGGTTTGCTTGGCGCTAATGGTGCCGGCAAAACTACGACGTTAAGAATATTGTCATCAGCCCTTAAACCCGACTCTGGTGCGGTTATGGTAAACGGTGTTGACGTGTTGAAAAAACCGTTATTGGCGAAACAAAAGATTGGTTTCTTATCTGGAAAAACCGGTCTTTATGCACGCCTAACAGCCAAAGAAAATGTTGAATTTTTTGCCCGTTTACACGGGGTCAGTAAAAAAGATTTAGCCGTTAAAGGTGAGCAAATATATCAACAACTTGGCATCGTGGATTATTTAGATAGGCGGGTTGAACAACTCTCAACTGGGATGCAGCAAAAGGTATCGATAGCCCGCGCCGTTATTCATTCCCCCGAAGTATTGATTCTTGATGAACCGACAACCGGTCTTGATATTATGGCCACCGAAACCATTATGAATTTTGTTCAACAAATGCGAGAACAAGGTACTGCAGTTATTTTTTCAACCCATCATCTTGATGAAATCGCCTTACTTGCCGACAGAGTATCGGTGATAGAGCGAGGACAAAGTTGCTTTAATGGCAGCTTAAGCGATTTTCAACAACATTCCGAAAGTGGCGATTTACGCAAAGCATTTATGAATATCATCCAAGGAGCGAAGTCTGATGTGGCTAGTATTTGTTAAAGAATTAAGGGAGTTACTAAGAGATCGTAAAACACTCTTTTTTATCATGGCGTTGCCAATGGTGGTATTTCCTGTGTTATTTGGGGTTGTGGGCTTTATTGGGGCTAAATTTGCCCTTGATCAGCATCAGAAGGAAATTCGTTATGTGATCATCAACGAACACGCGGCGCCAAAGTTCGCTGAAACTGTGTTTTACCACAGTGATTTTAAAAAACTCGATCTAACACTTGCCGGCGAAGAGCAAATACGCGCGGCTATTCAAAATGAAGAGGTTGATCTGGTGTTGGTTTTAGACCCTAATCACCAAGAAAAAATAGCGGCGTTAGAAAAAAGTCATTGGCAGGTATATTCAAACAGTTCGAGTATTTTTGAAGCAACACAAGCAAAGATAGACAAGTTACTCAACCAGTATACCGACAATCTACAGAAGCAAAAATTAGACAAAATCAACATGCTCGAACAAGAGTATCAAGCGTTTCGTCAACCCGTTGCCTATCAATATATAGATACTGCCGATGACAGAGAAAGCTTTGGTGAAAAACTCGGTGGCTTTATCCCCTATATTTTGATCCCTTTGTGTTTAACCGGCGCTATGTATCCCGCCATTGATTTGGGGGCAGGGGAAAAAGAACGAGGTACAATAGAAACCTTATTGTTAACGCCCGTGTCACGCTTTGCTTTGGTAATGGGCAAGTTTTTATGCAGTACCACTACCGCAATAATGACGGCGCTTATTACCATTTTTAGTATGGTGTTTTGGTCATACCTTATTGGTAAAGTTCTTAATTTTGGTTTGGTTTCACAAGTGCTTTCGTCAGTGCAATGGTACGATTATATTTTAATTGTATTACTGCTCGTGCCGGTTTCAGCCATTTTTGCGGCCAGTTCGTTAGCCATATCTATTTACGCTAAAAGCTACAAAGAAGCACAAAACTACATGGGGCCGTTGACCATGGTGGTGTTCATGCCCGTTATTGTGGCGATGCTGCCAGGAAGTAGCCTTACTTTTGGCTGGTCAATGGTGCCTATTTCTAACGTGGCATTGGCAATTAAAGAGTTGTTAAAAGGTACTATCGACTACACTTATCTCATTGTGATTTTCGGCTCAACTGGGGTATTTGCGTTACTAACCATAATGTTTTGTGTGCATTGGTTTAATAAAGAGTCGGTATTATTTCGTTAATACGCGGTCAAAGGATGCTGGGGTGGTTTATTTTTAACCACTTTTTTGGGTGGTGTTAGCAATTACCTAAAGAATCCAAAAAAATCTGCTAAAAATAAAACTTTACACTATGTTAGGGATAATTTTTTCTGTAAAATTATCCCTTTTTGTATCTGGGCTAATTCACCAAGAATTTTGCCGATAATAAAAGTCAATCGCGAATTCACTTTCGCCCGAGGAGACTATGAATTTAGATGATATTATCTTGCAAGCTGAACAAGCGGTTGCAAGCGCAGAAGAACCTGCTGCTCTTGATCTGGTAAGGGTCGAGTTTTTAGGTAAAAAAGGCAAATTGACTGAACAATTAAAGGGTTTAGGTAAATTAAGTCCTGAAGAGCGCCCAAAAGCAGGGCAGTTGATCAATGTTGCTAAACAACAAGTGCAAAAATTAATTCACCAACGTGGTGAAATTTTACGTGCAGAGCAAATCAAAGCAAAACTTGCTGGTGAAACCATTGATGTGACTTTACCTGGTCGAACCATGGAACATGGTGGTTTGCACCCAGTAACCCGTACAATTGAACGAATTGAAAGCTTTTTTGGTGAATTAGGCTTTGAAGTAAAAGCGGGTCCAGAAGTTGAAGATGATTTTCATAATTTCGATGCGTTAAATATTCCGGCTCATCACCCAGCGCGTGCCGATCATGACACTTTTTATTTTAACCCTAAGTTGGTATTAAGAACCCAAACATCGGGTGTTCAAATTCGTACCATGGAAACAGAGAAGCCACCACTTAGGATCATTTCTCCAGGGCGTGTTTATCGTAACGATTACGACCAAACACATACCCCAATGTTCCACCAGGTTGAGGGTTTAATGGTCGACAAAGACGTAAGCTTTACTCATCTGAAAGGGATTTTGCATGACTTTTTGCATAACTTCTTTGAAGAAGATTTAGAGATTCGTTTTCGTCCATCTTACTTCCCGTTTACCGAACCATCAGCGGAAGTTGATGTTAAAGGTAAAAACGGCAAATGGTTAGAAGTACTAGGCTGTGGCATGGTACACCCAAATGTACTGCGCAGTGTTGGTGTTGATCCAGAAGTTTACACCGGTTTTGCGTTTGGTATGGGTGTTGAGCGTTTATCAATGTTGCGTTATGGCGTAACCGATTTGCGTTCATTCTTTGAAAACGATCTTCGTTTCTTAAAACAGTTTAAGTAGGAAAGCCAATAATGAAATTTAGTGAATCTTGGTTACGTGAGTGGGTAAACCCTGCGATTTCAACTGACGAATTAACCCATCAAATTACTATGGCTGGCCTTGAAGTCGATGGCGCAGAAGCCGTCGCCGGTGAATTTACCAATGTGGTTGTTGGTGAAGTAATCGAATGTGGTCAACATCCGGATGCAGACAAATTACAAGTAACAAAAGTTAATGTTGGCGATGAAATTGTTGATATCGTATGTGGTGCCAAAAACTGTCGTTTAGGGTTAAAAGTTGCGGTTGCAAAAGTTGGCGCGGTATTACCGGGTAACTTTAAAATTAAAAAAGCCAAACTGCGCGGCGTACCATCACATGGGATGTTGTGTTCTGAGTCTGAGCTTGGTTTAGCGGATAGTGCTGATGGTATTATTGAGTTACCTTTAGATGCTCCGGTAGGTCAGTGTATTCGTCAATACTTAAATCTTGACGATGTCACTATTGATGTCGATTTAACGGCTAACCGTGGTGATTGTCTAGGCATTAAAGGCTTGGCTCGTGAAGTTGGTGTGTTAAACAACATGGCGGTAAATGATGTTGAAATTATCGACGTTGATGCCAGTATTGATGACAAGCGTGATGTGAACATTATTGCTGGTCAAGCATGTCCACGATACCTTGCAAGGGTGCTTAAAAACATTAACCCAACGGCCACAACGCCATTGTGGATGGTTGAAAAGCTACGTCGTTGTGGTATTCGTTCTATCGATCCGGTTGTCGATGTTACCAACTACGTCTTATTAGAGCTTGGTCACCCAATGCATGCGTTCGATTTAGCCAAAATTGATGGCAGTATTAATGTTCGTTTTGCCAATAAAGACGAAAAGCTTACGCTATTAGATGGCAACGAAGTTACGCTTTCAGAGCAAACTTTGGTGATAGCCGATGATCAGAAACCAATGGCTATGGCTGGTATCTTTGGTGGTCTTAATTCAGGTGTTACCGAACACACCAAAGATGTTTTGTTAGAAAGTGCATTTTTTGCGCCGTTAGCGATTTTAGGTAAAGCCCGTCAATACGGTTTACACACAGACGCTTCACATCGTTACGAGCGTGGTGTTGACCCACAATTACAACGTCAAGCGATTGAACGCGCGACAGCTTTATTGTTAGACATTGTTGGTGGTGAAGCTGGTCCTGTTGTTGAAGCGGTAAGTGAAGAACATCTGCCACAAGCAAAACAAGTGACGTTACGTCGTAGAAAATTAGACTCTCGCATTGGTATTCACATTGAAACCAATACTGTTACCGAGATTTTAACCCGTCTTGGTATGAACGTTGAATTTAATGACGACACTTGGACAGCCACGGTACCAGCGTATCGCTTTGATATTTCTATCGAAGAAGATCTGACTGAAGAAGTAGCTCGAGTATACGGTTATAACAATATTCCTAATGTTGCACCAGTGGCTACACTGTCGATGCGTGCGCATAAAGAAGCGCAGTTAACCATTAGTAAGTTTCGCAATGCCCTAGTTAATCGTGGTTACCAAGAAGCCATTACGTACAGCTTTGTTGACCCTAAAGTTCAATCGTTACTGCACCCAGAGCAAGACGTGTTAACTTTACCACACCCAATTTCTTCGGAAATGTCGGTGATGCGTTTAAGCCACTTTACCGGTCTTGTGCAAGCGGTGGTACATAATCAAAATCGTCAGCAACCACGTGTGCGTTTATTTGAAAGCGGTCTTCGTTTTATTCCAGACAGTGACGCTGAAAATGGTGTCCGTCAAGAAGCCATGCTCTCTGGTGTGATCACGGGTTTACGTAATGGCGAACATTGGCAAATGGAAAAACAAGTGGTGGATTTCTTCGATGCCAAAGGTGATGTTGAAGCCTTATTAGCCCTTACTGCCGATGCCAAAGCATATCACTTTGAAGCCGCCGATGTACCAGCATTACACCCTGGGCAAACCGCCGCAATTTACAAAGGTGATACTTTAGTTGGGCATGTTGGTGCCATTCATCCTGAGTTAGAGCGTAAGCTAGGATTAAACGGTCGAACTTTCGTATTTGAATTATTACAAAGCGAAATTTTGACTCAAAAAATTCCTCAAGCAAGTGAGATTTCTAAGTTCCCTTCAAACCGCCGAGATTTAGCGGTAGTGGTGAATGAAAAGGTAAGTGCAAAAAGTGTTCTACAACTCATTGAAAAGGTTGGCACAAATCACCTATGTAGCCTAGAATTGTTTGATGTATACCAAGGACAAGGTATTGAACCTGGATTTAAGAGTCTGGCAATCGCTCTGACTCTGCAAGATAACACCAGAACACTTGAGGACAAAGATATCAATGATGTGGTTACCAAAGTAGTTGACGCATTGAAATCTGAGTTTGATGCATCTTTAAGAGACTAATTTTATGGCGCTAACTAAAGCAGAAGTATCAGAACACTTATACGAGCAGCTTGGCTTGAGTAAACGTGATGCAAAACTGATGGTTGAAGAGTTTTTTGAACAAATCAGATCATGTTTAGAAAGTGGCGAGCAAGTTAAATTATCAGGATTTGGTAATTTTGACCTTCGTACTAAGAATGAACGACCAGGACGTAACCCTAAAACGGGTGAAGATATTCCAATCTCTGCTCGTAAAGTTGTAACCTTCAGACCAGGCCAAAAGTTAAAAAACCGGGTTGAAGAAGCTAATAAAGACAAGTAATTGTTTCAGATGTTTAGAGTTAAAAAAGCTGCCGTTGTGCAGCTTTTTTTTTGGCCTTAATAAAGTAACGACACCGGCCAAATTGGTTGTAAATAACCCTTATTTTATGGCCAAAGACACACGACTGAAATGTTGCCATAAACGATGCAAACTTTAACAAATCGATTAAAAAATAAACATTGTTTTAAAGTAAGCATGTGGTAGTATTGCCGCCCCTCATTTTAGGGAAATTGAATCAGTTATTGTGACATACGTCACATTCACCGTTATTGGTGCCTATTTATGTTCGTCATAACTGATTTTTATGTTTAGTCATTTACAAGTGGCAGTAAAACGTTTAGCTCGGCTTACTTATGTAATAAATCGTTGTTTATCCACTGAAGAATATTTATATGCCTTACAAAGGTATTGGTGCAATATGAGTTTAATCGAAAACTTGTTCATAATTTTTACATTAATTGCAATAAGCAGTTTTTTTTCTATGTCTGAAATATCGTTGGCAGGGGCGCGTAAAATGCGTTTACGTCAATTGGTTGAAGAAGGCGATCTGCGCGCAGAAAAGGTATTGTTGTTACAAGAGCAACCGGGCAATTTTTTCACCGTTGTTCAAATTGGTTTAAATGCGGTTGCTATTTTAGGTGGTATTGTTGGTGAGTCAGCTTTTACCCCGTATATTGCCACCTTATTGTCAAATTTTCTGACTGATCCGTGGTTAAGCAAAGTCAGTTTTTTCTTATCATTTGCTTTGGTCACCTTTTTGTTTATTTTAATTGCGGATTTAATGCCAAAGCGTATTGCGATGGCGATACCTGAAAAAATTTCAATGGCTCTCGTAGGTCCAATGTTAATGTGCATTCGTGTGCTTAAGCCTTTGGTTTGGTTTATTAACATTATGGCGGATGGGATCATGGCTATTGTTCGTGCACCGACAGTTCGTAATGATGAAATCACAACGGATGATATTTACGCAGTGATGGATGCCGGGGCAGAAGCTGGGGTTCTTGACAAAGAAGAACAGCAAATGATTGAAAATGTTTTTGAAATGCAATCTATACCAGTGACATCTGCGATGACCTCACGAGAAAGTATTGTGTATTTTCTTACCAACGATAGTGAAGAAGAGATAAAACGCAAGATCAGTGAGCAACCCCATTCTAAGTTTTTGGTATGTGAAGGTCAGTTAGATAATATTAAAGGCTATGTTAATGCCAAAGAAATACTCATTAGCTTAATTAATAACAAATCGGTTGATTTAAGTGATAAACACATGGTGCATTCGTGTCCAATGTTGCCAGATACTTTAAATTTGGCTGAAGCGATGGATCATTTAAAAGAAAAACGCACAGACTTTGCATTGATCATGAATGAATATGCCCTGGTTGTTGGGGTCGTAACCAGCAATGATTTGCAGAGCGCTGTTATGGGCACCTGGGCAATGCACGATGTCGATGAGCAGATCATTGCTAGAGACAATCACTCTTGGTTAATTGATGGAGCAACCCCAATCACGGATGTAATGAAAGCACTGAATATTGAAGAATTTCCTAACAGCTCTCAATATGAAACCATTGCAGGCTTTGTGATGTACCTTCTTCGAAAAGTACCTAAACCTACGGATATGGTGGTGTATGCTGGCTATCAATTTGAAGTGGTGGATATTGATGCGTTTCGAGTTGATAAGCTTTTAGTGAGCAAGATTGATTAAACCAAATAACTAGCACCGCATACTCCTGTGGTGCTATTAAATATTACCCTGCCGACCTCGTTTTCTTTTACGGCGCAATATCAGTTTTTTTGCATGTTTGGATTGTTATAAGCTTTGGCCTTAAAATATGCTTGGCCGCTAAATAGCAGCAAACTAAATGCCGTTGAAACAATAAGTCCCGTTAACAATGCATTAAGCTCAAGTGGAATGGTTAAACGATAGTGCGATGCGGTGGCCAAAACGATATCGGCGTCAAATTGACTAAAGAAATGATAAATTTGGCTTAAATAATCACTGTTATTAAGCGCATTTAGCTGTTTCGATAATGCGTCAACCCTTGCCAAAAGTTGGGCCAGTAATTCAGCCGTCTGATTAATACTTGGGTCAATACTCCCTTGGTAGCGTTTTAACAGTTGTTGTAAGTCACCATTGTGTTGGTTATCGGCAATGTGTTGAAATTGACTGAGTTGATAACTTACTTCATCAAGGTGACCGCCCAAACGCTGTTTATATTGTACGATAAACGAGGGCAGTTGAACCGCAACAATAAAATTGACTACAAACAACAATCGGTCAAAGGTGTGTGTTAGAAAACGAAGCATACAAATAACCCTTTTTTATTAGTAAAACAGATGCGCATTTTGCTGTAAAGCTAAGATATTTTTGTAATGTAAAATAAACCGATGATTTCATTCACTTCTAAGGTAAACTGCGAATAATATTTTTTTAAAAGAAACACCAATTGGTAATGAATTAACGTATGGATGATAAAATACAAGACACTGTCTGTGGGGCAATTAAGATGATGAACAAAATAGGCCAGAGCGAAGACGGTGCTGTCGTTGCTCAAACTAAGCTTTGGCTAGAACAGGTGATTATTAAACTGAATTTTTGTCCGTTTGCCAAAAAAGAATTTGTGCAAAATACCATCGCCTACCCAGTGATCCGTCAACATTCTATGGCGTTAGCCCTAGAGCAATTACAACAACAATTTGTTGTGCTCGATAATAACCCTAAAATCGCCACCAGTTTGGTGATATTTCCTGAGCATTTTAACGATTTTTATGATTTCTTAGATTTGGTGGATATGAGTCAGGCATTACTTGAAAGTTTGGGGTATGAAGGCATTTATCAAATTGCCACATTTCATCCAAATTACGTTTTCGAGGGGGTGCCACAACACGATGCCAGTCATTTTACGAACCGCTCGCCTTATCCAACGTTGCACCTTATTCGGGAAGATGACATGGAAAGAGCGGTTAAAGCGCATCCCGATCCAGAGGGCATACCGGATACCAATATCAAACTGAGCCAAGAGTTAGGCGCAGAATATTTTCAATCTTTATTATTAAGTTTTAAACAACACACAAGGACAGAGGATAAATAACATGGATTTTATGCCGTATTGGGACGAATTTGTCATTATTGTGGTGGTTCATTTTTTGGCGGTGGCAAGCCCAGGCCCCGATTTTGCCATAGTGGTAAAACAAAGCCTTGGCCGAGGTCGTAAACACGCCTTACTCACCAGTGCGGGGATTGGCACCGGCATATTATTGCACGTCACTTATTCATTAATTGGCATTGGCTTACTCATTCATAGCTCGCCAACTTTATTTAAAGGTTTAACCTACATTGCGGCTGCGTATCTTGGCTATTTAGGGGTTATGGGCATAATGGCTAAGCCACAAACTCCTGGCAACGATAATCAGAGTATCGCAGAAAAACCGCAAACTCTAGTCCGAGCGTATTTAACGGGCTTTCTCGTTAATGGCTTGAATGTAAAAGCGACCTTGTTTTTTGTGTCTTTGTTTTCGTTAGTTATTTCATCGCAAACACCAATTGTTGTGCAATCGGTTTATGGTCTGTATATGGCCGTTGCGACTGGGCTATGGTTTTGTTTTATTTCTTATTTGCTTACCACCGATCATTTACAAAAACGGGTCATTTCAAAGGGCTATATTATCGACAGATTAATGGGCGTGGTCTTGATATTTTTAGCATTAAATATTGCCTTCGGTGGCTAAGTAAAAAATCTGGGGTGAGTTATGTCGCCAGATGTTTTATAATCGTCTAAATTTGTTCTGATTTTTAAGATGTTTCGTGGAACCAAAAAAGTATATTGAAATAGGCGGCAGTGTCGAAAAGGCATTGGTCGGAGAGTATAAAATTAGCCCAGAGTCGGTCCTTAAAGAAGCTTGGACCTTAACGAAGACCAATAAGCAACCGATTATCTCGGGTTTATTATTGGTGTTGTTAATTGGTATGATCTTATCGTTTTTTGCTTTTGAATATATGGGCGGAGCCGAAGCGGTTATTGCCGATCCACAAAAACAATGGATCATCAATTTATTGGCAACAGTGGTGTTATACCCATTTATTGCTGGTGTTGAGATGATGGGCGTGTCTCACTCTGTTGGGATCAAAACCCGTACAGGCTTTGTTTTTGCTTTCCTAAAACGCAGTGCCTTTATCGCCCTAGCGGCGGTGATTGTTTCAAGTTTAACCTCTCTTGGTTTTTATTTGATTTTGCCTGGTATTTACTTAACGGTGGCTTTGTCGCTCACCATTCCATTGATCATCGAAAAACAGATGTCGCCTGTGCAAGCGATTATATTGTCTTTAAAAGCAACAAGATTTGAGTGGTTTAACTTATTTAAAATATACGCAATGCTTTTTGCTTTGTTGTGTTTATCGATTTTACCATGGGCTTTTGGTGTGCCCAGTATCATTGCTATGCCTTTATTTTGTGTCGCCATGCTTTGGCTGGCCCCGATGTTTTATAACGTCAAAGGTATTTTATATAGAGAAATTTTTGGCATAAAAATGCAGGTGGTTTCTTCCGATAAAGGTACACAATCACCAGACAGTTATTTTTCTGCCTAAGAGGTATTTATGTTTAAAATTTTGGTGAAATTCGTCGCTGCTGCCTTCTTTGCGTACATGCTTGTTGCGCCATTTTTGTATCAAAGCGAATCTGAGATCCGCGCCAGTAAAGGTACAATTAAGTCCAAAGCACAACAAGGTTTAGCCAAGCACAACGTCGATTTACCGGATTTTGGCGCAATTAAAGATCCAAATGAAAAAAAGAGTCGGTTTTTTAATTTTATAAAGCCGGCAATTGAAGCTCAAAACGCCCGTATCTTAACTTTCCGAGCCCAGTTAATCAAAATACAGCAACTGCTTGATGATGGTAAAGCGCTTTCAGCGCCACAGCAGCTTGCGTTAACTCAGTTGGCCGATACCTATTCGGTGTCACCATCTCTTGATAAACAGCAACAAGTACGCCAGTTGCTGACTAGAGTAGACGCCATTCCTACCGAATTGGTCTTAGTGCAAGCTGCCAATGAGTCTGCTTGGGGGAGTTCTCGTTTTGCTCGCTTAGGGTTAAACTTTTTTGGTATGTGGTGCTTTAAAAAAGGCTGTGGTTTGGTACCGCAAGGGCGAGAAAGTGGATTAAATCATGAAGTGGCTGCGTTTAAGTCGGTAGATCAGATGGTGGCGCGTTACTTTCTAAACATTAATACCCACAATGCCTATGCGTTGTTTCGACAGATCAGAGTCGATCTGCGTGAAAACAACATCGAACTTCAGGCTGACATTTTGGCCACGGGTTTATTACCTTACTCAGAGCGTGGTATGGATTACATTGTCGAAATTAATACAATGCTTCGTCACAATGCCCGTTTCATCAAAACCTAAATCGATACATAATTAATATAATATGAAAATACATAACGTTTTTGCCAGCGCCAGTATAGCGCTTGCTATGTTGGTAACTCCAATGAGTGCCATCGGACTTGAACTTGAATATAAGGGCTTTTACAAGCGTTTAAAGCTTATTAACGATAATGAACTTGATTTGATCACCATGGGCTTTTATCTCGTTGACAATCATACGCGTCAACGATGTGAGCTTAAAAACGTTAGGGCTCTTGCAAAAGGTATGCCTGCACAAAACGTTGATATTGGTATCGATAATCAAATTTTGGTCCCTTATTCGCAAGCGCACTATGACAATTTTGGTTACTTACAAGTACAACAACAAGACCCTCGTCAGGATTGTACTTTACAGATGCAAATCCAATTTAAAGATAAAGAGCAAAAAGCGTTTAGCTTTAACGACTTAACCCAAGTAAAAGAGCAAATGCAGGAATTGGTCGATGAGTTTGGTTCTTTTCTGTGGTTTATGATGCCTAATTTACAAGGTTTGCATTTTGAATTGGACGCCAACAATCATCTTGATTTTGTCGACCCAAGCATTAAGTCTTTGCTTCAATGCAGTGCTACGACATGTCAACTAGCATTGCCCGAGGAATTTGATGCTACTGATATTGCGCTTGAATTTAATCAGCCTCCCTTGGTCATCGCGCCCTGGATGGAAAAATAATCTAATACCAATTTATCATAACCCCGTAGCAAAAGAATTTGCACGTAAGTCCTTTGCTGTACTTTAGGGGTAAATATTCTCTTCGAAAATCCCATATATGTTGGCCATAAAATGCAGTATCTATGGGATTTTTTTTGCACAAACATTCGTTGCACTAAGAGTGAATAGCGCTTGAATCGCGATAATTTGATTTGAAATGGCGCATTTGCTTATGCTGGTTAAATAGCGTAACGTATTGATTTTAAGTTAATACTATAGGCTGGTTGAGAGCGAGCAAGAGGCAGTTAACAACCAACTCAAAGATAGGTTATAGGTAAGGGAAATATGATTTTAAAATATGCAATAATGGGGTTATTGTTACTACCAAGTGCTGGCTATGCGCAAAATTTAACAACTAAAGTGAATGAATATTTTGATGCTCAAAAAGCCGTTGAACATAAACACTCTCAAGAGAGTGATGTCGAAAATCTGCTGTCACTTTTAACGGATGATGCGACGTTTGAACACCCTAGCTTCAATGCTGTGCAAACGAAAGAAGAATATAAGGCAGGTTTACTTTACTACTTAGGGAAATACGGCAAGTGCGATATTGAAATATCAAACATCATAGAAGGCTTAAATGCTGTGACTGTTGAGTATTTGCACCCATGTATAGACCCACAAGGTAATGTGGATGCAAATAGTCGCAAACAAAAGCTGGTCACCTTGTTCGAATTTAACGATGAAAAAATCAAACTGATCAGACACTATTTTTAGCTTTTATCGCTATACATCACGTTATCCTATTTCATGAGTCTTTAAAGCAAGCAGGTGATACTTGCAAAACAGTGTCTGAGTTAACATTTTTTGGCAGTAGCGTTAGAATTTCAAAAAAATGTTTTGTGATATTTGCGCCTGTCAGTTAAATATCGTAAGTTATTGATTAATAAGTAGTAGCAAACGGATGCTTGGCTCTACTAAGAAACATAAGTATTTTAAACAGGGTTAGGAAATGAAAAAAATAATTACAGCAAGTTTTCTATCAACTTTAATCTTGCTGGGAGGGTGTGCTTCAACAGATATCTATGAGCCACAAGGTTTGACAGCAAAAAACATGGCATTCCTTAAAGCTGACTCTGAACATGCTCATGGGATATTTGTAGGGTTAGATGAGCGTTTGTATATAAACACTATTAATGGTCAGGCAGCAGGTGATTTTTTCAAAGGTTACCCAGAGCAAGCCAAGATCATTGCAGGATTTAACGAAGTGAAGGTTGATTACTACCAAGGACAATTATCATCAGAAGGTTGTGTTCGTTTTAATGCAGAGCCAGGTGAAACTTATATCATTCGTAAAAAACGAGAAGGTATGTCCGTTTATTATTGGGTCGAGCAAGAAGGCACTGCAACTAGTATCAGCCAAGGGTGTAGTGCTTAATTAACACTGTGAGTGCAAAGAGCGAGGTTCAGCCCGACAAAGACCTAGAAACATAACGCCGTTATAGCCGTTATAGCCGTTATAAAGGGTGGGTCCATTTCATTATCCCACCGTGTTTTGGCGCCTACTTCAAAATATGGTGGGATGACGATGTATTTTTTTGATTATGCGTGTTTCTCTTTGGCGCTTTATAACAGGTTTTGTGTTCGTTTCTAAATGGCACGCAGAAATTAAAAAAGGGCTATGAATGTTATTTCATAGCCCTTTTAATTATGCCGATACCAAAAATATTATCTACATTAAGGGTAAAGACTTGACTCTTATGTCTTGTTTATAGACTAGAGTGGATTAAAGGTGAACTTTAACCATCCAGCTAACCACAGACTCGTTGTCTAGGCCTGGGATACCAAACTTGTTGTGCCAGTATGAGTATTCAACACCCGCTTCAAATTTCTTTGGTACACCAAAGTATTTACCCACATCCATGCGTAATTGTGGGTTAAAGTGAAAATCAGCCGCGTGCGCTTCAGCTGATGACCAGTCAATATAACCGTCTAACATAAAGTCAGCTGAACCAATGCTGAATGGGTAACCCCATACGAACGTTAATTGTTGGTCGTTATCCATTTTTTCGTTATTTGCTTGGTACACGTTAATGTTTGCATAAGCAAATCCCGGAAGTTTAAGATCGGCACCAACACCAACTAGGTAGTTATCAAAACTGTTGTTAAATGCTGCAGAAACATAGGTAGAGTGTTCCCATGTTGTCGCCAAAAATAGATCTGAGATGATACCGTACTCAAGCTTTTTACCCGTCGCGTAGCTAAGGCTTAGACGTGGAGAAAACTCTGAGTAAGTTTCTTTTGCGGCAATATTTTTAGTGTCAGCTTTAAAGTCTAAACGGTCTGCAAAAAAGAATAAATCGCCCCAATTGTGACCCGATGCGTGCTCTACAGTAACAACAGAAATGTTGTCGTTAGCTGCTACTTCATAGTGACCTAGGTTATCTAGGTAAGAAATAGAATTGTCGCTCCAGAACATTTCCGCGTTAGCGTTTAATGAAGCTAAAGACGCAGCCGCAACCACGGCACCGGTAAGTGTTTTAAACATTTTAGACATGGTGATCCCTGTTTTATTATTTAATTTGATTTTTAAAATTTGAAAAAAAGGGCAGAGAAGTTCTGCCCGAAAAAGTTACATGAAGGCGAATTTGCCAACAAATAGTGCGGCTAAGAACCAAACACTTGGGCTAATTTCAGAGAATCGGCCACTGAAAATACGTACTGCTGCGTATGAGATAAAACCAAACGCAATACCATCGGCAATTGAGAAAGTTAATGGCATCGATACTAAGATGACCACGACAGGTACGGCATCTAACAGATTGTCCCATTTAACATTTACAAGGCCAGCAACCATAAGAACACCAACAAAAAATAGTGCACCTGCGGTAGCGTAAGCTGGGATCATACCTGCTAAAGGAGAGAAGAATAAGGCTAAAATGAATAGACCAGCAACAACAACAGCGGTTAAACCAGTGCGACCACCAGCGGCAACACCCGCGGTACTTTCTACATAACTCGTGGTTGTTGAAGTACCAAGTAAAGAACCTGCGATAGTGGCACCTGAGTCAGCAAATAAGGCTTTTTTAAGACGAGGAAGGTTACCCTCTTTGTCTAGCATGTTACCACGCTGTGCAACCGCGATTAGAGTACCAGAGGTATCGAATAGGTCAACGAATAAGAAAGCAAAAATAACACTGATCATGCCAACATTAAAGGCACCAGCAATATCTAATTGGGCAAACGTTGGCGCAATAGATGGTGGCATTGAAACGATACCGTTGTAGTTAACATCACCAAAAACAATACCTAAGGTCGTAACAATTAAAATTGAAATCATTACAGCACCGTTAATGTTCATGCTAATTAAACCAACAATTAGGAATAAACCTAAAACCGCCATTAACGAATTAAACGCAGTAATATCACCTAAAGTAACTAGAGTTGCGTCACTTGCGACAATAATACCAGAGCTCTTTAGCGCGATTAATGCTAGGAACATACCGATACCGGCAGCAATACCAAATCGTAATGAATGAGGAATTGAGTTGATGATCCATTCACGTACTTTAAAAGCACTTAAAAGAGTGAACACCACACCCGAAATGAATACACCACCTAGTGCAACGTTCCAGGAATAACCTAGTTCCATTACCACAGTAAAGGTGAAAAATGCGTTTAAGCCCATACCTGGAGCAAGGGCAATAGGGTAATTAGCGTATAGACCCATAATTAAACAACCGATTGCTGCAGCTAAACACGTAGCTACGAAAACCGCTCCTTGGTCCATACCCGTCATGGCTAACATACTTGGGTTAACAAAAATGATGTATGCCATGGTAAGGAAGGTGGTAAAGCCTGCGACGACTTCTTGCTTGATTGAGGTATTATGCTCAGATAGCTTGAATAATTTTTCAAACATTAATTTTATCCCAAAACGAGGTTTGATATACAAGGCATGATACCAAGTCTGACTGCGTTAATGAGCGTTGCATAAGGTATTTTTAAGAAAACACTTTATGCAACGTATGCTGAAAAAATTCAGGGATGAAATGTGTTAACACACACTTAGAGGAATTTTGGATACACCTGTAGATATTACCCAAATCTCCCACCCAAAAATTTCAATCAGTTATCTCAATAAGAGTATGATTATTGCTCATTACTCAATCAGATTTGGTATAAGCGTTAGCTTATGCCTCAAGAAATTTTCGGCGGTATTTTAAGTAATAAAACTACAAAAGCATAGCTATTTGTAACAAAAGCTTGCACTTTATCAACATATTTCGGCATTTTACCAGAAATTAACTATTTTATTTCGACAATGTCGACGATGTTTAACGATTCGGTATTACTTGTAAAGGTATTGACTTGAGGTGGCTTAATGGTTTCTTTGTCAAAAGCGATATCACCACCTGCAACGACTCCTGTTGATAAGTCGACTGACTTAAAATCATACAGTTGATGATCACATAAATGTGACGGCACCACATTTTGCATGGCTGTAAATATCGATTCTGCACGTCCTGGGAAGTGCTTATCCCAGTCAGCAAGCATGTGTTTGACATTCTGACGCTGTAAGTTTGGTTGACTTCCACACAAGTTACAAGGAATGATTGGGAATTGTTTTAACTCAGCATATTGCTTAATGTCCTTTTCCTTGCAATACGCTAATGGTCTAATAACCACGTGCTCGCCATTATCGGATACTAACTTGGCTGGCATGGTTTTGGTTTTACCATTAAAGAACATATTCAACAATAATGTTTCTATCATGTCATCGCGATGATGACCTAGGGCAATTTTAGTCGCACCTAAT